>CAYZXQ010000129.1:0-1579 GCA_964482465.1 uncultured Nigerium sp. | reverse complement strand
GCGGTCCCAGTCGAACCGGAGGCGGTCCCGTTCGAGGCGGCGGGCGCGTCGGCGTCCGAAGCCCCGGCAGCCAACGACACCCTCGTCGACGCCACGTCCACCGGATGAGACCACCACAGCGGCCAGCGCGCCCCCGGGACGAGCCGCGGGCCGGCGTCCGACACCGCCACCGTCACGACATCGGTGCACCCCACCCGCTCACCGGGCAGGCTCCAGGACACCGCGAGCCCGCTGCCCCCCAGAGCCCCTGCCGTGACCCGCACCTGCGCGAGCGAGAGCCACGTGTCCCACATCACCTCGGCGCGGCGGGTCTCGCCCGGGGAGAGCGCAGCCACGAACCCGGGGCGATCCCCCGCCGCCCACGCCGCGGCCACGCGGGCCGCGAGCCGGGCCGCACCCGCGGCGTCCGGACCCCCAGCGGCGCCCCCGCCCGTGGGCGCCCGACCGGGCGAAGGAACGCACCCCGTCAGCAGACCGGCTGCTCCCACGAGCAGCGCACGTCGCGACCAGGACAGACCCACAGCCCCACGCTAGCGGCCCCGGCACGCGCCACTCCCACCGGCCCCCCACGCCCACGGGCAACGCCCGCGGCGGCGCTGCCCGCACCGCGTCACACACCGACGGCCCATCGTTCGGGTTCGGGCTCTCCCACCCCCCGGACCAGCCGCAAGGGCGGCAACAGCCCCGCCTCGGCGAACAGCCCCAGGACCCGCCGCTCGTCGGGAGCCAAGACCGTGGGGTGCGCCTCGTCGGCACCCAGCAGGGCCGAGACGACACAGTCGCGACAGCCGCGTCCGCGCATGACGCAGCACCCACAATCGATCACCAAACCGTTCATGCGCACCACTGTGCCGAGGGGCTCCGACATTTTGTCTGAGCCAGCCCCTAGCGTCGGCCCCATGACCGCCATGGCCCTGCTCCAGCCCTCCCTCGACGAGGTGGGAGAGCCGCTCGCCACCACCACGTTCGTCGTGGTGGATCTGGAGACCACGGGCGCCGGCCCCGACGCCACCATCACGGAATTCGGGGCGGTGAAAGTGCGCGCGGGCATCGAGGAAGGCGAGTTCCAGACGCTGGTCAACCCCGAGACGCGCATCCCGCCGCTCATCTGCGTGCTGACCGGCATCACCGACGCGATGGTGGCGGGGGCTCCGACGCTGGGCGAGGTGCTCCCGGCGTTCCTGGAGTTCGCCCGCGGCGCCGTCCTCGTCGCGCACAACGCGCGGTTCGATGTCGGCTTCCTCCGCCGCGCGTGCGAGCGGTACGGCTACCCGTGGCCGCATCCTCGGGTGGTCGACACGGTTGGGCTCGCGCGCGGCGCGTTGCTGCGCGACGAGGTGCCCAACGTCAAACTCGCCACGCTCTCCGCGCACTTCCGGGTGCCCGTCACGCCCAACCACCGCGCCCTCACCGACGCCCGCGCGACCGTCGGGGTGCTCCACGCCCTCCTGGAGCGCGTCGGCAACCTCGGCGTCACCACCGTGGACGATCTGCTCGAATTCACGCGCGGCGTCTCGCCCCAGCGCCGCGCGAAGCGGACGTGGGCGTCCGAGGTGCCCGCCGCGCCCGGCGTCTATTG
>CAYZXQ010000128.1:0-1608 GCA_964482465.1 uncultured Nigerium sp. | reverse complement strand
ACGGGTCGGGCGAGATGAGCCGGAACCACGAGATCGTGGGCTCGTATGGACCATGCGGGCCCAGATCGAGGGGGTTCGGATCGCTCGATCCGGGCCGCCGCAGCCTGAACATGATCGATCAGCGTTTCCTACGCGACGCCCTCCAGATCGCAGACGAAGACCAGCGTCTCGTGGGGCTTGATGACGCCGCCCGCGCCGCGGGCGCCGTAGCCCAGGTGCGGCGGGATGGTGATGCGGCGGCGTCCACCCACGCGCATGCCGGCGATGCCCTGGTCCCAGCCGCGGATGACCTGGCCGACGCCCAACTGGAAGACGAGCGGCTCGCCGCGGCCGTAGCTGGCGTCGAATTGGACGCCGTCGGACCAGGCGACGCCCACGTAGTGCACGGCGACACGGCGGCCGGCCGTGGCCTCGGGGCCGGTGCCCACGACCAGATCCTCCAGGAGGAGTTCGGTGGGCGCGGGGCCCTCGGGGATGACGACGTCAGGGGTTTCCATGGCGGCCAGCCTAGGGGCACGGGGTGGGGGAGGGGAAAAGCCCGATCTGCCCCGGCGCCGTCCCGCGCATGATGGGGGCATGCCTGTTACGCCTGCCGCCGCATCGTTCCCCGCCAGCCCCGTCGAGCGCGGGCGGGTCGAAGACCTGCTCAAGGAGGCGTACGTGGACGGCCGGATCGACCGCGTCGAGTTCGAGTCGCGCATGGGCGCCGCCCTGGCCGCTCACACCCGCAGCGAGTTGACCGCCTGCTGCGCCGGCCTTGCGCCCCGGGCGACGGCTCCGCGGACCGCCCTGGTCGCCTCTGCCGCCCCCGACGGCACCGGTCTCGGGGTGCTGGCGCATCTGCTCCCGTTCGTGTCGTGGATCTTCGGGCCGCTGCTGCTGTGGGCGCTGGCCGCCCCGGGAACATTCGCTCGCAAGCAGGCCGCCCGCGCCTTCAACTGGCAGTTGACCTCCAGCGTCGTGCTGCTCGTCTTGGGCATCGTGAGCGGGGTCACCGACCTGCGGCTGCTCGACCAGTTCACGGGTCTGTGGTGGGTCGCGTGGCTCGTCCTGACCATCGTCGGAGCGGTGCGCGCCGGCCAGGGCCGGCTCTGGACCAACCCCGTGATGCGCGTCCTGCGCTGGAACGTCCTGGACCCCAACGGCCGCTGACCCGTGCCGGACGCCTCCGCGTGACGTATACTAGGTAGTCCGGGGTCAGGCCTCGGGCGGGGCGCGAGCCCACGCACAACTCAACAGGGGGTGACTGGTTTCGACTTGGGACGGTAGTTCCAGGAGAAGCGGGCCGAGGAGCCAGCGACATCTCGCTAACGATCGCTGGAAACCAATAAGTGCCAACAATCAGCGCACTGACTTCGCTCTCGCTGCCTGATACAGCGACCGAAGGGTCAGCCCGGACGTAGCCTTCCGTCCGGTTCCTGGCCTCATTGAGAAGGCTTGCCGATCTGCCGACGCCGTGGCGGCCGATCGGGACTTCACCAGGGCTGGGCCTGTCCGCGACGCGCCGGTGACGAGCGCGGGGGCCGAGAAAACGACACCACCGGCTGCGCCCGGAGAATGTCTGGTTCGCCTCTTGAGGACGCGGGTTCGACTCCCGCCACCTCCACC
>CAYZXQ010000127.1:0-1648 GCA_964482465.1 uncultured Nigerium sp. | reverse complement strand
ACCGACTGGGCCGTCGACATGTTCTTGGCGTCGATGTCGAAGAACGCCTTGGACGCCGCCTGGATGCCGTAGGCGCCGCGTCCGAAGTAGACGGTGTTGAGGTAGCCCTCGAGGATCTGCTCCTTGGACTGCTCCTGACCCACCTTCAAGGCGATCATGATCTCCTTGAGCTTGCGGGTGAGGGTCTTGTCCTGGGTGAGGTAGAGGACCTTGACGTACTGCTGGGTGATCGTCGACCCGCCGACGGTGTTGCCGGGACCGATCGCGGAGACCACGGCGCGCATCAGACCGGTCACGGAGACGCCGGGGTCGGTCCAGAACGTCTCGTTCTCGGCCGCGACGATGGAGTCCTTGGCGGCCGCGGGCATCTCCGACAGCGGGATGGACGCCCGGTTGTGTACCGCGAACGACCCGAGCTGGGTCTTGCCGTCGCGGTAGTACAGCTGCGAGACGTTGGTCTGGAAGTCCTTGTTGGGGTCGGGAATGGGGGTCGCCACGTAGAGCGCAGCGAACGACCCCGCGCCGATGACCCCGAGGGTCACGACGACGATCCCGGCCCATTTGAGCGCTGCGATCCACTTCTGCCGGGGCGTCTTGTTGACCGACTCGGCGCGTTGGGGTTTAGCCATGGTTGTCCTCGACCGTCCTCTGCCGCCACGGCGGCGTCCGTGTGGACCACATAGGCGTCCGTGTGGACCACATGGCAGCCAGCCTAGTTGCTGCACCCAAGTCCGACCCGTGGACGAGCGCGACTCCGTGCCTGCGGCGGTCCCGCGCGCGTTCGGTCCGGGGGGAGGTTCCGGACGCCGCCCGTCACCTCCGCTTTGAGCCCGCGGACGCCGTCCGCGTACACTGTGCGGCGTCCGGGGCCATGGCGCAATTGGCAGCGCACCTGCTTTGCAAGCAGGGGGTTAGGGGTTCGAGTCCCCTTGGCTCCACCGCGTGGACTCCCGGCTTTGCCGCTTGTACGTTCCGACAAGTCCCCCCTGACCGCTCGTCGGGGGATTCGTCGCCCTGTAGGGTGCACCGATCCGAACAAGGCCCCGTCGAGGCGATCAGGCGTCCCCAGGAACTCCTCCTCGGACACGAGCCGCGCCCGCTCGAAGCCCAGGACCTCCCGCACGAGGCCGCGCGATTCCGGGTCCGGGCCCGACGCCCGCGACGCGAGGGTTGATCCCGATCACGCGACCGCGCTCCCGTCCGCCACCTGTCCCCTCACGTGAGTCCGGCGGGACCCGCTACGCAGCGACAGCTTGGGGCTGGTCCAGGACGTCCTTGCTAGCCACAGGGCCAATACTCGCCCCGTCCGGAAGCGTGCACGAGCCGACCACGAGCGGGGAGCACCGCGGCAAGCCCCCGCTGCGTTTCGTTGCCACCTGGACTACCATCGACGGACGAGAGGGGGATGGAGATGCGGCGTATGTTGGCGGCGGGGGCTGTCCTGATGCTGCTGGCCCTCAGCGGCTGCACTGAGCCGATCACCGTTTTGACGCCGTCGCCCGGCGCGTCGGTGTGGACTCCGCCGGTCCGCGCAGCGAGCCCGGAGGCGGCGTCCGACCCCGAGGCAACGGCTGCTGCCACCGGCAAGCCGACGGGGAAGACCACCCCGTCACCCTCCGCGCGGTCGACGGTCCGACGCTGACCCCCC
>CAYZXQ010000126.1:0-1648 GCA_964482465.1 uncultured Nigerium sp. | reverse complement strand
CGACGGCCTCCCCCGCCACCACCAGCGCCTCCTCCCGACGCCCCACCTCCCCCAAGCGGATCGCATAGTGGTCCAGCGCGTGCGCGCGGAGCGCGGGATGGTCCGTGCCGGTCGTCGCGGCTGCCGCGGCTTCGTCCACCGCGAGGCACAGCCCCGCCAACAGCCGGTTCCCCAGTCCCAACAGCCCCGATACCCGCACGAGCACCTCGGGCGGAAGTCGGGAGCCCACGGCGTCCACGAGCATGGTCAGCGCCTCGATCACGGGGGCCGCACCCCAGGGGTCGGGACGCTCCGCGCTGGTCCGGCAACTCGTGGCCACAGGTTCGAGCGCATCGGCGAGGAGCGCCACCACGGCGTCCGCGAGCGCCTGATGGTCGACGCAGGCCCGGGCGAGCACCCGCAGGGGCCGCACCCACTGCTCGGGAGTGCGCTCGGGATCCAGGGCGGCCGCGAGAAGCTTCGGCTGGCTCGCGAGTTCGGTGGCGACGAGGTACTCGCCGAGTCGGTCGGGGGTCAGGTGGCCCCACAGCCCGTCGGGATTGGGGTAGAGCTTTCTCAACCAGCCTCGGGCCCTCCCGCGCGTCTGGGCGTTGGCGTCGCCGACGAGGAAGCTCACCCCCGCCAGCAGGGCATCGGCCTCGGTGCCGTCCGCGGCGTCGGTGAGGGTGGCGAGGGCGACGATCTGGCGTTGCTCGGCACTTGTGAGCGTGAGCGCCACGTCGTTCGCCTGCGCGTATTTCTGCCAGTAGCGAGATTCGTGCTCGAGGATGCCCTCGAACAGTCCGGACCGCGTCGAGACCGCCGTCGCTCCGCCCGCCACGGTCAGGAACGCGGCCATGGCGACCGTGAGGGGCTGGTCGTAGACGGGATCGCTCAGGTCGGGGAGCTCCGGCTGGGGCGCCTCGCCGGTGTGCGCAGCCCGGTAGCGGGGCAGCCGCGCCACGGCCGTGCGGAACAGCGCCTCGCGGTCGGCGGGCGGGAGCGATCCGCCTTCCAGGGTCGCCACGTCGGCCTTGTCGATCAGGGTTTGGACGGCTTCGTTCTTCGGCGGCCGGACCGCCGTCCGCCACCGCTCCTCCGGCTGGTTGTTCGCGGTGTCCGAAGCCGAGGCGTTCCGGATCAACAGCAGCACCCGCACCGGCTTCAGCCACCCCTGCGGATCGCGCGCCACGGCGTCCGCGAGCGTCTCGAGGACAGACTCGACGTCGGCTACGCGCGTCTCGGCGTAGTCCAGGACGATCAGCCGCCCGCGCGGGAGGCCGGCGAGCGTCGCCAGGACGGCCTCAGTCGGCGTCGATTCGAGGAAACCCGCGCTCCACCAGGGCGAATGCTCGGTGAGGCGGCGGCAGAGCTCGACCGCCAGGCGGCTCTTACCGCTACCGCCCGGGCCGCCCACGAGCTGGACGGCGAACGCCTCGTCGCTGGTCACCCACGCCCACAGGCGCTCCAGGAGCTCGCCGCGATCCACGAAGGGGAACGCCCCCGAGGTCGGGGCGAGCAGGCGCGAGGGGTTGATGTCCGTGCCGTTCGGGGTGACGGGGCGGTCGAGCTTGAGGGTCCTGCCCGCCAACATCGCCACGGTGGTGGCGGGGATGCGGTCGAGGCTCTCCTGGAGGGTGCGGAGTTTGATCGCGAGGGAGGCCAGGTC
>CAYZXQ010000125.1:0-1693 GCA_964482465.1 uncultured Nigerium sp. | reverse complement strand
CTGCGTGTTCCCCGGCTGCCACACCCCCGCCCCCGCCTGCCACGCCCACCACATCACCCCCTGGTGGGCAGGCGGCCACACCTCCCTCCACAACCTCGCCCTCCTCTGCCCCCACCACCACAACCTCCTCGAACCAACCCGCCACCAACCCCCCACTCACCGCTGGCACCTCACCATCAACCCCGCCGGACGACCCCACCTCACACCCCCCACCCACCTCACCACCCGCAACCGCCGCTAAACACCACCGCGGAGGAGCCGGACGCCGCGGCGTCCGCAGCCTTGTCCCGACGCCCGCGCCGCTGGACGTTGGCCGCCAACCCTGACACCATGCGCCCATGGAGGGCAGCCAGCTTCGCCTCGCGTGCGCGGAGGACATCCCGACCCTGGTCGAGCTCCGCGCCATGATGTTCGACGCGATGGGCGTGGACGCTTCGGCCCCCGCCTGGCGCGCGGACGCCGCCCGCTGGTTCGCCGAGCGGCTGACCAGTCCGGACCACCGCTTCGTCGTGGTTGAGGCCGACGGCCGCGTGGTGGCCTGCGCGGTCGGCACCCGCCGGGACGCCGCCCCCTCGCCGAACGCGGCCGCCGGTGACGTGTTGATCGGCAACGTCTGCACGCTTGCCGAGTATCGAGGCGGCGGTTTGGCAAGCCGCGCCGTAGCCGCCCTCATGGACTGGGCTCGCAGTCTCGGGGTCGGCCGCGCCGAACTCATGGCGACGCAGGCCGGCATGTCGATCTACGAGCGCGCCGGTTTCACCCCCTCGGCCTGTCCGGCCATGCGGGCGGCTCTGGCCCCAGACGCGTAGCGCGAGGTGGAGGCAGGGCAGGGATGGCGTCCCGCTTGGTGACGACGCTCCCGGACGCCGCCTCCAGGCCTCGTGATCGCCGTCGCTGTGGGACTCCTCGGAACGGACCGTTCAACCGGGTGGTCCGGATCCGCGTCGCCTCAGGCACGTGCGGCACGATCGGGTCACGCGCCCGGACGGATCGCCGCCTGACGAGTCCTCGACGTGCCACCTCGTCCGACGTTCAGGGGATCGTGTCGAGAATCTCCTGCACGGTCGGTTTGGGCTGGGATGTCATGTGGGTGAACACCACGTTCGGTTCGCCGCCCCTCGTCACCATGAGCACGTACTGGACTTGACCCGCATCCAGCTTGTCGATCAGCGCCAGGATCTGTGGCGCCAGTTGGCGCTCATCCGTCGCCAGGTAGGTGACCATCACATCGTTGGCCGCGTTGGATTGCGCGAGGAAATCCTCCAAGCGCATCGCAGGATCCCAGTACTTGTTCGACGCCGGCACCCGCGGCCGGACCACGCACGACTTCGTCGCCGACGCGATCGACGCACACGCCTGATTCGGTTGCGCGGTCATCCGATCCGCGAACGGCCACACCCCCCAACTGTCCACCAACTGCCCGTACGCCCCGACCCGCGCACCCGCCTCTTGGCTCGGGGCACCCACCGGATGGATCCGGCCACTGAAGTAGGTAGCCCCACCGGTGTTCTCGAAGTTCTCGGATTTCAACACGAAGTCCCGCCCGTACTTCGCCTTCAACTCACCCAACAAGTACGCACGGCCCCCGTCGCGATCCCGAAAGTGAGGCTGCGGCACCACGCACCCCGACACCAGGACCAGAACACCGATCATCACACCCACGAGCCGAGCTAGCGGTCGCGTCATCGTTCCT
>CAYZXQ010000124.1:0-1874 GCA_964482465.1 uncultured Nigerium sp. | reverse complement strand
GCTGCCCTCCTGAGCGCGGGCGTCCGGCACGAGACCGGGACCGGCGCGCGGGGCGAGGGGACGCTTCGGTAACCTTGCGCGCATGACCGAACCCGTAACCGCCCCGGACGATTTCATCCGCGACCTCATCCGTCGCGACCTCGAGGCCGGGACCTACGACCGGGTCCAGACGCGGTTCCCCCCGGAGCCCAACGGCTACCTGCACATCGGTCACGCGAAAGCGATCGTCACCGACTTCGGCATCGCCGAGGACTTCGACGGCGTGTACAACCTGCGCCTGGACGACACCAATCCCGACACCGAGGAGTCGGAGTACGTCGAGTCCATCAAGGACGACATCGCCTGGCTCGGCTACACGCCGCACTCGGTCGTCCACGCGTCGGACTACTTCGACCGGCTCTACGCCTGGGCGGAGTACCTCGTCACCCAGGGCAAGGCCTACGTCGACGACCAGGACGCCGAGACGATCTCCGCCCAGCGCGGCGGGTTCGGACGCCCGGGCGTGGAATCGCCCTTCCGCGACCGCTCCCCTGAGGAGAACCTCGACCTGCTGCGCCGCATGAAGGCGGGCGAGTTCCCGGACGGGTCGCGGGTCCTGCGCGCGAAGATCGACATGCAGGCCGAGAACATGTGGCTCCGCGACCCGGTCATGTACCGGATCCGGCACGCCCACCACCACAACACCGGCGACGCGTGGTGCCTCTACCCCACCTATGACTGGGCGCACGGGCAGTCCGACGCCATCGAGGGCGTCACGCATTCGCTGTGCTCGCTGGAGTTCGAAAGCCACCGGCCGCTGTACGAGTGGTTCCTCGCGCAGTTGCCCTTGGAGGGTCCCGCCCCGAAGCAGCGCGAGTTCGCCCGGCTGGAGCTGACCCACATCGTCACCAGCAAGCGGCAGCTCAAGCGGCTGGTCACCGAGGGTGTCCTGGACGGCTGGGACGATCCCCGCATGCCCACCCTGCGCGGCATGCGCCGCCGCGGGTATCCGGCGGCCGCGATCCGCGACTTCGTGACCGCGATCGGCACCACCCGCAATAACTCGGTCAAGGCCATCGAGGAGTTCGAATCGTTCGTCCGCCGCGAGCTCAACCGGACCGCCCAGCGCCGCATGGCCGTCCTGCGCCCGCTCAAGCTGGTCATCACGAACTGGCCGACGGACGCCGCGGGTGCGCCGGTCGTCGAGCACTTCGCGGTCGCCAACAACCCGGAGAACCCCGGCGATGGCGTCCGCAGCGTGCCCTTCACCGGCGAACTGTTCATCGAGTCCGACGACTTCGCGCAGGTGCCGCCGCCGAAGTTCTTCCGGCTGACGCCCGGGCGCGAGGTACGGCTGCGGGGCGCCTACTTCGTGACGGCGACCGACGTGGTGACGGACGCCGCGGGTGCGGTCGTGCAGGTCAACTGCACCTACGACCCCGCGACGAAGGGGGGCGACTCCCCCGACGGACGCAAGGTGAAGTCCACGATGCACTGGGTATCCGCGCCGCACGCGCTGGACGCGGACGTGGCTCTCTACGAGCGCCTGTTCACCGCGGCGCTGCCCGGCGACGAGACCGGCAACCCCCTGGACGACCTCAACCCGCACAGCCGCGAACTGCTGACCGGCTGCAAGGTCGAGCCCGCCCTGGCGGACACCGCCCCCGGCGAGGTCGTGCA
Organism: uncultured Nigerium sp.; assembly: GCA_964482465.1. Classification (GTDB taxonomy): domain Bacteria; phylum Actinomycetota; class Actinomycetes; order Propionibacteriales; family Propionibacteriaceae; genus Propioniciclava. Next base: position 215 of record CAYZXQ010000124.1, on the reverse strand, counting down.
GTTCGAGCGGCTGGGCTACTTCGCCGCGGACACCGAGCGCCCGATGCTCTTCCACCGGACCGTCGGCCTGCGCGACGAATGGGCCGCCGCCCAGCGTCGGGGCGCCTGACGCCTGGACGCCTGTTCCGGCGGGCCCTCACCGACCACTCCGGGACACCTCAGGCTCGGGCGTCCGTTCCGGGGGTCCCTCACCGACCACCCCGGGACACCTGAGG
>CAYZXQ010000123.1:0-1896 GCA_964482465.1 uncultured Nigerium sp. | reverse complement strand
GATCAGCGTTTCCCTAGCATGGCCGCGTGACGAGGTTCGGGTGGGTGTGGGTGGCGATCGCGGTCGGCGCGGCGGTGATCGTCGCGGGTCGTCGGGTAGCGGACGCCCGTCGTCTCGCTCAGGCGTGGGCCGAGCAGACCGACGATCTCGCTGGCGTCCGCTGAGGCACCCTCCGCACGACGCACGCGCCGGACATCGAACACCCGACGTCCACCAGCGCATGACGCACCCGCGCGCACGACGAACGCGCTGCCTACCGGTCGGGGGACGGCGCGTCGAGGGTCCGGGGGGTCTAGATCGCGGAGTAGATCGGCCAGGGCAACGGTTCGAGCGGGGGCCACGGGTGGATGCCGGTCCGGGGCAGGGGGAACGGGTGGGGCTGCCAGCGGCCCTCGGGGTGAGGGACGACGTGGGGCGGGAACGGAAGGGTCCGAGGCTCCGGCGGGAAGGGCGACACCTCGATCCGCGGCGAGTCCGGCCAGGCGTAGAACCCGGGGTCACGCGGGAAGGACCCGGGCGTGAGCGCGGCACCCGGGTGGATGCCGGGGGGAGCGGGGAAGCGGACGTGGCGATCCCACGGGCGGGGCTCGCCGCCGGGGGAAAGCTGTGGATCGTTCCCCGGGAGCGTCGGGATCCGGGTGTCGAATCCCGGATCGTCCCCCGGCAGCGTCGGGAAACACCCGTCCACGTAGCCATCGCCGTCGCGGTCGTAGGTGCCCGGATCCCGCGGATCCCACTGCGGGAACCCGCCGCCGTCCGGCGGAAGCGTGATGGGTGGGAAGGGTCGGGCACCGGGACCCGATCCGTGCCCGAGGCCCGCACCGCCAACGGCGCCGCCGGCACCCCCGAAACCGAGTGCGCCACCGGAGCTGGCGCTTTCCTGGTCGTCGGCCTGCCGCCTCAGCGACGACCCCTGGTGCTGCAGCGCATCGGCGACGGTGGCGAGGTCGACCCGCAGCGTGTCCTCCCAGAGCTGACGGAACCCCTGGGCGTCCGCGCCCCGCCACGTTGCCGAGGCGAGACTCGAGGCGAGGGCGGTCACGGCGTGCTGGAGTGCCTGGGCCGCGGTCTCCATCTGGTGGCCGAGTTGCCGCAGGGCGGCGACGTCGGCGCCGGACATCTGGGACATGGCTCCTCCTGGGGGATCAGTCGTGGTAGCCGAGTGCTTGCCGGAGCGACGCGATGATCTCGGTCGAGGTCCCGGTGGCGGTGAACATGCTGGTCATCGGGAGAGCCCACGCGTCGGCGTCCGCGACGACGAGGTTCGCGAACCGCTCGGGGTCGGCCGAGTCGGCCGGCACGCGCCGGATCGCCACGATGGCAGGGGAGTCGCGGTCGTAGGTGAGGGGCTCGAGCCGATCCGTCAGAAAAGCCAGCGCGTCGCGGTCGGTCGTCATGGCCACCGTCTCGTGTACGCCGTAGGCACCCGCGTCGAGGGTGAGCGTGACGCGGGGCGAGCCGATCACGACCAGTCCGGACCGTTCGTCGGCGTGCGCGAAGGACGCGAAGAGCCAGTCGTCCGCCTCCGCGAACGCCACGGCGACGGCATTGGCGCGGTCGCTGAGGGTGGGTCCGGACGCCGACGTGACCGCGAGGTCGCGGGCGAGGAGGGACCCATAACCGGCCTGGACGACGTCCGGGTTTGCCGTGAGGGCGTCCAAGCCCAGGATCGCGGACGTGCGAGCCGCCGAGGATGTCCCCGAGAACGTGGCCAGCACGGCGAGTTCGGCCTGGGTGAGTCGCAGCGAGGGGGTGGCGGAGGTCATGGCGCCACCCTAACGGCGTCGCTGTCCCGCCAGGAGGGGGAGGCGTTCGCGGTCATGAGGGACCCTTCGCGTGAAAGCGGTCGGCACCACGGGACGCGTCCCGCGGTCGGGCCCATCCTGCGGGGTGCGG
>CAYZXQ010000122.1:0-1994 GCA_964482465.1 uncultured Nigerium sp. | reverse complement strand
CGGGGCTTCGACCGGGTCGTGGGCTGGGTGATCGACAGCTTCTGGGACGATCGGATCCCCCGCGTCGCCCGGCACCGTGGCGCGTTCGACCACCTTTTCGTCACCGACGGCGAATTGGTCGACCGTTGGACCGAACTCACCGGCACTCCGACCTCATTCCTTCCCTTCGGGACCGACGCCCTCGGCGCGACCGCACCCGCCGAGCGTCCAGTGGATCTTCAGCGGATCGGACGTCAACCCGCGGCGTGGAACGACGACGCCGAACTGACTCGTCGGGCGGGGGAGCGCGGGCTGACGTATCGCGGACGACTGCCGTTCCGGGACGACCCGCGCGCCAACCAGGCCGCCATCTGGGAGGCGCAGTCTCGTGCGAAGTTCACCTTGGCGTTTTCCAACCTCGCGAGCCCGGAGGCCTACACCCACCCCACCCGGGCCTACCTGACAGCCCGCTGGACGGATGCTCTGGCCTACGGCGCGACCGTCGCCGGGATCGCTCCGGAATGCCAGGCCACCCGCGATCTGCTGTGGGAGGGCGCGCTGCTGGAGTTGGAGTCCCTCGACGTCGACGCGGGGCTGCGGCGCCTCCGCGCCGCGGTCTACGCATGGACGCCGGAGGCGGCCGCCCGCAACCATGCGATGGCGCTGCAACGGCTGGATTGGAGGTGGCGGTTCGAGGAAGTCCGGAAGGTACTCGACCGCTCGGCCCCGGCGCTGGCGTCCGAACTCGAACACCTCCGGGCGGCGATAGTGGAGGCGGCAGGATGACGACGACACGGCAGGGTATCTGGCTGGGACGCGCGCTCATCGCGCTGGGGTTCGCCGTGGCGGTCGGGTTGGTCGTGAGTGCGCTGGCGCGGAACGGTGGCGCCCCGGTCGACCTCTCGATCTATCGCGAGGCGCTGGTGCGGGCTTCGCACGGTTCGCTCTACGACTATGCGGACGCCGACGGGAACGCCTTCCTGTACCCGCCGTTTGCCGCGGTCGTGTTCGAGCCACTGCGCTGGTTCCCGCTCCGGGTGGACGCAGTGGTCTGGAGCATCGGGGTAGTTGCGACCGCGGTCCTCATCGCGTCGATCGTTGCCCGTTGGGTGGCTGGCTTCCTGCCGGCGGCGCGCACCCGGACCGGCCTCGTGGCCGTGGCCTCCGTGGTTTTCCTGATCCTGGCGACGTCTCGTCCCGTCCTCTCGACGCTGGCGCTCGGGCAGGTGACACTCCTGCTCGGTCTCATGGTTCTCGCGGACTTCTCGGGAGTGGTGCCTCCGCGTTGGCGCGGTGTCCTCACGGGACTGGCCGGGGCCATCAAGCTGACTCCGCTGATCTTCATCCCGGCATTCCTCGCCACGCGTCAATGGCGCCAGGCGGCAGTAGCGACCGGGGTGTGGGCGGCAGCAGGCATCGTTGGTCTGGTCGCCTATCCGTCGGACTCGCTCATCTACTGGAGCGCTCTCGTGCTCGACACCTCAAGGGCCGTGGATCTCGGTGCGGGACGCAACCAGTCCCTCATGGGGGCCCTCCTGCGGGCTGGGATCCAGCCGCCGTTGCTCACCCCTGTGTGGGCTGCGCTCGCCGCGGCGGTGTTCGCGCTGGCCATGATTCGGGTGCGACGCCATCACGCCCAGGGCGACCTGCTGCAGGCGACGGTGGTTGCGGGTGTGGCGTCGGTCCTCATCAGCCCGCTGTCGTGGCCCCATCATCAGGTGTGGCTGGTGCTGGCGGGGGTGTGCCTCCTGGCCAGCGTCAGTTGGTGGTGGCGACTGGGCGGAGCGTTGCTCGTGTTGACTGCATCCCAGGCCTCCCCCATCCTCTCCCCGGTGGAGCCCGCGGGCGTGCTCGTGTGGGTGTGGCTCCTCCCCACGGCGGCGATGGTGGCCATCGCCGCGGTTGGCCTCCCGCGGTCTCGGCCGCGGCGTGCGCTCACTCGTGCGTGATCGCAGCCATGGGGTCGTCGAAGTCCATCAGGACCGTCACGATGGAGTCGCCCGTCAGGTGGTGGT
>CAYZXQ010000121.1:0-2092 GCA_964482465.1 uncultured Nigerium sp. | reverse complement strand
CCGGCTCATCTCGCCCGACCCGTCCTCGCCAAGAACAGCATCAATCAGCGGTTCCTTAGGCGGTCGGGGTCGCGTACCCGTCGGGGTTGCCGGCCTGCCAGCGGTAGGTGTCCGCGCACATCTCGTCGATGCCGCGCGTCGCGGACCAGCCCAGTTCTGCCTGCGCCTTGGCCGGATCGGCGAACGATCGCGCGACATCGCCCGGACGCCGCGGCACGATCGTGAACGGGATCGTCACCCCCGAGGCCCGCTCGAACGCCCGCACCACCTCCAGGACCGACGTGCCCTGGCCGGTCCCGAGGTTCCAGATGCGGTAGCCCGGGCGCCCCGCCGTGGCGTCGAGCGCGGCGAGGTGGCCGGCGGCGAGATCGACCACGTGGATGTAGTCGCGGACGCCCGTGCCGTCCGGGGTGTCGTAGTCGTCCCCGAAGACGGACAACCGCTCGCGGCGTCCGGCCGCCACCTGGGCGACGAACGGCAACAGGTTGTTCGGGATGCCCTGGGGATCCTCGCCGATGCGGCCCGAGGAGTGGGCGCCGATGGGGTTGAAGTAGCGCAGCACCGCGACGGACAGGGTGGGGTCGGCCGCGGACACGTCCGCGAGGATCTGCTCGATCATCCACTTCGTCCAGCCGTAGGGGTTGGTGGCGCCCGTGGGGGCGTCCTCGGCGAACGGGGGCTCGGAGCTGCCGTAGACGGTGGCGGACGAGCTGAACACGAGCTGGTGGCAGCCGTGCGCGGCCATCGTCTCCAGCAGGGTGAGGGTGGAGCCGAGATTCTCCCGGTAGTAGGTGAGCGGCACCTGCGTGGACTCGCCCACGGCCTTCCAGCCGGCGAAGTGGATCACGGCGTCCGGGCAGAATGCCGCGAACGCGGCGTCCAGCGCCTCGGCGTCGCGGACGTTCGCCTCGACAAAGCCCGGCTCGCGCCCGGCAAGCTCCCCGACGCGACGCACGGCCTCGGGGGAACTGTTGGACAGGTCGTCGACGATGAGCACGTCGTGGCCCGCCTCCAGCAACGCCACGACGGTGTGCGAACCGATGTAGCCGGCTCCGCCCGTGACCAGTACCCGCATGATTGTCCCTTCGGTGGCTGTCTGTCCGTGTTCAGCCTAGCCCGCGGTTCGGGCGTTGACCGCGGGACGACGCAGGCTCGCCCGAGGGGCTGCGCCGCCGACCCCGGCTTGACTAGAGTCGACGCATGAAGATCCTCAAGTGGCTCTTGGCCATCGTCGGCGTCGCCGGCCTGATCGCCGTCGGCGTGCTGCTCGCGAAGTTCGCGCTCGACAGCCGCGAGCTGATCGGGGCGGCGCAGCGCTACACCGGTGCGACGCCGATCCAGGACCCCTTCGTCAGCGCGTCGCTCATCGCGGCCGTGGCTGCGGGCGCGGGCGTGGTCCTCGGTCTGGGTCTCGGCCTGCCGAACCGCACGGCCTCGTCCATTCGCCATGCCGCCCTCGACGGTGCCAGCGCCAAGCGCGAGGCGGAGATTCGGGCGCGCGCCACCGGCGGCGGCGAACTGCCCCAGGGCTGAGCGATGGCCCTCGCGGACGCCTCCCACATCCTCGTCACGACGTTCGCCGACGGGGGTCGCCAGGCGAGCGCCGAGCGGATCGTGGCCCTGCCCGATGCCGAGGTCGGCTTCTGGACCCCCGACATCACCGCCTGGCCACCCCGCCTGGCGGGCTCGCCGGTGGTGACGGTCCAGGCCTGCAATTCCCGCGGCGCGGTCGACCGCGAGCAGCCGCTGCTGGAAGGCCGAGCGCGGGTCGTCTTGGACGGTCCGCTGCTGCAGGCCGCGCGCGAGGCCACCCACGCCAAGTATGGGCTCGCCGTCCGCGCGTCCGGCTGGGTCGATCGCCTCAAGGAACTCGGCGGCGAGGTCACCCCCGAGGGCGCCGTCGTCATCGACGTCGTCGGCTGAACGTGGAGCTCGCGGACGCCTGCTGGCTGACCTCGCCGGACGCCGCGGACGCCCTCGCGGCGGCCATCGCCGAGTCCGATCCCAGTTCGCTGGCGGCCGCCCAGCGGCTTCGGCGCCGCGTCGCGCCCGCCCGGGCCGCGGCCGTGCTGGAGCAGGCGGCGCTGCGCCG
>CAYZXQ010000120.1:0-2385 GCA_964482465.1 uncultured Nigerium sp. | reverse complement strand
TGTGGGGAGGAGGGGCCAGGCTGACGGCGGGCCGCGTCGCTCTGGGCGCCGGGGACGCCGCGGGCCTCGGCAACCCCCAGGCCGCCCGGCTGCCCACTCGCCGGGGCGGCATCGGCGCCGGAGGCTCGGCCGAGTCGGCCCCACCGCCCCCGGACGCGGGCGGGTTCTTCCGCGACGGGCTGGCGGCCCCCGCCGCGCAGGACGGTTCCCGTCTCCGTGAGCGGGTCGGCGTCCGGGTCGCCCCATGGGAGCGGCGGCGTCCGGCCCTCCGTCCCCGCCGGGGTCGCAAGCGCACCCCACGCGCCGGGGGCGGGCGGCGTCCGGCCCTCCATTCCTGCCCCGGGGGTGGCGTCGGTCAGTGCGGACGCCGACGTCCCCCACGGCGGGCCGGGCAGGTCCGAGCCGAGGGTGGTGGCGCGGGTGGAGCCGGAGATGTCGGTCCAGTGGGGATCGGTCCCGGACGTCCGGGCCTGCGGGTCGACGGCGAGGAACCCGGTCACGCGCGTCCCGGAATCCTCGACGACGGTGTAGTCGTCGTCGAGCGCCCGCTGCTGGATGTCGACGGTCGTGAGCGGCACGTGCACCTCGGCCTGGACCGCCTGCAGGGCGCGGGCGAAATCGAGCGCGGACGCGAATCGCTGGCCGGGCTGCTTGGCGAGCGCCGTCGCCAGGACACGTTCCAGCGAGGGCGGCACGTCGAGGCGTCCGGTCGGCGGGACGGGCTGAGTACGCACCCGCTCGGCCACGCTGAGCGAGTCGTTACGCCCGCCCGGTACCTCGAACGGGTTGCGGCCCACGAGCGCGGCCCAGAGCGTGGCGGCGAGGGAGTACACGTCCGCGGACGGTCCCGTCGGGCGCCCCTCCAGTTGCTCCGGGGGTGCCCACGCGACGGAGAACGCCGTCTGGCCCTCGCCGGTGCGCGCGGACGTCGAGATGCCGAAATCCGTCAGCGCCGGACGGTTGAACTCGGTGAACAGGATGTTCGCGGGCTTGATGTCCCGGTGCAAGACCCCTAGCCGGTGCGCCGTCTCGACCGCGCCGGCCACCTGGATGCCGATCTCGAGGGTTCGCGGCACCGACAGCGGCTGGCGCCGCAGCCGCGCCCCCAGGTGCCCCGGCCGGCACACCTCCATCACGAGGTACGGACGCCCGTCCTCGGCCAGGCCGGCCTGGTAGATGCTCACGATGGAGGGGTGGTTGCTCAGCATCGCCATGAGCTCGGCCTCGGCCTGCAACTGCTCCTGGGCGTCGCGGCCGAGGCCGTGCAGCAGGACCTTCACCGCGACATCGCGCCCCAGTCCCAGCTGCGTGTAGCGGTAGACATCGGCGAATCCACCCGACCCCAGCACCTCGACGTACCGGAACCCCGCCAGGGTCGGCGGTTTCGCAGCGGCCCGCGGGCTCACCGCAGGCGCTCCAGCGTGAGTTGGACGCCGTGGCCCAGGTCGAGCACGTCCCCCTCGACGAGCAACTCGGGGCGGTCGCCCAGCCGGACGGGCGGTGCGCCGCGGCGCCGCAGGAACGTTCCGTTGCGGGAACGAAGGTCGAGCGCCAGGACGCTCCAGCCGTCGAGCTGGATCTCCAGGTGGCTGGACGACACATGCCCATGCGGCACCGCGACGAGGCGCGCCTCGTCGGTCCCGGACGCCCGGTCGGGACGCGGGTTGCGCCCGATCACCAGCGGCGCGGTCAGGGCGACGGGCTCCCCGCTGGGCAGCCGGATCGTCCCGAGCGACGGCCGCGGCACGCGCCGCGCGGGTCCGGTGACCGGCGCGCCGCACACGCCGCACTGCACCCGCTGCGGCGGGTTCGGGTGGCCCGCCGCGCATGTCGTCGCGAGCACCGTCCCGGGCGCCGGCGGTTCCTCCACCGGACCCTCGGTGAGCCACTCGCTCGCCTCCGTGACCGATCCCGCGGACGTTTCGGCGGGATGCTGCGCGGTTTCCTCCGCGCGTCGGGCGCGGCGCGTGGGAGCCTCGCGCACGCGCGTCGCGTCGTCGTCGGGGTCGACGAGCTCGACCGCGTATCTCCCCGTGGGTGCGGACGCCGCGGGCCGCGGTCTGGGTGCCGCGACAGCGGCGGGCGGTGCCGAGGGGCTGGGGGGTGCCGCGGGTCCGGACGGTGCGAGCCCTGCGGGCGGGGCTGGGGGAGCGGGATGGGGTGCCGGTGGGGTCCCGGCGGGGGAGCCAAGGGTGTGCGGTTCGCTGGTGGGGGCAGGTGGCGTGGGCGTGGGACCGGGGACCGGGGGGAGCCCTTCGGGGGTGGCGGCCGTCGGGGCTGGGGGAGCGGGATGGGGTGCCGGTGGGGTCCAGGCGGGGGAGCTGGCGGGGGAGCTGGCGGTCGGGGTGGGTGGCGCGGTGGGTGCTGACCGTTCGCCCGTATGGG
>CAYZXQ010000119.1:0-2596 GCA_964482465.1 uncultured Nigerium sp. | reverse complement strand
TCCCCGGAACCCACCCCATGCCCTCCCGCACAGGGCGCCCGCACGTCCCCACGTCGCGCGACCCCGGTGTCCCGAGGGGCCCACCTGCCCCGCGCCGCGGCGGTACCCTCATCCCGTGCGAGCGTTCGAGGTCCGACCCGATGGGGAGTGGGTTCCGCTCCGGGCTACGGTCGACCTCCCGCCGGCGTCCGTCCTGGCCACCCTCGCGGACATGCTGCTGGTCGCCGAGAGCGGTGGCGCCCTCGGCCTGGCCCGGGACGGCGCTCCCGTCTACGCCCTCGCGTCCGAGCGCGTCGGCAGCGCGACTCTCGCGCGCGGGCTGGCCCACCTCGCGGCCCTCGCGCCCGCGGGTGCGGACGCCGTGGCCGCCCGCTACCCCGACGGGCCGGACGCCTTCGCCGCCGCCTGGGCCCGCTTCGCCCCGCACGCGGTGCCGGGCGGCGCCCCGCGGCTGGTCCTGGTCGGCTATCGCCTCGACGAGGGGCTCGACACCGTGGCGGCCTACCTCACCGACCATGGCATCACGGTCACGTTGGTCCCGCTGGTGGCGTTCGCGGCGTCCGCGGGCCGCCGGTTCGTCGCCGACCTGGACCGTCCCGCGCGTGTCGCCCCGGACGCCGACCCGCCAGCCGACGCTCACGGACGCCCCCGCCGCGTCCTCCCCGACTGAACCGTGGCCGCGACACCCGGCGGGACGCCCGAGCGTCCGGCGCTCTTCTTCGACACCGCCGACGACTTCGACGCGTGGCTGGCTACCCACCACGCCACCGAGGCGTCCCTGTGGATGGGGTTGCGCAAGGTCCACGTCACCCCGCGCGGACTGACGTGGGCCGACGCCGTCCCCGTCGCCCTGCGCTGGGGCTGGATCGACTCGACCACGCAGCGTCTCGACGCGGACGCCGTCCGGCAGCGCTGGTCGCCGCGCCGTCCGGGATCGACGTGGAGCCGCGTCAACCTCGCCCACGTCGAGCGGCTGCTCGCCGAGGGCCGCATGCAGCCGTCCGGTTTGGCGGCCTACGCCCTGCGGACCGACGCCACCTCGGGCAACTACTCCTACGAGATGGGCGAAGCGGGCCTCGCACCCGACCACGAGGCGGCGCTGCGGGCCGATGCGGCGGCGTCCGCGTTCTGGGACGCCGCCCCCGCCAGCTACCGCAAGACCGTCAGCGCCTGGGTCGCCCAGGCCAAGCAGCAGACGACACGCGACCGCCGCGCGGCGCAGGTGGTGGCGAGTTGCGCCGCGTTCGACCTTGTCCCGCCCATGAAGTATGGAGCGGCCCCGGCCTGGCTCCGGCGGGCGACGGAGGTCGGACGGGCGGCGTCCGCCTCCGTGGACTAGCCTTGGTCGGTAGCCAACCCAGGAGGAGCCCATGGCCGTCCGCCTCGTCGCGTTCGATCTCGACGACACCCTCGCGCCGTCGAAGTCGCCGCTGCCCGCCCCGATGGGCGAGGCACTGCTGGCGCTGCTGGCGCGGCGTCCGGTCGCCATCATCTCGGGCGGGCAGTACGGACAGTTCCGCAAGCAGGTGATCGAGCAACTGCCCGAGTCGGCGCTCCTGGACGACCTCCACCTCATGCCGACCAACGGCACGCAGTACTACAGCCATACCAACGGCTCGTGGGCGGCCGAGTACGCGCACACCCTGCCCGCGGACGCCCGTCGCCGCTGCGCCGAGGCGCTGGAGTCCGAGGCCAAGGCGCTGGGGCTGTGGGAGGAGCACACGTGGGGTCCCCGGATCGAGGACCGCGGCTCGCAGATGACCTTCTCGGCGCTCGGGCAGGAGGCTCCGGTGGACGCCAAGAAGGCCTGGGATCCGGACGGCGCCAAGCGCGAGGCCCTGCGTGAGCGCGTCCAGGCGCTGTTGCCCGACCTGGACGTACACGCGGGCGGCTCGACCTCCATCGACATCACCGCACGCGGCATCGACAAGGCCTTCGGCATCCGCAAGCTCGTCGAGCACGTGGGCGTGGCCGCCTCGGACATCTTGTTCGTCGGCGACCGCCTCATGCCGGGCGGCAACGACTTCCCCGTGATCGCGGTGGGCGTCCAGACCAAGGCCGTCGAATCCTGGGAAGAGACCGAGGCGTTCGTCCGCGCGCTGGTGGCGGAGTTGGACGCCGCCACCGCCTGAGCCGCGCCCGCGGCGTCCGCAGCCACCAAGGAGGAATCCGTGCCCACCGTGTTCACCCGCATCATCACCGGCGAGTTCCCCGGACGGTTCGTCTGGGCGGACGCCGACATCGTCGCCTTCTTGACCATCGAACCGCAGCGGCACGGCCACGTGCTCGTCGTGCCCCGCGCCGAGGTCGACACCTGGACCGACCTTCCGGACGCCCTCCGCGACTGTCTCTTCGCGGTGGCCCAGCGCATCGGCAAGGCGCTGCTGCCGACGTTCCCCGGCGACCGGGTGGGCATGGTCATCGCAGGCTACGGCGTCCCGCACTGCCACGTCCACGTCTACCCGACGGCGACCATCGACGATTTCGACCAGACCCGCGCGATGAAGGACGTCCCCGCCGCGGAGCTGGACGCCGACGCCGAACTCCTGCGCGCCGCGCTGAGGGCGGCCGGCGAGTCCGCGCACGTCCCGGACGC
>CAYZXQ010000118.1:0-2613 GCA_964482465.1 uncultured Nigerium sp. | reverse complement strand
TCGGACACCATGTCATTATGGAGAGTCGTCGCGGCCATGCCATAATCAGCGAGCCGCGGAGCCTTGCTAGGACGTGGGTAGTCAAGTGTTGATCAATCCTCGAGCTGCTTGCCCATTTGCTACGGTGTGTAGTAGTTGGCGCTCTGGGTCAGACTACCGTGACGAATGCCCTGGCCAATGCTGCCGAGCGTTCCATCAAGTGAGTCGAGTGGGTGCCCATGACGAATCCATCTGGTGCCTTGTATCCGGACCAGGTGCTGCTGACGGCCCCCCAGATCATCCGTCCCCTGCTTCGCCACGGGTTCGCGTCGCGGCTGCTCGCCGAGATCGGCGGCGGCCCCCTGCCGCGCCTGGACACTCTGCTGGCCTCGGCGTCCAGTCTGCACCTGTGTTCTGGGGATTTGCTGTGCGAGCCCGGCAAATCGTTCCCCTACCTGGTCCTGGTCGAGCGTGGCCTGTTGGCGCAGACGGTGGCCCACGAGGGACGCGAGATGACGGTCGCCTTCCTCGAGCGCGGCGAGGTCTCGGGCAACCTCTTCGCCCTGTACGGCGACGTGCTTCGGGAGCCGTCCTCGGCGGCGATGGGGTACGACAGGGCGCCGGCGCTGTCCTACCGGGTCTCCGCGGTGACAGAGGCGCGGGTCATCCTGCTGGATGCGCGTCACATCTCGACGCTCGCCGGTCGGCACGCGGAGTGGGCGACGCTGCGCTCGCGCATTCTGCTGGAGCAGACGCTCAGGCAGGCGCAGCGCGAAGAGGAGCGGTTGACGCGATCCTCCGAAGAACGCTACGAGGCACTTCTCGCACGCTCTCCCGAGGTGGTCTCTCAACTGACCCAGCGCGAAATCGCCCGCTACCTGGGCATCTCGGAAGTGACGATGTCACGGTTGATGGCGCGGCGTGGCGGTCGGCGCGCCGCCTCGCGGAAGCCGGTCGCAAACGTCTCGGACTGACGCCCGTTCGCGGCACGCCCGAAAGCGGGGGACATGAAGGCAGGAATTGACACTGGCGCGCGCGCCAATAGTTGGCGGATCGGTAAGCCGACGCTCTTGTCGTCGCTGGCCAAGGTGTGTGGTTCCCCCCGAATCGTGGAGGGCTTCCTTATGCGGCTTCCCGGTCGGGGGCCGCGGTGTTCTCGTAGGTGATCGGGCTCATCATGCCGACCGTGCTGTGGCGCCGGTCGTGGTTGTAGAAGCCGTAGCACCAGTCGATCACAACCGATTGGGCCTGACGCGTGTTGTCGAAGGTGTGTCGGGACAGGACCTCCCATTCCAGGGAGCTGATGAACGCCTCGGCGGCGGCGTTGATGCTCCTATAGCTGTCAAGTGAGTGCTGGGCGTCGGAAGTCGCGGGTGAGGGACCAGACTTCGCGGGCGAGGAGCCGTTTGAGGCAGCGGATGATCTCGGGTTTGGTCTTGCCCTCGGCGGTGCGGCGGGTCACGTAGGCCATGGTCGGCTCGTGATACTGCATGCGGACGACCACGGTGCGGTAGAGGGCTGCGTTGGCTTGTCGGTGACCGCCGCGGTTGAGCCGGTGCCGGCTGGTCTTGCCCGAGGAGGCGGGGATCGGATTCGTCCCGCAGAGCCGGGCGAACGCCGCTTCGGAGTGGATCCGTTCGGGATTGTCCCCGAGCACGATCAACATTTCGGCGGCGACGTCGGGTCCGATCCCGAACGCCTCAACCAGGCTGGGCACCACCGACGAGGTGAGGGTCGCGAGCAGGTGATCATGTCCGCGGATCTCGGCGTCCAGGGCCAGCCACCGAGTCGCGATCGAGTGCAGGGCATTCTCGGTGGCCGCGGTGACCGAGTCGATCCGGCCGGCTTGCAGTCCGGCGCAGCGACGGATCAGCGTCATCCGGGGCAAGCCTTTGAGGGATTGACGCAGGTCATCAGGGGCATTGACGAGGACCTGCTTGAGGCTGATCATGGCGCTGCTACGGGCTTTGACCGCGTTGTCCTTGGCGACCTTGGTGACGCGGATCATCTCGACGATCCCGTCTCCGGTCTTGGGGACCGCGTGCACGATCCCGGCGAGCACGGCCCGCGCGGCGTTCTCGGCGTCGATGGTGTCCGACTTTCCCCGCAGCCGGCGGTCGCGCCGGTCGGCCCGCAACACCTCCAGCACACCGTTCCCGCTGCGGCGGATCGCGGAGGCGAGCCCGGCACCATACGAGCCGGTGCCCTCGACCCCGAACACGATCTGGTCACCGAAGACGGCCGCCCAGCCGATCAGGGCCCGGTAGCCGGCACGATCCGCAGTGAAGGTTCCCGACCCGAGCAGGCCGCCGAGCTCATCCAGGGCGACCGCGACGTGCGCGTCCTTGTGGGTGTCGACCCCGACGATCACTCGACGCTGCCCGCCGGGCTGGTTCATGCTGGTGGTGGTTGGTGTCACGATTCCTCCCAAGAATCCCGTGATGGCAACTGGCCGGCCGGGTGGACGGGACTGTGACGAGACGAATCAGGCTCCTATGAGGTCACTGCCCGCCCGGCCAGCGCCGGTTGAGCAGCTGGCCGGTGGGCGACAGATCAACAGCCAGGACACACCGATTGGTCGTCAGTCGTAAGCAAGGGTCAGCCCACCAACCAGCCGTCCTCATCCTCACAGTC
>CAYZXQ010000117.1:0-2773 GCA_964482465.1 uncultured Nigerium sp. | reverse complement strand
TCGGATCGCTCGATCCGGGCCGCCGCAGCCAGAACATGATCGATCGGCGTTTCCCTAGATCAACTCGCCCGTTCGCCAGGCGGCGGCGCAGGCGGTGAGGTCGGACGCCATGGCTTGCAGCTTGCCGGCCCGGACCAACTCGGGATAGCCGTCCACGACCGCGGCCCGGCCGGCGGCCACGACGTGGCAGAAGGCGGCGGCGCGCTCCAAGGCGACGGCGACATCGCCGGCGAACAGGCCGCGCAGGATGGCGTCCGCGGTCGCGCGCACCTCGTCGGGCCCGGGCGGCTCGGCGCCCGCCACGACGTGCTGCGGCTCGGCGAACCGGACGCCCGCGGCGTACTCCCGGCTGGCCTGCTCGGGGTTCGCAGACACCCACTCCCGCAGGACGTACAGCCGCCACAGCGCGCCCGGGAGGCTGACCGCCGGACGCTCGGCCCACAGGTCGGCCAGCGTGGACAGCCCGATGTCGTCGACGAGCGCGACGAGCCGAGCGGTGACGCTGGGGTCGTCGGCGGCGCGCCCAGCGTGCACCAGGACAGCCGCGGTCTCGTGCGCGGCGTGGAGAGCGCCGATCGGATCGACCCGCTCGCCGAGGGCTTCGAGCGTGGCGGGCGCCACGAAACGCGGGCGGCGGGGGCGGGCGGCGTCGGTCATGCGCACTCGGCACAGAGCCCGAACAGCTCCAGGTCGTGGCCGACATCGGCGAACCCGAGCGCGTCCGCGACCCGGGCGATCTCGGCCTCGAGCGTCGCGAGGGCGAACTCCTCGGTCCGGCCGCAGGAGCGACAGATCAGGTGGTGATGGTGGTGGGACGCCTGTCCGCACGCGGCATAGGCGTGCTGGCCGTCCGGGGTGCGGATGACGTCGGCCTCGCCCGCCTCGGCCAGCGCCTGGAGGGCTCGATAGACCGTCGCCAGCCCGACCTTCTCGCCGCGTTCGCGCAGTAGGTCGTGGATGTCCTGGGCCGAGCGGAAGCCTCGCACCTCGGACAACACGTCGGCGACCGCCGTGCGCTGCCGGGTGCGGCGCTGAGGGACGGGCGGCGTGGTCATGGGGGCCTTTCGGTGCGGGCTGCCAGCGAAGATACCAGCCGGGCTCGCTAGGGTTTCGGCCATGATCGCGGTGAGCAGGTTCCGGGTGAGCGACGAGGCCGGGTTCGTCCCGCGCGCTCAGGCGGCGGCGGACTTCTTCGCGGGACGTCCGGGCTGCCGGACGGCCGAACTCGTCCGCAACCTCGACGAGCCCGACCTGTGGGCCCTGGTGAGCCACTGGGCCGATGTGGGCTCGTACCGGCGGGCGTTCAACGGCTACGACGCGAAGCTGGTGCTCGTGCCGCTGTTGAGCGAGGCCCTGGACGAACCCAGCGCCTACGCCGCCCCGGACGCCGTGGGCGTCAATCGGCCGCGGGGAGAGTGAGATCGGCCTTCGCAGCGGCTTCCGCGGCAGCGAAGCACGCCGGCTCGTGGAAGCGGCCCCGGACGCCGTCGAGGCCGCCGGGCCGCAGCTCGAGCGCCTGGAACGCATCGAACGAGGCACCGGCGGCGGTGAGGATGCCGTGGCGGCTCGCCGGGACGAAGCCGAACCGCGCATAGTAGTCCGGGTCGCCGTACAGGAAGGTCGCCCGGAAACCTAGGGCGGCGGCCTGGTCGAGGGTGGCGCGCAGCAGCGCCGTACCGACACCGGTTCGTTGCAGGGCGGGAGCCACGAAGAGGGGGCCGCTGGACAGCACCTCGACGTCCCCGGTGTCGGTCGCGACCCGTCCCCGGGCGTGGAACACCGCCCCGGCGAGGCGTCCGTCGACCTCGGCGACGCGGGCCAGGTCGGGCACGAAAGCGCGGTCGTGTCGCAGTAGCCGCACCAGCACGTGTTCGTGGGCGCCGGGACGATACAGATCCCAGAAGGCACGCCGGGCCAACTCCTCGACGTGGGGGTGGTCGTCGGGACGCTCGCGGCGCAGGACGATGCTCACGCCCGAACCCTATGCGCCGGAGGCCCGAAGCGTGCTGGCCACCAAGACGGAGGCGCTAGCCTTGTGCCTCGGCGTCCGACCCCCCGCGGAGGCCGTCCTGCGGGGATGCCAACCGGGCACCTCCGGCCGACAAGGAGGCACATATGGCCAGCAAGCTCGACAACGTGATCGGCCTGACGAAGCGACGCGGCTTCGTCTACCCGTGCGGCGAGATCTACGGCGGCACGCGGGCGGCGTGGGACTACGGTCCCTACGGCGTCGAGCTCAAGGAGAACATCAAGCGGCAGTGGTGGAAGGCCGTCGTCCAGGCGCGCTCCGATGTCGTCGGCATCGACAGCTCGATCATCCTGCCCAAGCAGGTGTGGGTGGCGTCCGGGCACGTCGGTGTCTTCTCCGATCCGCTGACCGAGTGCCTGAGCTGCCACAAGCGCTTCCGCGCCGACCAGTTGGAGGAGGCATTCGCGTTCAAGAAGGGGCGCGCGCCCGAAAGCCTGGCCGAGATCAACTGCCCCGAGTGCGGCAACCTCGGTCAGTTCACCGAGCCCCGCGACTTCAACATGATGCTCAAGACCTACCTGGGCGTCATCGAGGACGAGTCCGGCCTGCACTACCTGCGGCCCGAGACCGCGCAGGGCATCTTCGTGAACTTCGCCAATGTGCAGCAGACGTCCCGGATGAAGGTGCCGTTCGGCATCGGCCAGGTGGGCAAGAGCTTCCGCAACGAGATCACGCCGGGCAACTTCATTTTCCGCACCCGCGAGTTCGAGCAGATGGAGATGGAGTTCTTCGTCGAGCCCGGGA
>CAYZXQ010000116.1:0-2823 GCA_964482465.1 uncultured Nigerium sp. | reverse complement strand
GCGGAGGATACGAGATTCGAACTCGTGAGGGCGTGAACCCAACCCGGTTTCCAACCGAGCGCCATAGGCCTCTAGGCGAATCCTCCGCCGCGTAGCGTACCGGACGGGCGGCGTCCGACTCCAATCGCTCGACTGTTACGACGGCAGCGGCTGGGTGATCCGCTTGCCGGCCAGGATGTAGCTGACCTGGACGCCGGCGTCCGGAGTGCCGTCGACGCGCCAGACTTGCCGGACCAACACGCCCCCGCCGGAGAGAGCGGCGACCTGCGGGGCACCGTCCTTCGTCACCCCGGACCGCGCCTGCCACGTCAACGACCCCGGATCGACCGTGGGTGGCAGGGCGATGACGGTCTCGACGCGGGTGTTGTCCGGCGAGGTGGACGTCGCGAACGGCAGCCGATCCTTCCAGGCGCTCGGACGCCGAACCGTCGCGGCCTGCCCCGGATGCCGGACAACCCACACGTCCAGCGCTGAATCCCAGGCGTAGGTCGCGGTGCCTCCGAACACCGACGGCAGCCGCGTCGACCCCAGCCTGCGTCCCCGGACCCCCGTGTCGAAGGTGTAGACGTTGCCGTCGGGATCGCCCCACAGCACCGAGGACACCGTGGCCGCTCGTCCAGGCTCCTCGAACCGGATCGCCCCCGCCGCCATCTGGGTCCCGGGCAGCACCTTGGCGTCTGAGAACCAGGCCGGGGCCGCGGCGTCCGGAACCACCGGTGCCACCCACGCGACGTTCCCGTTGATCGCAAGCAGCAGCCATCGGTCGTCGGGATAACCCGCCCGGATCAGCCCCACCTGCGGCCCCGACGGCGTGCTCACCAGCACCGGCGCCTTGCCGGCCGCGCTCATCTGGAACCCCATCGGGTGCCCGGACGCCGTCACCTCGTCGAAGCCATCCCCGTCGAGGACGCGCAACCGGACGCTGCCGGGCGTCGTCGGCACCTCATCGGTGGGCTTCGCGCGCGCGGTGGCGGACGCCGCAGCCGACGGACTGGCGCTCGGTGTCGGCATCGCCGTCGGCGACCCCAGCGGATCCGGAATCGCCACCGTCTCGTGCGCCGGCAACCGCACCCACACCAGCGCGACGATCACCACCGCGACGAGGACAGCCGCGACACCCGCCACCACCCACCGGACGGTGCGCAGACGCCGGGCACGGCGTCCGGCGGCCAAGACGGCGTCCGGATCCAGCGGAACGCGCACATCGTCTGCCACCCGCAGTCGCTCGCGCAGCAGGGTCTCGAGGTCGTTCATCGCCGGTCTCCTTCCGCGACGAGGTGGTGCCGCATCGCGGCGAGGGCTCGATGGGCGGTCGACTTCACCGTGCCGACCGAAATGCCGAGGACGTCCGCGACCTGCTGCTCGCTGAGGTCTTCGTAGTAGCGCAGCACCACCACGCGGCGCTGCTGGAGGGGGAGCGACTGCAGCAGGCGCGCCACCTGGTCGTGGTCAGCGACGGCCGACTCGAACCCCGCCCACTCGGGCTCCTCCGGGACGCCCACGACCTCGCCGTGGCGCCGCCGCCACCGGTCGATGTTCTCGTTGGCCATGACCTTGCGGGCGTAGGCGGACGCCGTCGCGTCCGTCACCTTGTGCCACGCCACGTACGTCTTCACCAACGCCGCCTGGACGAGATCGGCGGCCGCATCGGGGTTGCCGGTGAGGAGCCAGGCTGTCCGGGACAGCGACGGGCCCGACTCGCGCACGAAGTGCGTGAATGCGTCGTCGCGGGTGCTCGGGGCCATCGTTCCTCCTTCCCTCTCACCCTCTCCTACGCGTCCGACAGTTTCCGGGTTGCCTCGCCCGCCAGGGTTGACGAACGCGCGCCGCCCGGGTTGGGATGGGGCCCATGCGCGTCGCCGTCGCCCAGATCGTGAGCTCGACCGATCCGCGCGCCAATCTCGCTCTCGTCCGCGAGGTGGCCGCCCAGGCCGCGGACGCCGGCGCCCGCCTGGTCGTGTTCCCCGAGGCCACGATGGCATCGTTCGCGACGGCGTCCGCCGCCGTGGCCGAGCCGCTGGACGGTCCGTGGGCCGCCGAGGTGCGGACCATCGCCGCCGAGGTCGGCCTCACGATCGTCCTGGGGATGTTCGAGACGAGCGCCACGCCGCGTCCCTACAACACGATGCTCGTCACCGGCGGTGGGGTCGAGGCCGCGTACCGCAAGCTGCACCTCTTCGACGCATGGGGCTTCCGGGAGTCCGATTACATCACCGCCGGCGACGATCCTGTCCTGGTGGAGATCGACGGGTTCACCGTCGGTCTCGCACTGTGCTACGACATCCGGTTCCCCGAGTTGTTCCGGCACTACGGACGCCAAGGCGCGGACATCGTCCTCGTCTCCGCATCGTGGGCAAACGGTCCTGACAAGGCAGAACAGTGGCGTAGTCTCTGCATCGCCCGCGCCATGGACTCCACCTGCTATGTCGTCGCGGCCGCCCAGGGCGATCCCGCGACCGAGGGGCTGCCGGTGCGACCCGGCGCTCCGACCGGGGTCGGCCACAGCGTCGTGGTCGACCCCCTCGGGAACGTCCTGGCCGAGGCTGGGGATGCCGCGGAGGTGTTGATCGTCGATCTCGACCCGGACGCCGTCCCGGACGCCCGCCGGAAAGTCCCGGTGCTGGCCAACGCCCGCTTCGGGTTGGTACCGCCGGGGTGAGAGCCCGCGCCTCGGGCGTCGGGCCTGTCGGCGAGCGGGGCCCGATGTCGGGGTTCACGCGACCTGGCGAGTGTGGTCGGGCGCGGGGCGGTGGCGAAGGTGTTCGGGGGGTCGATGTGCTGAGGGGGCGAGGATTCCGTCCACCTGTGTGGGTTGAGGTGGGG
>CAYZXQ010000115.1:0-2827 GCA_964482465.1 uncultured Nigerium sp. | reverse complement strand
CCTTAGTGGGCCGGTCCGACCTTTCTGCTAGCGGTCGATGCCGGGCGGGGGAGTCCGCGGGGTGCGTCCGAGCTGGTTGGCGGCCACCGAGATGAAGAACGCCGCGACCATCCACCAGAACTGTCCGGTGGCGAACCACAGGACCAGCGCGGCCGGCCACACCAGCGCCCGGACGACGCCGAGCACCTGGACGAAGGGCGTGGGCGACGAGGTGGCGACGGCGTCCGGGGTCGGCGTCCACGCGGCCGGCAGGCTCGGCGCGGGCGTCCAGATCGCGGGGAGGGCCGGGGCGGGTGCGGACGCCGCGGGCCGCGGCTCGGGCAGGTCGTTGAAGAGGGGGGCCAGGTCGGTGCCGAAACGCGCATCGAAGGCGAGGCCCATGCGCTCGTCGAACTCGGGCTGCGTGAGGCGACCCGCCTCGAAGTGCTCCCGGAGCATCGTCACCGCGGCGTCGCGGTCGGCGTCCGAGAGGCGCTGCGGGACGGGTTCGGTCGACATGCGGCTCAGTGTAGATTCCGCTCGGTCCTCGGGTCATGCCCGTTCGGCTGCGGACGCCGTGCGACACTGGGGCCCGCAGCAGGACAGCGAGGAGGGCTCGTGCGGGTAGTTCAGAAGTTCGGCGGCTCGTCGGTGGCGGACGCCGCGAGCATCAAGCGGGTGGCGCGGCGCATCGTCGCCACCCGGAAGCAGGGTCACGACGTGACGGTGATCGTGTCCGCGATGGGGGACACCACCGACGAACTCCTCGACCTCGCCCAGGAGGTGAGCCCCAACCCCCGGCCGCGCGAGCTCGACATGCTGCTCACCGCGGGCGAGCGGATGTCCGCGGCCCTGCTGGCGATGGCGATCAACGACCTCGGTTACGACGCACGGTCGTTCACCGGCTCGCAGGCCGGCGTGATCACGACGGGCACCCACGGCGACGCGCGCATCATCGACATCACCCCCGGACGGATCGAGTCCGCCCTCGCCGACGGCGACGTGGTGATCGTCGCGGGCTTCCAGGGCGTGTCCCAGACCACCAAGGACGTCACGACGCTGGGGCGGGGGGCGTCCGACACCACGGCCGTCGCGCTGGCCGCGGCGCTCGGCGCGGGCTACTGCGAGATCTACTCCGACGTGGACGGCGTCTTCACCGCCGACCCGCGGATCGTCCCGGGGGCGAGCCGCATCCCCGAGATCAGCTACGACGAAATGCTGGAGATGGCCGCCAACGGCGCCAAGATCCTGCACCTGCGCTGCGTGGAGTACGCGCGGCGCGAGAACGTCCCGGTGCATGTGCGCTCGTCGTTCTCGGACAAGCCCGGCACGTGGGTCACCGACATCGCACCCAAGGAAGGAACCGCCAT
The DNA here is from genome assembly GCA_964482465.1 of uncultured Nigerium sp. Classification (GTDB taxonomy): domain Bacteria; phylum Actinomycetota; class Actinomycetes; order Propionibacteriales; family Propionibacteriaceae; genus Propioniciclava. The sequence goes on along the minus strand of CAYZXQ010000115.1, from coordinate 1,478 downwards.
GGAGAACCCGATCATCACCGGCGTCGCGCACGACCGCAGCGAGGCGAAGATCACGGTGGTCGGCGTCCCGGACCGCGTCGGCGAGGCCGCCCGCATCTTCCAGGTCGTGGCGGACGCCGGCGTCAACATCGACATGATCGTCCAGAACACGTCGGTCTCGAACAACACCACCGCCATCACCTTCACCCTGCCGCAGAGCGACGGCGCCAAGGCGCTGGCGGCGCTGGAGGAGGTCCGCGAGCAGATCGGATTCGAGAAGACGGTCTACAACGACAAGATCGGCAAGGTCTCGATCATCGGCGTCGGCATGCGCAGCCACCCGGGCGTGACCGCGACGTTCTTCACGGCGCTGGCCGGGGCGGACATCAACATCCACATGATCTCGACGTCGGAGATTCGAATCTCCGTCGTGGTCGGTATCGACGACGTCGACGACGCCGTCCGGGCCGCGCACACCGCCTTCGGCCTGGACGCCGACGGCCAGGCCGTGGTGTACGCCGGCACGGGACGCTGACGTGAATATCACCGCGTTCGGCAGTCCGCTGGTGTTCCTGGCGCTGCGGGTCGTGGTGTTCCTGGTGGCCGCCGCGATCGTCTCCACGAAGGCCCGTGGGGCGAGGGGTCTGCTGTGGTCGGGCGTGGTGGTGCTCCTGGCGGGGACGGCGCTCCCGCTCGCCACTCAGATGGTGGCGCTGCTCACGTCCATGCCGTCGAGCTCGGGGAACGGGCTGATGGTGCTGGGGAGCACGGCGGGCAGCGTGCTCAGCATCGTGGGGACGCTCCTCCTGATCGTGGCCGTCGGCCGGGGACGCGTCCAGCCCCAGTCGTCCGCGCCGTGGGTGGGGACGCCGAGCGGTCCGACGTTCGGCGCGCCGACCGGTCCCGCTCCCGTCGCCGCGTCGTGGCCGAGCTCGGCGGCACCGGGCGTCCCGGGGCATTCGCCCCAGCCCGGAGCGCAGTTCCCGGGGTTCTCCGGTCAGCCGGACCAGCCGGACGCCGCAGCCCCCCGCCCCTCGGGTCCGCCGGACCGTTCCGGTGTCCCGTCCGCCCAACCCCAACCCTTCCCGGACCCGCATCGACCGTTCGGCCAGGGCTAGGAGGGTCGCGGACGCCGCCCCGCGCTCGTGAGGTGCCGTGCGGCCGTCGGGGGTGTTGCTGGGACCTCGCTGGCACCGCCCGCGCGCGTGGGCAAACGCAGGAGGGACGTACGAGACTCGTGGTCACCGCGGCATCGCCCCGCGCGCGTGGGCAAGCGGGGTTCCGCCGCGGGTTCCGGACGCCGACCCTCCCCTTTCGCATCCTCCCTCGCGGAAGCTGCGGACCTTCCCGTCGTGGCGAGAGGGGGGTACATGGTGGGAGGGAGCACGATCCGGGGAGGGGAGGTGACCCACCCCGGAGTTTCCGTTCCACCCCGGGATGTTCGTTCCGGCACGGGGTGTCCGTCTCGATCCCGGGGTGTCGGCTCCACCGCGAGGACC
>CAYZXQ010000114.1:0-3028 GCA_964482465.1 uncultured Nigerium sp. | reverse complement strand
TGGACGAGGGCGGAGCCGCCGCCGGCGACGATGCCCTCCTCGATGGCCGCGCGGGTCGCGCTGACGGCGTCCTCGATGCGGTGCTTCTTCTCCTTCATCTCGACCTCGGTCGCAGCGCCCACCTTGATGACGCACACGCCGCCGGCCAGCTTCGCGACGCGCTCCTGGAGCTTCTCGCGATCCCAGTCGGAGTCGGTCCGGGAGATCTCGCCCTGGAGTTGGGCCACCCGGCCCGCCACGTCTTCGGCCTTGCCCGCGCCGTCGACGATGGTCGTGTTGTCCTTGGTGACCACGACGCGCGCCGCCCGCCCGAGGACGTTCAGGCCGACCTGGTCGAGCTTCAGCCCGAGGTCGGCGGACACGACCTGGCCGCCGGTCAGCACGGCCATGTCCTCCAGCATCGCCTTGCGGCGGTCGCCGAAGGCCGGCGCCTTGATGGCCACGGACGTGAACGTGCCGCGGATCTTGTTCACCACGAGCGTGGACAGCGCCTCGCCGTCGACGTCCTCAGCGATGATGACCAACTGGCCCGACGCGCCGATGACCTTCTCCAGCAGCGGCAGCAGCTCGGTCATCGAGGAGATCTTGCCGGAGTGCAGCAGGATGTACGGGTTCTCGAAGACGGCCTCTTGGCGGTCGGCGTCCGTCACGAAGTAGCCCGAGATGTAGCCCTTGTCGAACTGCATGCCCTCGGTGAACTCCAGCTCGGTGCCGAACGTGTTGGACTCGTCGACGGTGATGACGCCGTCCTTGCCCACCTTGTCGAACGCCTCGGCGATCAGTTCGCCGATCTCGGAGTCGCGCGAGCTGATGGTGGCCACGTTCGCCATGTCGGCGGTGGTCTCGACCGGCTTGCTGTTCTTGGCCAGTTCGGCGGTGACGGCCTCGACGGCCGCCTCGATGCCCCGCTTGAGCCCGATCGGGTTGGAGCCGGACGCCACCGCGCGCAGGCCCTCGTGGACCATCGCCTGGGCCAGGACCGTCGCCGTCGTCGTGCCGTCGCCGGCCACGTCGTTGGTCTTGGTCGCGACCTCCTTGGCGAGCTGCGCACCGAGGTTCTCGTACGGATCGTCGAGCTCGACGTCCTTGGCGACGGTCACGCCGTCGTTGGTGATCGTGGGGGCGCCCCACTTCTTGTCGAGGACGACGTAACGGCCCTTCGGCCCGAGCGTCACCTTCACGGTGTTCGCGAGGGTGTCCACGCCGCGCTCCAGCGAGCGCCGCGCCTCCTCGTCAAACTGAAGGATCTTTGCCATGTGTTGTGCTTCCTTTGCTGGTCAGCGGGTCGTCACTTGACGACGACGGCGAGGATGTCGCGGGCGTTCAGGAGCAGGTACTCCTGGCCGGCGTACTTGACCTCGGTGCCGCCGTACTTGCTGAAGATGACGATGTCGCCCTCGGCGACGTCGAGGGGGATGCGCTTGCCGGAGTCGTCGACGCGGCCCGGGCCGGTCGCGATGACCTTGCCCTCCTGCGGCTTCTCCTTGGCGGTGTCGGGGATGACCAGACCCGAGGCGGTGGTCTGCTCGGCCTCAAGGGGCTGGACGAGGATGCGGTCCTCGAGCGGCTTGATCGTAACGGCCACGATGTGCCCTTTCTCGTACGTGTTCTGCTTCGATGGAGCCGCCCAGGCGTCGTCGCGGGTGCCGCCGGGGCATTGGCAGACTCACCGGGTGAGTGCCAGCCACGAATCTACCCCCGAGTTAGCACTCAATCAACCTGAGTGCCAACGCCGCGTCCGGCGTCCGGGTACCGAACCCGATCGGACGCCGCCGCGTACGGGTAGTCGCTTGGGGATCCGCTCCCTGCATGCCGCTCATGGACCACCTCCGGTCGCCCGGGCTAGGGCGCCCGGCGCCTGCGTGGAAGGGGGAGCATCCCCCCTACGAGGCGCGCGCTCCCGCCGAGCGCCGAACCACCAGGGCCCGCGCTCCCTCGGGCGTGGGGGTGAGCACGAAGGTCGCCGCGGCGTCCCCTCTCGGCTTGAGGCGACGGCGCAGTTCGGCGGGGTCGACGTCGATCCCCCGCTTCTTGATCTCGAGCGTGCCGACCCCGTGGTCGCGCACCCAGCCCCGCAGGACGCGTTCGTCGAACGGCAGCGTCTCGAGCACCTCGAAGGCCGTCGCGAACGGGGTGGGCAGGTGCCAGGGGGCGCTCAGGTAGGCGATGTCGGACGCCACCCGCCCGGCTCTCAGGAGCCCCGCGAGCTGCCCGACCAGCCCGGCCCGGACGACGGCGCCGTCGGGCTCGTAGAGCCAGGCGTCGACGCCCACCACGGGCGCGTCGGGACCGGCGGCGTCCCGGACCAACGCGTGGCCGTCGACCACCGCGCGCCGGCGTCCGGGGACGGTGCCGGGGCCTGCCCACAGCGCGCACTCGACGACGTCCCCGGCGTCGGAGACCCACTCGGCCTCGACACCGTCAGGGATGAGGCCGAGCGGCAGCCCCGGACCGAGCTTCACGCACGCGGCCCGCGTGCCGTCGAGCAGGCCCAGCACGAATGCCCAGGACGGCGAGAAGTTCTCGACGCGCCATGTGCGTCCGGACGCCGTCCGGCGTGCGGGGTCGCAGAAGACGCCCAGCGCCGGATTGGCCGCGGCGAGCGGCGGCCAGTGCCGCTCGGCATCGCCGCCCAGCACCCGGACGCCGGCGTGGGCGGCCGCGGAGGTGGCGGCGGCCTCGTCGGGCTCGCTGTCGTCGACGCCGGCGTCCGCACCCGACACGGGCGCACCCAGGTTGGCGGCGGCCAGGACCGCCGTCACGGGATCGCGTTCCACGGCCGTGACGGCCAAGCCGGCCTCGCGCAGCGCGAGCGCGTCGGCACCGATGCCGCAGCCGAGGTCGACGACGTGGCCGACGCCAGCGTCCGCGAACCGCCGTGCCCGGGCGGCCGCGACCGGGGCGCGCGTGGCCTGTTCGAGGCCGTCCGCGGTGAGGAAGAGGGCCGCCGCGCGCGGACCCAGCTTGGCGACCGCGCGCCGGCGCAGCGCCGGCGAAGCGCCACTGCAAAAGACTGTGCGCCGCGGCC
>CAYZXQ010000113.1:0-3085 GCA_964482465.1 uncultured Nigerium sp. | reverse complement strand
TACACTGGCCGGGTGACGCCCACGCTGCGCAAGCTGTTCGGACTGTCCGTCGGCTTGATCGGCGGATGGCTGGCCGTGGCGACCCTCGTCGTCTATCCGCCGTTGGTCGCGTCCCCCGTCCCTGCTCCCGCACCGTCCGCGACGGTCGTGCCCGCCACCGAGATCGCCGGCACACCGGCGCCCGCGAGCCCGAGTGTGGTGACGCCCCCCGCTCCCGTCCCGTTGACGCCGACGTTCCTGCCCCCGGCCGAGGAGCAGTTCGCGGTCATCGGCGACTTCGGCACCGGCAACGCCAACGCCGCCGCCGTGGCCACGCTGGTCGCCTCGTGGAAGCCGGCCTACATCGTCGCCGTTGGCGACATCTACTACTCGGAGGCGGGCGGGCTCGACACCGGCCGCTACGACAACGCGGTCGGCCGCTACTACTGCGCCTGGCTCGCCGGGGTGACGACGTCCGGTAAGACCTGCCCGAAGGGCAAGGCCGTCAAGAACGCCTTCTTCCCCGCGCTGGGCAACCACGACCTCACCGATGCCGTGCCCGCGCCGGACTCCTATCTGCAGTACTTCAACCTGCCGGGCACCGGATTCAAGAACTCCTCGGGCAACGAGCGCTACTACGACTTCGTCCAGGGCCAGGTGCACTTCTTCGTGCTGAACTCGAACCCGAGCGAGAAGGACGGCACGACCGTCGACTCGGTCCAGGCCGCGTGGCTGAAGAAGCAACTGGCCGCATCCACCGCCCGGTGGAAGGTCGTCGTCGACCACCACCCGCCCTACTCCTCGGACACCTCGCACGGCTCCGAGACGTTCATCCAGTGGCCGTTCGCGCAGTGGGGGGCGGACGCCGTGCTGTCCGGCCACTCGCACACCTACGAGCGGGTCGAGCGCGACGGCATCGTCTACTTCGTCAACGGCCTGGGCGGACAGCGCATCTACCAGTTCGCGCCGACCCCGGTCGAGGGCAGCAAGGCACGCTTCGCGACCACCTTCGGCGCCCAGTTGGTGCACGTGACCCGCGACACCATGAAGTTCGAGTTCTTCGACATCAACGGCACGCTGATCGACTCGTTCACCCTCCTCAAGAAGTAGCCCCGGACGCGACCCGCGCCCGTTCGGGCGGGCGGGCGGCGTCCGGATTCGGGGAGAACGCCCGCCTCCGCGTACAATCGCTCCGCGCTTTCTCGGCGCCTCTGGCACCCAACCGACGGGAATCCCTTACATGGCCACTCGCGCCGACCTGCGCAATGTCGCGATCATCGCCCACGTCGACCACGGCAAGACCACGCTCGTGGACGCGATGCTGTGGCAGTCGGGCGCGTTCCGCGAGAACCAGGACGTGAACAACCGCGTCATGGACTCGATGGACCTCGAACGCGAGAAGGGCATCACGATCCTCGCCAAGAACACGGCGGTCGATCACGTCACGCCGTCCGGGGAGAGCGTGACGATCAACATCATCGACACCCCCGGCCACGCCGACTTCGGCGGCGAGGTGGAGCGCGGGCTGGAGATGGTGGACGGCGTCCTGCTGCTCGTGGACGCCTCGGAGGGTCCGCTGCCGCAGACGCGGTTCGTCCTGCGCAAGGCGCTGGCCAAGCACCTGCCGATCATCGTGGTCATCAACAAGGTGGACCGTCCGGATTCGCGGATCGGCGAGGTCGTGGACGAGGTGTACGGCCTGTTCATGGATCTGGTGGACGACGACGAGGCGGACAAGCTGGACTTCCCGATCGTGTACTGCGCGGCCAAGGCCGGGCGCGCGTCGCTGGCGCAGCCCGCGGACGGCGCGATGCCGGACGCCGACAACCTCGAGCCCCTGTTCGAGACGCTGCTGGAACACATCCCGGCGCCGACCTACACCGAGGACGCGCCGTTGCAGGCGCACGTGACCAACCTCGACTCCTCGCCCTACCTCGGCCGGCTGGCGCTGTGCCGCATCGTGGAGGGCACGCTGCGCCGCGGCCAGACGGTGGCGTGGATCCGGCGCGACGGATCGATCCAGAACGTCCGGCTGTCGGAGCTGCTCATGACGCACGCGCTGGAGCGGACGCCCGCGGAGCAGGCCGGTCCCGGCGACATCGTCGCCATCGCCGGCATCCCCGAGATCACCATCGGCGAAACCCTCGGCGACCCGACGGATCCGCGTCCGCTGCCGCTGATCCACGTGGACGAGCCCTCCATCTCGATGACCATCGGCATCAACACCTCGCCGTTGGCCGGCCGCTCGGGCAAGAAGCTGACCGCACGGCTGCTGAAGGCCCGCCTGGACGCCGAGCTCATCGGCAACGTGTCGATCAAGGTGCTGCCGACCGAGCGTCCGGACACATGGGAGGTCCAGGGCCGCGGCGAGTTGCAGTTGGCGGTGCTGGTCGAGTTGATGCGCCGCGAGAGCTTCGAGCTGACCGTCGGCAAGCCCGAGGTGCTCACGCGCACCATCGACGGCAAGCTGCACGAGCCGGCCGAACGGCTGACGGTCGATATCCCCGAGGAGCACGTCGGCACCGTCACCCAGCTCATGGGGACGCGCCGGGCCCGCATGGAACAGATGATCAACCACGGCACCGGCTGGGTGCGGATGGAGTTCGTCGTCCCCGCGCGTGGCCTGATCGGGTTCCGGACGGAGTTCCTCACCGAGACGCGCGGCACCGGCATCATGCACCACGTCTTCGAGGGCTACGAGCCGTGGGCCGGCGAGATCAAGACCCGCCAGTCCGGGTCGCTGGTGGCCGACCGGCTCGGGACCGTCACCGGGTACGCGCTGTTCAACCTGCAGGAGCGCGGCGTCCTGTTCGTGGCGCCGGGCGACGAGGTCTACGAGGGCATGATCGTCGGGGAGAACCCGCGTCCGGACGACATGGACGTCAACCCGACCAAGGAGAAGAAGCTCACCAACGTCCGGTCCTCGACCGGCGAGGAGCTGGAGCGGCTGGTACCGCCGCGCGTCCACTCCCTCGAGCAGGCCCTGGAGTTCTGTCGCGCCGACGAGTGCCTGGAGGTCACGCCTGCGGCGGTCCGGATGCGCAAGACGATCCTGGACGCCAACGAGCGCGCCAAGGCCCGCAACCGGGCCAAGAAGGACGCCTGA
>CAYZXQ010000112.1:0-3130 GCA_964482465.1 uncultured Nigerium sp. | reverse complement strand
CTAAGGTGACCGGCATGCGTGGTGAGTACAAGGTTCCGGGCGGCAAGCTGGTCGCCGTCGACGTCGAGACCGCCGACGGGCGCATCGCGACCGCTGCCATCTCCGGCGACTTCTTCCTCGAACCCGACGAGGCCCTCGACACCCTGAACGCCGCCCTGGTCGGCATGCCCGAGAAGTCCACCGCCGACCAGCTCGCGCAGGCCATCGCCGGAGCGCTGGGGCCCGAGGTCACGATGGTGGGGTTCACGCCAGCGTCCGTGGGCATCGCCGTGCGGCGCGCGCTCGGCCACGCCACCGGCTGGGCCGACCACTCGTTCGACCTGATCCCGCCCGTCGCGATGCATCCCGCCATGCACGTCGCGCTCGACGAGGTGCTGACCCACGAGGTGGCCTCCGGGGAGCGTCCGCCGACCCTCCGCATCTGGGACTGGGATTCCCCGCTGGTCGTCATCGGGTCCTTCCAGAGCTTCCGCAACGAGATCGATCCCGAGGGGGCCGCGCGGCACGGCATCGGGGTCGTCCGGCGGGTGAGCGGCGGCGGCGCCATGTTCATGGAGCCGGGCAACTGCATCACGTACTCGCTGCACGTCCCGACGTCGCTGGTCGAGGGGCTGAGCTTCGAGCAGAGCTACGCATTCCTCGACGACTGGGTGATGACCGCGCTGGCCGATTTGGGCATCAAGGCGCGCTACGTCCCGCTGAACGACATCGCCTCGGACGCCGGCAAGATCGCTGGGGCCGCCCAGAAGCGCTACGCGTCGGGCGCGTTGGTCCACCACGTGACGATGGCCTACGACATCGACGCCGACAAGATGCTGCAGGTGCTGCGGATCGGCCGGGAGAAGATGTCCGACAAGGGCACCAAGTCGGCGAACAAGCGCGTCGATCCGCTGCGGTCCCAGACCGGGCTGCCGCGCGAGGCGATCATCGCGTCGTTCCTCCAGTCCTTCGCGCGCACGCACGACACCCGCGACGCCGGCTACACCGACGCCGAGCTGGCCGCCGCGCGCGACCTGATGGAGACCAAGTTCCTCACCGACGCCTGGACCCACCGGGTTCCCTGACGTCGGCGTCCGGGCGGGCCGCTTCAGGCCTCCGCGGCGTCCTCCGCCGCGGCGTCCGGCACCTCACCCGCGGGCTCGTCGGCCGCGATGACGTCGGCGACGCTCGCGGCGACGCCCTGGCCGAGCGTGGCCAGCATCTGCCGGACGTTCGCGAGTTGCGCCGTGATGGCGTCCCGGCGCTGGGTCGCGGCGGCCAGCTCGCGCTCGGAGTCGTGGCGGACGCGGTCGGCGGCGGCCCGCGCGGCCGAGACCACTTGGCTCGCCTCCTGCTGGGCGGCGTCCAGGAGCGTCCGGGACTGGTGCTGCGCGGCCTCGATCATCCGCGCCGCCTCGGCCTCGGCCGCGTCCTTGCGTGCGGCCGCGTCCGCGAGCTGGCGGTTGTGGGTGCCGAGCTGCGCCTCGAACTCGCGCGTCGCCTCAGCGCGGCGTCCGGCGAGCGTCTGCTCGAAGTCGGCCGCCGCCGTCGTCGCCCGCTGGCGCTGGTGCTCGTAGACGGCCTCCGCCTCGGCCCGGCGCGCGGACGACTCGCGGTCGGCATGGTCGAGGATGTCGTCGGCCTCGCGCTTGGCCGCCTCGAGCACGCGGGCCGCCTCGGCCTGGGTCCGCGAGGTGAGTTCGGACGCCTCGCGCTCGGCCTTCTCGGTGGTCGCCGCCGCCTCGGCCCGCGCGGACTCCAGGGTCTCGCGCGCCTCGGTGGTCGCCGACGTGCGCAGCGCGGTGGCCTCCTCCTCGGCCAGCGTCAGGATCTTCCCCACCGTGGCGCCCAGATCGGCGTAGGTGGGCCGGCCGACGGTGGCCAACTGCGTCTCCAACTCGGACGCCCTCGCCTCGGTCACGGCCCGGCTCGACCGGAGTTCCTCCGCCTCGGCGCGGGCCCGCGCGAGTTCGACGTTCACCCGGCCCACCTCGGCGTTCGCCACCTCCACCGCCTTGCGGAGTTGGGCGATCGCGGCGTCCACGTCGTCCGGCTCGTAGCCGCGGAACGCCGTGCGGAACTGGATGTCGGTCATGCGGGTACTCCCTCTGGATCGGACAGTGTGGTGACGGAAGTCGTGGTGGCGGACGCCGTGGGCGGCGGGGTCATGGTCGCGCCGGACACCGCGAGGCCCTCGATGACCCCGCGGAGGTGGCCGAGTTGGCGGGTGATGTCGGCCCGCTGGCCCGCGAGGGCGGCGACCTCGTCGCGGGCGCGGTCGAGCATCGCGCGGGCGTCGGCGCGTACGGCGTCCGCGTCGCGCCGGGCGTCGGCGAGCAGCGTGACGGCCTCGTCGCGCGCCGTCCGGGACCTGCCCAGCAGGTCGCGCTGGAGCCGTTCGAGTTCGAGGGTGGTCCGCTCGCGGAGCACCTTCGCGGCCTCCTCGGCGTCCGACACCCGGCGCTGAGCCCGGGCGATCTCGGCGTCCGCGCGGGTGCGGGCGGCGTCCGCGGTCAGGACGGCCGCGGCCTCGGCCTGGCGGCGGGTCGCGTCGGCGTCCGCCTGCGCGGCTTCCAGCACCGCGGCGGCACGGGCACGGAGTTGCTCGGCCTCGGCGCGGGCGTCCGAGACGTCAGAGCGGAGGCGGTGGGTGAGGCGCGAGACGACGTCCTGGGCGCGCGTCCGGACCAACCGACGCCGCGCCGCCTCCCCTTGCGCCGAGCGCGCCAGCATCAGGCGGACCTCGGCGTGGGCGTTGTCGAGGAGCGCGGCGACGACGCCCCGGGCCCAGGCCAACTGCTCGTCGGCCTGGGACACCTGCTCGTCGGCGTGCCGTTGGGCATCGGCCACCAGCCGCGCGGCCGTGGCCTCGGCGTCCGCCCGGTGGGCGGCGGCCTCGGTCTCGGTGCGGGTGCGGTGTTCGTCCGCGGCGAGGGTGGTTGCGGACGCCGCCGCCTGCGCCGCGGCAGTGGTCCGTCCAGCTTCGAGGATCGCGGCCTCGATGACCGAGCGCGCCTCGTCGTCGGCGGCGGCCAGGCGGATCGCCTCGGCGTCCGCGGCTGCCGCCTCGCGCCGGCTCGCCTCCGCGGCGACGTCCGCGAGCACCTGGGCTGCCCGCGCGGCGGCTTGGGCCTCGACGTCCGCGGCCTCG
>CAYZXQ010000111.1:0-3222 GCA_964482465.1 uncultured Nigerium sp. | reverse complement strand
CGCGGGTCCTCGAGATCGTCGCCGCAGCCGGGGTCGGCGACCGGGTCGTGTTCTCGTCGTTCAACCACTACTCGCTGAAGAAGCTGGCCGAACTCGGCGCGACCCAGCCGCTGGGCGTGCTCTACAGCGATGCGCTGTACCGGCCGTGGCGGTATGTGGCGACGGTCCGGGCGCAGGCGATCCACCCGCACTTCAAGCGGGTGAGTCCCAAGCTCGTCCGCCGCAGCCACGACCTCGGGCTGGCCGTCAACACCTGGACCGTCAACGAACCCGCCGACCTCGCCCGCCTCGCGGGGTGGGGGGTCGACGCGGTCATCACGAACCTCCCGGACGTCGCCCGGTCCGTCCTGGGCTGAGCCCCGTCGGCGCACTCCCCGCTCGGGGCCGGACCCTTCCCCGGACATCGCTCTTCCGTCCGGTTACGTTGACCCACCGTCGGCGCACTCCCCGCTCGGGTCCGGACCCTTCCCCGGATGTCGCTCATCCGTCCGGCTACGTTGACCCACCGTCGGCGCACTCCCCGCTCGGGTCCGGACCCTTCCCGGACGCGGCGCGGCCGGGGACGAACGTCAGGGACGCCGCGGCAGCAGGTGGGGCAGTTCGCGACGCAGGATCTTCCCGGCGGCCGACCGCGGGACCTTCGCCACGAACGTGACCCCGCCCAGCCGCTTGTAGGACGCCACGTGGTCGGCGACGAAGCGGGTGAGTTCGGCTTCGGACGCCGTCGCCCCCTCCCGCAACTGGACCAACGCGTGCGGGATCTGCTCCCCCGGCGTCGAGGACGCCACGCCGGCGACCGCGGCGTCCGCCACCGCCGGATGGGTCGCGAGCAGCGCCTCCAGCTCCGCCGGCGCCACCTGGAACCCACGCCGCTTGATGAGTTCCTTGATGCGATCCACGACGCGGACCGCACCCGCGGCGTCCACGGTCACGAGGTCGCCAGTGTGGACCCAGCCGTCGGCGTCCAGGACGGCGTCGGTGTCCTCGGGCTCGCCGAGGTAGCCGAGCATGGCGTTGGGTCCGGTGCACCACATCTCACCCGGCGCGGATTCGCCGTCGGTGGGCGGCGCGACGTCGGCGCCGGTCTCGGGGTCGACCACGCGGAAGCGGACGTTCGGGATCGCCAGTCCGATCGTGCCCAGATCGATGTCGAAGCGATCGAGCGGGATCACGTGGGTGACCGGGGACAGCTCGGTCATGCCGTAGCCCTGCACGACGCGGCAGCCGAGCCGCGCGTGCAGCGCGTCGCCGACCGGGCCGTCGAGGGGCGCTGCGCCGGAGACCGCCATGCGCACCGAGTCCCACGGCACGGTCAGGACGGCCGGGTGCCGCGCGAGGAACGCGGCCACGGGCGGGACGATGAACAGCATCGTCGGCCGCATGGTGGCGACGGTCTTGAGGAACAGTTCCGGCTGGAACGCGCCCATCGTGTACTGCGGGAACCGCCGGAACAGTCCGTAGTTGAGGTTCGTCGTCATCGCGTAGATGTGGCTGTAGGGCAGGAACGCGATGAACGAGTTGTCCTCGCCGAGCGGCAGGAAGATTTCGTTGAACTGCAGCAGGTTGGCCACGAGGTTGCGGTGGCTCAGCCGCACCGCCTTCGGCAACCCGGCCGTCCCGGACGAGAACGGCAGGCACGCGACATGCGTCGCCGGGTCGATCTGCGGACGCCGCAGGTCGGGTTGGGTGCCGATGAGGGCGCTCCAGGGGGTGTGGGGGCCGGACGCCGCCCCGTCCGGACTGCCGGGGACGACGATGATGTGGTCCGGGGGCAGGCCGACGGACGCCGCGGCATCCGCAACCCGAGGCAGCAGCGCCTCGGAGGTGATGACGAACCGGGCACCCGTCGCGCGGAGCTGCCGCGCGATCTCGGCCGGGACGTACGCGGGGTTCACCGGCGTCGTCGCCGCGCCGGTGGCCACGATGGCGTGGAACGCGGGGAGGTACTCCGGGCAGTTGGTGAGGTCGATGGCCACGGCGTCCCCGGGACCCACGCCCCGGGACGCGAGCCATGTGCCCGCCGCATCCGCGTGCTGTTTCACCTCGCCATACGTGAGCGACGCGCCGGTCTCGGTGGAGACCACGGCGGTCCGGGCGGCGTCGGCGTCCGAGAGGTCGCCGAAGATGAGGTCGTACAGGCTGACGTCGGGAACGTCGATGTCGGGCAGGGGGCCGCGATACTCCATGGGGTCTCCGTCCGGATAGGTGGGGGTCAGCGTAGGGGTCCGGCGCGCCGGTGGGAATGGGGTGTTCGAGCGCGGACGCCAGGTCCCACGGCGGCTCCCGCGGGAGGTGGTCGCCGTGCAGGTCATGACGAGGACCCTCACGCTGAAGGGGGTCCCGCAGCGCGTCCCGGTGGGGACGTTCGCCCTGCCGAATGAGAGGGACGCGGACGGCCTGCGGGGGCAGGGATCGCGGGAGCGAGGGATTCCGCACGGGAACGGTCTTGGGAGGGACGTTGGCGACGATCACCTTGGCGTGCACGCAGGGCAAGGAGTTCCGCACGGGAATGGTTCTGGGAGGGACGTAGGCAGGCTGTCCTGCGGCGTGAAAGGTCCCGCGGGGACGCCGTGAGGGTGAGGATGGTTCCGCCGCACAGAAGAGGAGCGCCCAGGTGGCACCATCGCCGCCACCGGCTCGCTGGTGCAGTGTCGATGGTTCCGCCGCGCAGAAGAGGAGCGTCCAGGTGGCGGCGGGCACGGCAGGCGCCGCCGGGGGTCCGAGGATGGTCCGAAGGGGCCTGGGACGTTCGTCCAAAGGGAGGGCAGGCCTGTGGCGGGGCGGAGACGACAACGTGTCCAACCCGTGGACAGGGGGTGTGCGCAGTACGCGTTCCAAGGCGTCTCGCGTGCAGCCCGCTGACAAGCAGCGATGTCGTCCCGGACGCGGTTTCCGGCGTGCGCCGCACCCTCCCGCGCCCCTGGTGTGTAAACTCCTCGCATCAGGGCTTGTCCGGGTGCCATCCGAGGAGGAGGGGTTCCGAACAACCCTTCGCGCCACAGCGAATAGAAACGGAACACGAGGTTCCCGCACCGAACCAGGACGTAGTTCCGAACAACCCTTCGCGCCACAGCGAATAGAAACATGACGGGCACCCACCAACGGTAGGCCACAGGGGTTCCGAACAACCCTTCGCGCCACAGCGAATAGAAACACCCTCGGGTCTCCGGGAGCGGATCATCAGGGTTCCGAACAACCCTTCGCGCCACAGCGAATAGAAAC
>CAYZXQ010000110.1:0-3235 GCA_964482465.1 uncultured Nigerium sp. | reverse complement strand
AGTGGTAGACCGTGGTGATACCGAATTGCCAACGGGCAATGGTTTCCGGACTCATGGGGCGGAATCTACTACGCACTGTCGTAGTTCGCATCTCTTCTCTAGGATGTCTCACATGGTCCTCGGCGAACTGGAGCAAGTGGTCATGGCGGTGCTCTGGCGCAGCCGCGTGCCACTGCAGGTTCGCGATGTCCAGGACGCGCTGCGCGAGCAGGATCGCGACCTCGCCTACACCACGGTGATGACCGTCATGGATCGGCTCGCCAAGAAGGGTGCGCTGGAGCGCGAGCTGGAGGGGCGCGCCTGGCGGTACCGGCCGCGCAAGACCTGCGTCGACCTCCACGTCGAGGACATCCTTGCCCTGCTCAACGGCTGCGGCGAGGGCCACGCCGCGTGGATCCTCGACCGCGTCGCCGCGCAGATCGAGGCCGTCACGATTCCGGGACGCACCTCCTGCGGCCGCAACCCCGGCGATCCCGAAGCCGAGCCGATGCCCGAGGGGTCCTGCTCCTTGGAGGAGTGGTGCCACGGGTCTTGCCCGGTCCTGCCGGTGGAGGTCTCTCTCGCCTGATCCTGTCGGGTCCGGACGCCGTGGGCGCCACTCCGCCGTCGCGGGTCGCGCGGCGGGTGGGCGAGCGCCGAGGCAAGCGGGAACCCCTCAGCCCACGACGCGGACGGGGGTGCCGTCGGGGACGCAGCGGCGTCCGAACACCGCGGCGGCGTGGTGCGCGGCCGCACGGACGGCGTCCGAGACCGATGTCGCCAGCCGCAGCGTCACGTCGAAACCGCGGTCGGTGTGGGTCCGGGACCACGTGCCGATGTCCACCAGCCCGGAGATGACCACGCCGCCGCCGGTTTCGGCGAAGCGGTGGGCGGCGTCCGCCATCGGGTGGCCGGGTGCCCGGGGGAACTCGACGTCGTGGTAGCTCAAGAACGCCTCGTCGAAGACCGGCAGCAGCAGCGTCGCGGCCCGGGCGGCGTCGCGGTGCGCGTCGGCGGCGTCCGCGACGGCGACGTCGTAGAACAGGTTGGCGCCCTCGACGGTGACGGACGCCACGGCATCGCCCAGGCTCGCCAGGGCGGCGCGGGCCTCGGTGAGGGTGACGGCGGCCCAGCGCTGGAGGTCGGCGAGGCTGACCGGACCGTGGCCGGCGACGAACCGCCCGACCAGCTCGGCGAGGGCCTCGTCGCGGTCGCGGGGCGCCGAGGGCGGCAGCCGATCCGCGCCCAGGACGTAGGTGTGCCCGCCCAGGCCCGCGTCCGTGACCGGCCCGGACACCACGAGCCCCTCCAGCTCCGCCAGCAACAGCAGGTGCCCCACCTGCTGCCCGACCAGCGAGCACTCGCCGAGGACCCCGCCCTGCAGGAGCGCGCGCTGGAGCGCCGGCCGGGCCAGCGGTCCGTCGGCGAGGGCGCGCGCGAACGCCTCCCGCGCCCCGGCGGTGGTGGCGTCGTCCAGGCCGAGTTGGCGGTGGCGGCCGGCGAGCCCGCGGGCGACCTTGGGCGAGGTGAGGTCGAGCAGCCAGCCGAGATCCTCGGCGGCGACCAGATGCCAGGTGGGCCTCAGGACATGCGTCCGGACGAGCGCGCCGGCGTCCACCGCCGCCCGGACATCGTCCGCGTGGCCGTCGCACCGCGCCGCGACGCTCGCGCGGGCCAGCGGGGCGTCCTGGGCCTGGACCGCCAACAGCCCGCGGACGGCCGCGACGGCCGACTCCCACGGCGGGCCCGCCAGGCGCTGCGTGGCGAGGCGGAGGGCCAGGACATCGTCTGTCTGCACGTCCTCACCCTCGCCTCCGGCACGTCCGGGTGCAACCCTCGTCCGGTGCCCCCGGACGCCGCGTCCCCTCCGGGCCTCAGGCGGCGTCCTCGGTGAGCGCGGCGGCGAACTGCGACTGGTAGAGGTCGTAGTAGTGGCCGCGCGCCAGCAGCAGGTCGTGGTGGCTGCCCTGCTCGACGATGGCGCCGTTCTCGACGACCAGGATCACGTCGGCGTCCCGGATGGTCGACAGCCGGTGTGCGATGACGAAGGAGGTCCGGTCGGCGCGCAGCGCCTTCATCGCCCGCTGGACCAACACCTCGGTGCGGGTGTCGACCGAGCTGGTCGCCTCGTCCAGGACGAGGATCGACGGATCGGACAGGAACGCCCGCGCGATGGTGATGAGCTGCTTCTCGCCCACCGACACGTTCGAGCCCTCCTCGTCGATAACCGTGTCGTAGCCGTCCGGCAGCGCGTGGACGAACCGGTCGACGTAGGTGGCGGACGCCGCGGCCCGCACCTCGGCGTCCGTCGCGTCCGGACGGCCGTAGGCGATGTTGTCGCGGATCGTGCCGCCGAACAGCCACGTGTCCTGCAGCACCATGCCGATCCGGTCGCGCAGTTCGGCGCGCGGGACGCTCGCGATGTCGACGCCGTCGAGGGTGATCCGGCCGCCGTCCAGCTCGTAGAACCGC
Source organism: uncultured Nigerium sp. (assembly GCA_964482465.1). Classification (GTDB taxonomy): domain Bacteria; phylum Actinomycetota; class Actinomycetes; order Propionibacteriales; family Propionibacteriaceae; genus Propioniciclava. The sequence continues at coordinate 784 of CAYZXQ010000110.1, read as the reverse complement.
ATGAGCAGGTTGACCAGCGTCGTCTTCCCGGCGCCCGTCGGACCGACGATCGCGACCGTCGATCCGGGCTCGGCGACGAACGACAGGTCGTCGATGAGGGGCTTGTCGGGCTCGTAGCGGAACGCCACGTCCTCGAACGCGACCCGTCCGGCGAGCGCCTCGGGCAGGTGGGCGTCGCCGTCGGGGATCTGCTCGTCGGCGTCCAACACCTCGAACACCCGCTCGGCGGACGCCACCCCCGATTGCAGGAGGTTCGCCATGGACGCGACCTGGGTGATCGGCTGGGTGAACATCCGCGAGTACTGGATGAACGCCTGGACCCCGCCCAGCGTCATCTGTCCTGTCGCGACGCGGATGCCGCCGACGACCGCGACGGCGACGTAGGTCAGGTTCCCGATGAAGAACATGACCGGCATCATGATCCCGGACAGGAACTGGGCCGCGAACGCCGACTGGTACAGCCGGTCGTTCTCGGCGGCGAAGGTCGCCTCGATCTCGCGCTGGCGTCCGAACACCTTGACCAGCGCGTGCCCGGAGTAGGACTCCTCGATGACCGAGTTAAGGGTGCCGGTTGCCTTCCACATGGCGGCGAACTTGCCTTGGGAGCGCTTGCCGATCGCCATCGCCGCGCCCATCGACAGCGGCACGGCCACGATGGCGATGATCGCCAGGATCGGCGAGACGACGAACATCATCGTCAGCACGCCGATCAGCATGACGAGGTTGGCCAGCAGTTGGCTGAACGTCTGCTGCATCGTCTGGCTGACGTTGTCGATGTCGTTGG
>CAYZXQ010000109.1:0-3256 GCA_964482465.1 uncultured Nigerium sp. | reverse complement strand
CCCATGCCGTAGAAGTTGTTGAAGAAGTTGAACAGGATCGGCGGGTTGCCGCCGTCGGCCTCCGGCCAGAGCTGGCGGAACTGGTCCATGGCCGCGAACGTCATGGCCTCCCACACCGGGCCGCAGCCCATGGAGGCGTCGCCGATGTTGGCCACGACGATGCCGGGGCGTCCGTTGATCCGCTTGAACAGGGCCGCGCCGTTGGCGATGGGGGCGGAGCCGCCGACGATGGCGTTGTTCGGCATGGACCCGAAGGGGGTGAAGAAGGCGTGCATCGAGCCGCCCATGCCGCGGTTGAAGCCGTCCCGGCGGGCGAAGATCTCCGCCAGCGTGCCGAACAGGATGAAGTTCTGCGCAAGGTCGGCGTCGTCGGCGTGGGCCACCTTCTCGGCGTGGCGCAGCGTGTCGCCGCCCAGGAACGACGTCATGATGCCGGTCAGCCGCTCCGGGGCGAGCTTCCGCGCGGCCGACAGGCTCTTGGCGAGGATCTCGCCGTGGCTGCGGTGGCTGCCGAAGATGAAGTCGTCCGGGTCGAGTTCGGCGGCCTGACCGACGGCGGACGCCTCCTGGCCGAGCGACAGGTGCGCCGGGCCCTTGTGGTTGTAGTCGACGCCCATCCAGCCGCCGGTGGTCTTGATGGAGTTGAGCATGCTCTCGAACTCGCGGATCACGATCATGTCGTGGAGCATGTGCGTCAGGCCGGCGGCGCCATAGCGCTTCTTCTCGGCGGCGAAATTCAGGGTGTAGGCGTTGACGGGGATGTCCGGGACCGAGATCACGCCGGGCGCACGCACGGTGGCCGGGTTGACGATCAGCGACTTGGTCATGTGTGGTGTCCTCTTTCTCAGTGCTTCACGGCCCAGACGGCCTCGCGGATGCCCTCCGACACGGTCGGATGGGGGAAGACGACCTGACGCAGGTCGTCGATGGTCAGTTCGGTCTCGAGCGCGGTCGCCGCGCCCCAGATGGTTTCCGGCGCGTAGGTGCCGAGCATGTGGACGCCGCGCAGGGTGCGCGTGGCGGCGTCCGCCACCACCTTCACCAGCCCGGGCGCCTTGGTGCCGTTCTCGGCCACGAACCGTCCAGACAGCACCAGCGGGACGGACGCCGTGACGACCTCGCCGTACCGCTCGCGCGCTTGCGCCTCGGTGAGCCCCACGCCCGCCGCCTCGGGCAGCGAGTAGACGGCCCAGGGGATGGTGTGCCAGCGCATCACCTGTCCGGACGCCGCCGCGGACGCCGCGTCGATGATGTGCGCGGACGCGATTTCGCCCATGCGGTAGGCGGCGTGCGCGAGCAGGGACCGTCCGGTCACGTCGCCCACGGCCCACACGTGGGGCAGGTTGGTGCGCAGCGTGTCGTCCACGACAACGCCCCGGGGCGAGACATCGAGCCCCGCTTCCCGCGCCCCCCAGCCGTCCACGAGCGGACGCCGCCCCACGGCCATGAGGACGAGGTCGGCCTCCACGCGCCGCCGTTCGCCGGCCTGCGTCGTGAACACGACGGTCCCGTCCTCGACGGCCTCGACCCGGCAGCCGAGCTGGAAGTCGACGCCGACGATGCCCTTGCGCAGCGCGGCTGCGACGCCGGCGTCCATGAACGGGCAGATCTCGGCCATCATCTCGACGACCGTCACCTGCGCGCCGAGGGCCGCGAAGAGCGACGCGAACTCCACCCCGATGACCCCGCCGCCGATGACGGCGAGCCGCTTGGGCACCTCGGGCACCGCCAGCAGCCCCGTCGAGTCGACCACGCGCGGGTTGTCGCGGCAGCCGGGGATCGGGGGCAGGACCGGCTCGGAGCCGGTCGCCACGATGACGTGGGTGCTCGTGTGGCGGACGCCGTCGACCTCGACCACGCCCGGACCGATCAGCGTCGCGTGCCCCTTGACGACCTCGCAGCCGAGGCGCTTGAGCATCGCGCCGACCCCGCCGACGAGGGTGTCGACGGTCTTGGTCTTCCAGGCCTGCATGGCGTCCCAGTCGTAGGAGACCCCGGACGCCGTGACGCCGAACTGCGTGCCGTGCAGCGCGTGGGCGTACAGCTTGGCGCCGTTAAGCAGCGACTTGGTGGGGATGCAGCCCACGTTGAGGCAGGTCCCGCCCAGCGATTCCCGCTCGGCGACGAGCACCTTCAACCCCGCGTGCGCGAGCCGCTCGCCGGCGATGTACCCGCCGGGACCGCCGCCCATGACGATGACGTCGTAGTGACCCATGGCTTACCCCAGCACCGTCAGGTCGATGTCGGCGATGGCCGCGCACAGGTCGGCGAGGAAGCGTCCGGCGTCTGCGCCGTCGACCACCTGGTGATCGGCGGTGAGCGAGAACCCGATGCGCTGTTCGACGCCGGGAGTGCCGTCGCGGTTGATGGTCGCCCGCGGGACGATGGTGTTCACTCCGAGGATGCCGGTCTGCGGGACGTTGATGATCGGCGTGAAGTTCTCGATGCCGAAGCTCCCCAGGTTGCTCACCGTGAAGGTGGCGCCGGTGAGCAGGTCGGGATCGATCTTGCCGCCGCGCGCCGCTTCGGCGAGCTCCTTGGTGACGGTGGACAGCTCGCGGAGCGTGAGGGTGTCCGCGTTGCGGATCGTCGGCACGAGCAGCCCGCGCGGGGTGTCGACCGCGAGCCCCAGATGCACCGACGCGAACGTGCGCAGGGTGCCGTCGATCAGGTGCGCGTTGAGGTTCGCGTGGCGCTTCAGCACCTGCACCGTCGCGAAGCTCACCAGGTCGCCCAGCGTGATGCCCGCATACCCCAGCGCCGGGTCGGAGCCCTTGAAGCGCTTCCGCAGCGCCAGCATGCCGGCGGCGGGGGCGGTGGCGGTGTAGGTGAGCTGGGCACTGGCGGCGAGGGCGTGGAGCATGCGCTCGGCGATCAGCTTGCGGATGCCCTTGAGCGGGGTGTCCGTGCTGGCGCCGGGGAAGTCCGCGGCCGTCCGGACCGGCGCGGGCGCGGACGCCGTGGGTGCGGTCGGGCGGGCGGCGTCGTCGCGGGTGACGCGGCCGCCGAGGCCGGTCCCGTGGGCGACGCCGAGCCAGTCGACATCCTTCGCGCCCGGCGTGGGCCGGGGTCCGGACGCCAGCGTCGCGACCACATCGCGCTCCAGGACGCGCCCGTGCGGTCCGGTGCCGGCGGCGACGGCGTCCAGCGGCAGGCCCTCGGCGGCGGCCCGGGCGCGGGCGCGGGGCGAGGCGCCGGTGGCGGCGGACGCCGCGGGGAGGGCGGTCGCAGGGAGGGCGGTCGTGGGGGCGGACGC
>CAYZXQ010000108.1:0-3571 GCA_964482465.1 uncultured Nigerium sp. | reverse complement strand
GAACTCCGCGCCCGGGACCGATGACCTCCCCGGACCGTCACCCCCGCCAGCCCGTGTATGCCCCACACGGGATGGTGGCGACGTCGCAGCCGCTGGCCGCCGCGGCGGGGCTGCGCGTCCTCCAGGACGGCGGGACGGCTGCGGACGCTGCGGTCGCCATGGCCGCCTGCCTCCCGGTGGTCGAGCCCACCGGGACGGGCCTGGGCTCGGACGCCTTCGCCCTCGTCTGGCACGACGGACGCCTCCACGGCCTCAACGGGTCGGGACGAGCGCCGGCGTCCGCCACCGCAACCGCCCTACGCGACCGCGGCCTCACCGCCGTCCCCGCCCACGGCTGGGACCCCGTGACCGTCCCGGGCGCCGTCGCCGCCTGGACCGACCTGCACGCCCGCTTCGGGCGCCTCCCCCTGTCCCGGGTGGTCGAGCCCGCGGCGTCCTACGCCGACGAGGGATTCCCGGTCTCGCCGGTGATCGCCACGACGTGGCGGCGCGAGGTGGGCCGTTGGACGCCGTCCGACGCCACCGCCGCGTTCGGACCGCTCTTCGCACCCGACGGACGCGCCCCCGCCGCCGGCGAACGCTGGCGCGCCCCCGACCTGGCCGCCTCGCTGCGCGCGATCGGCGGGACCGGCGGGCGCTCGTTCTACACCGGCGAGCTGGCCGAGCGGATCGTCGCGTTCGCCCGCGCGACCGGCGGCGCGCTGGCGGCGTCCGATCTCGCAGACCACCGCAGCGAGTGGGTCGAGCCCCTGTCGGTGTCCTATCGCGACCACGAGGTGTGGGAGCTCCCGCCCAACGGCCAGGGCGTCGCCGTCCTGGAGGCGCTGGCGATCCTGGGCGGCTTCGACCCCGCCGACGTCGCCGGCTTCGCCCCGGACGGTCGCCCGGTCGCGGCCGCCTGGCACCGCCAGATCGAGGCGACCAAGCTCGCCCTCGCGGACGCCCACGCCTTCGTCGCCGACCCGCGGACGGCGTCGGTCCCCACCGCGGAGCTGTTCGCGGACGCCCACGCCGCCCGCCGCCGCGCCCGGATCGGCGACCGCGCGCTCGCCCCGGCGCCCCTGGATCCGCGGGCGTCCGACACCGTCTACGCCTGCGCCGCCGACCCCGACGGGATGATGGTCAGCTACATCCAGAGCAACTCGACCGGGTTCGGCTCGCACGTCGTGGTGCCGGGGACGGGCATCGCGCTGCACAGCCGCGGCACGGGCTTCTCGCTCACACCTGGGCACCCCAACGAGCTGGCGCCGGGCAAGCGGCCGTTCCACACGGTGATCCCGGGGTTCGTGACGCGTGGCGGACGCCCCCTCGGTCCGTTCGGCGTGATGGGCGGCCCCATGCAGGCCCAGGGGCATGTCCAGGTGGTCGTGAACACCGTCGACCTCGGCGACGATCCGCAGGCCGCGCTCGGACGCCCGCGCTGGTGCTGGGACGCGGGCCGGGCGGTGGCGGTCGAATCCGCGGCCGGATCGGACCTGGCCGCCGAGTTGGCGTCCCGGGGACACGACCTCACCGACCCTGCGGCGTCCTTCTTCGGACGCGGCCAGGCGATCTGGCGGCTGGACTCCGGGGTCTACGTGGGCGGCAGCGAACCCCGCGCCGACGGGATGGCGCTGGGCTGGTAGGTCAGGAGCGGGCGGTCCACAGGGTCCAGCGGTCGCGCTCGATGCGCGGTCCGGGCGGGAGATCTTGGCGAAGCTGCTCGATGACCTCGATCAGCTCGGCGTCCGACAACTCGTTGAGGATCGTCCGGCGGTGGCGGTCGCCCACCTCGGCGAGGTACGCGTCGCGGTCGGCGTAGGGCTGCTGGACGTCCCAGACGGCCGCGATGCACGGCGACTCGAAGCCCGCGTTGGTGAGCAGCCACCGGAACTCGGCCGGCTCCGGACGCCGCGGCAGGTCGGCGACGGCGAGCCGGGGGGCGGTGGAGAAGATGACGCCGCGGAGGTGCTCTCGGTTGTTGGGAAGGGCGGCGTCCTCGGTGGCGCGGTCCTGGATGATGAGCGTGCCGCCCGGACGCAGGAGGCTGTGGGCCTCGCGGGCGACGCCGCCGAGGTCGCGGAGGTGGTGGACGAGGGCCCGGGCGAAGACGATGTCGGCGGTCGCGGTCGGCAGGCCCGTGGCGCGGGCGGGGGCGTCCACGATGGTGACGCGGGGCTCGCAGCCCAGGACGGCGCGGGCGACGGTCAGGACGCGCGGGCTGGAATCGACGGCCGTGACGTGGCGGGCACCGAGTTCGAGCCACGCCGCGCCGTACGCGCCGCCGCCAGCACCCAGCTCGACCACGTGGGCGTCGGTGGGATCGACGACGTCACGCACGGCGTCGAGCCATTGCGGGTCGATGGGACGATGGGAATGCGCGGTCTCGTACTGAAGTTGCACCACACCTCCAAGTATCTCGACATCAAGATATCTCACCTGTCAAGCGGTGTCGAGTTCAGAGGAACCATTCCACCCACCCTCCGTGCGGTCCGCAGGCACCGAGCGGACGCCCGTCCAGGGCCACGAGGAAGTGTGGCACGCCGGGGCGGGCGGCTTCGTCCGGCACCCGCTGGCGGACCTCCCGCAGGACGCCCACCCCCTCGTAGGCCAGCCAGCGGACGCCCGCCGCCCGCACCCGCGCGACGAACGCGTCCCGCTGCGGCTCGGGGAAGTAGGACAGGGTGGCGGAATGCATGACCACCGGCGTGGCGCCGGAGGGCGCGAGGGCGAGGAGATCGTCCAGGCGGTCGAGCGCGTCGCCGGCTAGCAGGTGCGGCGGGCGGCGTCCGACCGCGGCGAGGCACGCGGCGAGCCGACGCTCGCGGGCGTCCTCGCCGGGCCACACCAGGGCGCGCAGCCACGCGGCGTCGTCCGGATCGTCGGCGTGGAGCGGGTTGCGGTCCAGGCCCGCGCGGGCGGCGATGTGGAGGTCCGCGGGGGACCCCGGCGGCGTGCCGGCGACGGCGCAGTCGAGCACGGGGGCGTCCGGGGCGGCGTCGGTCCCGGAGACGATCGGCGCGGCGTCCGGGGTGAGGGCGGCGGCGCTCCGCGGGGAGGCGGCGTGGCGGGAGCCGTCCGGCGCCGCGGAAGGGGCGGCGTCCGGGACCGTCGTGACGCGATAGCGGTAGCGATCCGGGGTGAGACAGAGGCCGGCGGACGCCCCCACCTCCAGCAGCGCGACGGGCTGAGGCAACGACGCCAGGACCGGCGCGAGGACGGCGCACCGTCCCGGCTCGTTGGTCTGCGTCGCGCGGGCGAGGATGACGGCTTCGACGTCGGTCCAGCGGCGGTCGAGCCAGGCGAGGAGGTCGGCGCCGGGCGCGAGCGGGGCACCGAGGTACTTCAGCGCGCCGAGGAACAGCGTGGGCTGCCGCTTGCTGCCGGGCAGCGCATCGAGCCGGCGAGCGAGTTCGGGAGTCTCCGCGACCCAGGTGCTCACCGCCTCCCACGTCGGCGAGGTCGCCGCAGCCTCGCGCGCGAACCATCTGTAGAGGTCGGCGATGGGCTTGCGGGCGAAGGTGTGAGCGTCCGGCACGGGGTCACCCTACGGAGTCCGGACGCCACGCCGCCCGCGTGTCATGCTGACGCC
>CAYZXQ010000107.1:0-3645 GCA_964482465.1 uncultured Nigerium sp. | reverse complement strand
ACCACCACCGAGTAGCCGGACGCCGCGGCGCCTTCGACTCGTCCCCCGCCGCGTCTCCGGACGCCCCCGCGTCCCCGGGACCGGACGCCAGGCACAGACGCTACGGTCACGAACACCGAGTAGCCGGACGCCGCGACGCGCCTTCGACCCGCCGCGTCCGCGGACGCCCCCGCGTCCTCTCCGTCGCCAACCCCGGACGTAGGCCACGGCGCTGCCGAGACAGCCGGGGCACTCCCCCGATTACCCGGTCTCATCACCCGGACGCGCGGGCCCGACACGCGGAAGCTCGCAGGCCAGGCCCCCGGAAGAAGACCCCAGCCTCCTCACCGCACACGCAGACCGACACGCGGAAACCCCCAGACACCCAGACCCCCGAAGAAGACCCCCTGCCTCGTCACCGCACGCGCGGGCCGACGCCCGCGGCGTCCGGATCACTCCAGCCAGCGCACGAGGCGACCTCCGCGTCCGACGTCGCGGAGGCGATCCTCGACCTGACGGCGGCGGCGGGCGGGCACGACGATGAGCAGTTCGTCGCCGGTCTGCAGCCGCTCCCACTGGGTGGGTTGGAGGGGGTGGCCGTCGCGAATGACGAGGGCCACGACGGTGAACTTGGGCAGGCGCAGCTCCTGGATCATCACGCCGTGCAGCCGCGACCCCTCGGGGATCATCACCTGCATGAAGTCGGCCTGGATGCGATCCAGGGGCGCGACCTCGACCTCGATGTCGACGGGGTGGTCGTCCTCGGCGACGCCGAGGCGGCGGGCGATCCAGGGCAGGGTGGGCGCCTGCAGCAGGGTGAACGTGACGACGTAGACCAGGACGGCGTCGAAGATGGTGTCCGCGAAGGGGGATCGGGCGGCCATGGGGACGGTTGCCATGATGATCGGGACCGCCCCGCGCAGCCCGGCCCAGGACAAGAACATCTGCTCGCGCAGGCCGATCCGGAACCAGATCGTCGACAGCGTCACCGACATCGGGCGCGCCACGAACGTCACGAACACCCCGAGCGCGAGCCCCTCGGCCAGAACCAGCGGCGTGATCCGGCTCGGGGAGGCGAGCATGCCGAGCATGACGAACAGCCCGATCTGCGACACCCAGCCGATGCCCTCGGCGAACGAGCGGGTCGCGTTGCGGTGCGGCAGGTCGCTATTGCCGAGGATGACCGCGGCGACGTAGACGGCGGCGAAGCCGGACAGGTGGAGGGCGTCCCCGGCGCCGTAGGCGAGGACGACCACCCCCATCGCCGACAGCGGGTAGAGGCCGGACGCCGGCAGCGCGACCCGCTTGAGGAGTTGGGCGCCGAGCCAGCCGACGGCGGCGCCGACGAGCAGGCCGCCGCCGAGTTCGACGGCCATGTCGAGCGCGAGGCCGAGCGGGCCGGCGTCCGGGGCATCGCCGAGGGTCCAGGCGGTGGCGATGGCGACGAGCAGGACGATCGGGGCATCGTTGAGGCCGGACTCACCCTCGAGGATCGCGCGCAGGCGTCCGGGGAGCGGCACGGCGCGCAGGACGGAGAAGACAGCCGCGGAGTCGGTAGGCGCGAGGATCGCGCCGATGAGGATCGCCGTGGGGACGGGGATGCCGAACACGAGGTGGAGGAAGGCGGAGGTGGCGGCGACGGACGTCCCGACGCCGAGGGTCGCCAGGAGGACGGCGGGCGCCAACGCCGGACGCACCTCCGACCAGCGGGTGGTGAAGCCGCCCTCGCCGAGGATGAACACGAGCGCGGCGAATCCGAGGGAGTGGGCGAGTTCGGCGTTGTCCATGCGGATGCCGAACGGTTCGAGCAGCATGCCGACGCCCAGGAAGATCAGCAGCGAGGGCAGCCCCAGGCCGCTGCCGAGGCGCGCCGCAAGGACCGCCACCAGGAGCACGACCGCTCCGACAAGCAGCATCGTGTCCAGGCTCATCGGCTCCCTCCTGGCGGGAGTCTACAGACGCGGACTGTCGGGGGCCCGCGCTACTGTGGCATGGACGAAAGGAGACACGCGTGAGCATCACCGATATTGGCCCCCAGCCCACCTCGTTCGATCTGGAGGGCGAGACGCTCGCCAACACCAACTACCGCACGGTCGCTTGGAGCGGCAAGTACCTGCAACTCACCCTCATGTCGATCCCGGCGGGCGGCGACATCGGCCTGGAGGTGCACCCCGAGACCGACCAGTTCATCCGGCTCGACGGCGGCCGCGGCCGCGTCCAGATGGGTCCGGCCGAGGACGACCTGCCCACCGAGTTCGAGGTCGCCGACGGCGACGCCGTGTTCGTCCCGGCGGGCACGTGGCACAACATCACGACGGTCGGCGACGAGCCGATGCAGCTCTACACGGTCTACGCCCCGCAGCACCACGCGCCGGGCAAGATCCACGTGACCAAGGCGGACGCCGAGGCCGACGAGGAAGCGGGCACCGACGAGCCGGCCGAGTGGTCGGTCCAGCCGTAGGAGCGATCATGAGCGAGGAGCTGTTCGATCGCGTGCAGGCCATCCAGGCGCTCAACGGGCAGGTGCAGGCCGAGCTCGAGGCGCTCGCCGACCTGCCCAAGCGCCTGGCCCGCCTGCGCGGGCTGGTGGTCGAGCTGACGGAGTACTACGAGACCCGCTGGCTCGCCGACGTCGAGGCGTTCGAGAAGGCCGACAGGCTGTACGCCCGCCACCTCGACACCCTGCCCGAGGGAACGTACTCGGTCCTCGCCGAGGATCCGATCTTCGACTCCCTCGCCGAGTTCCACGGGTTCGCACGCAAGGTCCGCAAGGCCTCCAAGGCGGTCTGAGCGCGGCTCAGCGTTCGGACGCCAGCGCGACCGGCGGGTGCTCGGCGCGGAAGTCGTTGACGGGATCCTCGCTGGCGTAGCCCAGCGCGAGACCCGTGACGAGCTTGTAGCGCGGCAGAATCTCGAACTCGGCCTCCACGGGGTGGCGCCAGGTCGCCAGCACGCCCAGCGGGCACGAGCCCACCCCGTGGGCCTGGGCCGACAGCATGAGCGTCTGCAGCATGAGCCCGGCGTCATGCGCCGAGAACGGCAGCAGCCCCTCGTGGACGAACACCCAGACCGCCGTCGGGGCGCCGAAGAACTCGCAATTGCGGCGCGCCTGCGCGTCGCGGGCGGCGCGGTCGTCGCGCGCGATCCCGAGGTGGGCGTAGAGGTCCCGGCCGACCTTGACGCTGCGGGGCCGCAGATCGTCGGGGTAGGGGCGCCACGTCTTGAAGTCGGCGTCCGGCCAGCGGCGGAGCAGGACCGCCTTGGCGAGGGCCTTCGGGTCACGGTGCTGCAGCCCCAGCGCCGCGTCGAACGCGCGCAGGTACGCCGCCCGGAGCCGGTCGGCGCGCTCGCCCGAGGCGACCGCGAGGCAGTAGGGGCGGGTGTTGCTCCAGCTCGGGGCGTGGCGGGCATCGTCCAGGATCGCGGCCAGGACGGCGTCCGGAATCGGATCCGGACGGAAGTCCCGCACGCTGCGGCGGGCGCGGATCAACGCGCTGAAGTCCTCGGGAGTCACATCCCGGAGTCTAGGGAAACGCTGATCGTTCATGTTCTGGCTGCGGCGGCCCGGATCGAGCGATCCGAACCCCCTCGATCTGGGCCCGTAGGGTCCATACGAGCCCACGATCTCGTGGTTCCGGCTCATCTCGCCCGACCCGTCCTCGCCAA
>CAYZXQ010000106.1:0-3766 GCA_964482465.1 uncultured Nigerium sp. | reverse complement strand
GTCGACCTCGGCCGCGCCCTCAGCGCTGCATGTCCACGAAGCGGCTCAGGGAACCCTGGAACGCCACGGGGATCACGTCGGTGGCGCCGTTGCGGTGCTTGGCGACGATGAAGTCGGCCTCGCCCGCGCGGGGACTCTGCTTGTCGTAGGCATCCTCCCGGTGCAGCAGGATCACCACGTCGGCATCTTGTTCGAGGCTGTTGTGCACGGTGATGCCGTCGGCGACGAAGTTGTGGGTGCCGAGCACGGTGGCGTCGAAGACCTCCTCCTCGCCGAGAAGCTCGATGGACGCCACCGCGTCCCAGTGGACATCGCCGGTCGCCTCGCGTGCGGGCGCGGGGGATCCGACGATCTGCGCGACCTGCGCCAGGTGACCGCGGCTGGGCGAGCGCTTCCACCAAGACGACCCGCAGATCTGCGTGTCCGTCGCCGCTGCGAACTGCCGATGCGCGATGCCCGCCGACACCAGTTCGCCCTTGACCGTGCTCGGCACCTGGAGCGGGATGGTGTCCAGGTTGGTGGTGGCGAGGATGCCTGCCAGGCGCTGCTGCACCTCGCGGACCCCCAGCCCGCGGTCGCCGTGCGCGCCGATCTCAGCGCAGAACACCCGCTGCTGTTCGATGCCGTCGACGGTCACGCGGAAGCCGTCGCGGCAGCCCTCCTTGCGGACCGCCTTCAAGCGCGCCACGAGGCCGAAGCGGCCGAGGAGCCTCAGGACATCGTCGGCCAACCGCCGGCTCGTCGTCGCGTAGGAGATGCGGGCTTGGTTGCCCCCCTCGTCCCAACGCACGGAGCCGCCGGTAGCCCACAGGTGGTGGAGGAAGCTCGCGACCTGGTCGCGAGGTAGGCCGAACACCCACTCCGGAACGAACTTCTCGTGCGAAGGCAGCCCGAACAGGCCCATCTCGTCGAGCCAGGCCGCGAGGGGGTCTCGCCGGCCATGCGTGAGACGGTGGGGGGCGGCAAGGCGCAGGGACGAGGCGCCCGCGGCCGGGTGACCGTCGAGTGCCGCCGTGATGCCGAACCGGCGGGCTGCCGCGTCCGCCACCGCCGACAGGTTCGCCTCATCGATGGAGGCATACCGGATCGGCTGGTTGTTCACGAACGTACCGTCGCCGAGCACGTGCGCCAGCAGCGTCACCTCGTCGTCGTCGCGCCGCACCGGAGACAGCGGTTCGGGGACGACCCGCGGCACGGCCACGTGCGTACCGACGGTCAATTCGCCCAGCGGGATCCAGCCGTCGTAGGTCAGGAACGGGTGGTTCGCGGACGCCTTCACCTCGCGCCCGGACGCCAGCGTCAGCCGGAACACCTGCTTCACCCCCGAGCTGAACACGTGCGTCATCGGCGCCGCGACCAAGCGGTGCTCTGCGTCCAGCGACCACACCGGCACGTCTCGCTCGCCGGAGGCCAGCAACGACCCCAGGGCGACCTCGGCGCCGGTGTCCGCCCGCAGCACGCGCGTGTCGGCCGTCAGGCAGCCCGACTCGCGCAGGTCGCTGAGCAGCGGCTTCTTGTCCGTGCGCGACTCGGGGCCACGGTTGAGCTGCGACAGCGCCACCACCGGGACCTCAAGCTCCTTGGCCAGCAGCTTGATCTGGCGGCTGAACTCCGAGACCTCCAACTGTCGCGACTCGACCTTCTTGCCCGATGTCATCAACTGCATGTAGTCGATGACGACCAGCTTCAGGTCGTAGCGCTGCTTCAACCGGCGCGCCTTGGCCCGGATCTCCATCATGGTCAGGTTGGGGGAGTCGTCGATGAACAACGGCGCTCGGCTCACCTGGGCGGTCTTCGCGGCGATGCGGTTCCAGTCCTCGTCCTTCATCTCGCCCTTGCGGATGTGGTTGAGCGGCACCCCCGCCTCCGCGCTCATCAGGCGCATGACGATCTCGGACTTCGTCATCTCCAGGCTGAAGAACACCGAGCACAGCCCGTGGCGAATGGACGCCGACCGCGCGATGTCGAGCCCCAAGGTCGACTTCCCCATGCCCGGACGCGCGGCGATGATGACCATCTGTCCCGCGTGCAGACCGTTCGTCAGGTGGTCGAGGTCGATGAACCCCGTCGGCACCCCCGCCATCACGCCGTGCTGGCTCAGCGACTCGATCTCGTCGAGGGTCGCTTCTACCAGCTCGCTCAGTGGCTGGTAATCCTCCGACGCCTTGTTCTCGGCCACCTCGTAGATCGCCTGCTGCGCGCGGTCGACGATCACGTTGACGTCGCCCTCGCCCTGGTAGCCCATCTGGCTGATCTTCAGGCTGGCGTCCACCAACCGCCGCAGGATGGCCTTGTCCCGGACGATCTCGGCGTAGTAGGTGGCATTCGCCGTCACCGACACGCTGGAGACCAGCTCGTGCAGGTAGATGTGACCGCCGACCTGGCCGAGCTGCCCGCGCTTGCCCAACTGGTCGGCGACGGTGATGGCGTCCGCCGGCTCGCCGCGGCCGTAGAGATCCATGATCGCGTCGTAGATGAACTCGTGCGCCAGGCGGTAGAAGTCGCGACCCTTGAGAATCTCGGTGACCTCACCGATGGCGTCCTTGCTCAGCAACATGGCGCCGAGCACACTCTGCTCCGCCGGGACGTCTTGGGGTGGCGTCCGATCCACGACGCCCCGATCGAACGGAACCACGTTCTCAGCCGACATCTCCACGCCTCTTCCCGGACACTGTCCCACCCGTGTCCCGCACCGTACGACCCGCCACCGACACTTCTCGCGACTCCCCCCAGAGATAGCGCCGGACGGGGGGTGCGGACGTCCGGATCAGGCGACGATAGCGACATCTCGGACGCCGACCAACCGACGGAAATTCGATGCCATGTGGATAGGCTGTGGACGGTTGTGGAGGGGAGCGGACGCGCTTGTGTACGACACGCCGGATGTGCAGGAACTGAGGAGTGAATTCTCCCCACAATTGCGCACCGACAAGGGGTGATGTTGCGCGCAGGGTGTGGATTTCGAAGTTTCCGGTGGCGGTGGTCACCCCTGATCGGGGGACTTGACACCCGCCCCGGCAGGCGGCTAGAGGGGGTGTGCGGCCCCCTGTTGTCCACAGGGCGTCCACACCGACAGGGTTGGTACAGGTACCCCCAGGGGGTATCTTTGACGGCAGGAACGACGATGGCACAAGGACGGAAGAACATGACGCAGCACCTCCCCGGCTCCGACCGCGACGCCGAGGCGACCCTGCCCGTGGTGGCGGTCGCGACGGCGTCCGGGTGCGGCTGTGGGGGCGGCGGCGACGGCGAGGATTGCTGCGGCGGCGAGGCCGGTCACCACCACGGCTACATGAAGTCCAAGGACAACTACCAGCGTCGCCTGCGCCGCATCGAGGGCCAGGCCCGCGGGCTGCAGCGCATGATCGACGAAGAGAAGTACTGCATCGACATCCTCACCCAGATCAGCGCCATGACGAAGGCCCTCCAGGCCGTCGCGCTGGAACTGCTCGAAGACCACATGTCGAGCTGCGTCATCGCCGCGGCCCGCGCCGGTGGCCCCGAAGCCGAGGACAAGATCCAGGAGGCGTCCGAGGCCATCGCCCGGCTCGTCCGTAGCTGAACCCTCCCGGTGGCGGACGTCCCCGCCCCGGCCCCAGACTGAACCCACACGACACGAAGGACCCACCATGGACATTCCCCTGAAGGACACCAAGGCCACCGGCGAGGGCGGCTGCGGCTGCGGCGGGTGCGGCTGCGGGTCGGACGCCGCCGTCGAGGTCGCCCCCGAGCCCACGTGCGCCTGCGGCTCGGACTGCACCTGCGG
>CAYZXQ010000105.1:0-4096 GCA_964482465.1 uncultured Nigerium sp. | reverse complement strand
GGACCGTCACGGGTCCGGACGCCGCGGCCGCCGGCAGGACCGCCACCCCGGCCAGCATCAGCGCCAGACCGGTACCCGAGGCGTCCGCAAACCCCGCCACCGGACGAGCGCCCACCAGCGAGATCAGCGCGAACGCAACCCCAGCGACGAGCGCGGCACCAGACCCGAGCACGAGGCGTCCGGCATCGAGCCCGGCGGGCGGCACCCCAGCGAGCAACCCCACCCCCACCACGGCCATCACCAAAGCGGCAGCCAGGCGGCGGTCCCAGCGGTGGCGACCCATCGCGACGTCCACGACGGCGACCATCACCGGTGTCGATCCGATCGTGACCAGGGTCGCGATCGAGACGCCGACGAGTCCGACCGCCGTGAAGTACGCGAGCTGGTAGACCGCCGAGCAGGCGGCCAGCGCGGCGACCCGACGGACTGCGGGCCAGCCACGCGGCGTCCGGAACCGCCCGATCACCAGCAGGAATGCCAGCAGCAGGGCTCCGCCGACGAGGGTCCGCAGCGAGGCGACGCCGAGAAACGACAGGCCCGACGCGCGGACGAGCAGGGTCCCCAACGTGCCCGCCGTGCCCCACGAGACCCCGGCGATCACCAGGAATCCGAGCCCGCGGTGCGCCACGCCGGGACCGTACCAGTCCCGCCGGCAGGCTCCGCAGCCTGCACTCCCGTCGGCCAGCCGCAAGGAGCGTCTCTCGACGTTCGATCACTCGCCGGACGGCAGGCGTTCAGGACCGACACCCGTTCACTGTGCCGAACGCATGGGCGCCGTGACCACGAGGGTGCGCGATCCACACCCAGGGCGAGATGTCCGTCAGCCACCGCCCCCACACGCTGCCCGCAGCGCGCGAACGGCGTACCTGGCGTCGATCCGCTCCTGTTCCAGGCGGAGTCCACCCGCCCGCAGTGCCGTCAACGCCTCCTGCTCGGACGCCGTCAGATGGCCAATCCGGCCCTGGAACGGCTCCGGCTCCCGGACGGCGAGTGCCGCGAACCGCGTCAGGGTCGCGGTATCCATCAGCACGCTCTCCGTGTGGGGCAACGCGCGTCGCACGTCCGCGAGGATCCGGAACCCGTGCGTGTCCAGATCGCCCCAATACACGACCTCCGCCGCGGCGAGCCAGCCCACGACTGCCAGTTCCGGGGCGGCGAGGCCCTGACCGTGAACCGCCGCCACCCCGTCCAGCGGCGGCAGCGCCGCCAGCGACTCGTGGTTCTCCACGATGAGGACGCACCCCGGCCGAATCCCCAGAGCATCCAGCGTGGCGGAGGTGCCGGTCACGTCCCGGTCCCCGTCTCGATTGCGAGGCTGGCCCGGGAGTGCCGTGGGCGGCCTTCAGGGCACGGCAGCGGCGTAGGTGGGGTTGCTGCGATGATCGGCTACCAGAGCATCGCGCCCCCCAACCTCAACGAAGGGCCCATCGGGCGGGCGCACGGCCCCGTGCGGGTCCGATGCTCGTGCGAGGATTGATACGTGAGTGAGGTTGCGACGCGCGCGAGTGTCCTGGTCGTGGACGCTGCGAACGTCGTCGGGTCGGTCCCGGACGGTTGGTGGCGCGACCGCGCAGGGGCAGCGAGGCGGCTGCATGCGCACCTGGTCGCCGGGTCACTGCGGTATGACCGGATCGTGTTGGTCCTTGAGGGCAAAGCCCGCGCGGGCGTTCCTGTCGGGACGGTGCCACGCGACTCGGGCGAGGGCCACGTCGAGACGGTCCACGCCCCAGCGTCCGGGGACGACGAACTCGTCGCCCAGTGCGCCGCGCTGGCCGCGTCGGGGGCATCGGTCGTGCTGGCGACGGCGGACCGCGGGCTCATCGCCCGGGTGGGCGACACCGCGGCCATCGTCGGTCCCCGGACGGTACGCAACGCCTGAGTCCCCGCGTGGAGTGCATCCGGACGATGGCGCGGTTGGCGCACCCCCGAGGCCATTTGCCGCTTTTCGTTCGCTGAAAAGCCTGCTCAAGCCCCGGAATCCGGAACGAACAGCGGGGAATGGCCTTCCGCCGTCCCGCCCTCCCTCGGACGCACGCCTCCGACGCCTCCGCGCGCCCCATAATCGGCGCATGCACCCACCTGCGGACCGTCCGGACCCGGCGCCCCAAGCCCCCGGAGCCCATCGCCTCGCGCCGCTCCTCCCCCGCGACCCGGACGAACCGCATCGCGTCGCCTCACCGCTCGAACTCCTCTTCGACCTCACCTTCGCCGTGGCGTTCTCGCTCAGCGGCGCGCAGTTCGCGCACCTGATGGCGGAGGGCCACTACGTGCCGGCACTCCTGGGGTTCGTGTTCTCCTCCTTCGGCATCGTCTGGGCCTGGGTGAACTACTCGTGGTTCGCGTCCGCCTACGACAACGACGACTGGGGCTTCCGGCTCATGTCGATGGTCGTCATGGTCGGCGTCGTGGTGTTCGCGCTGGGGCTGGCGCCGATGTATGCCTCGATCGAGTCCGAGCACTTCGACAACCGGACCATGATCATCGGCTACGTCGTCATGCGCCTCGCCCTCATCGTGGGCTGGGGACGCGCCTGGCGCGCGGACGTGGCCCGCCGCCAGGGCATCGTCCACTACGTGGCCGCGCTGGCGGTCACCCAGGTGCTGTGGATGGGCGTGGCGCTGTTGCCTCTCAGCGTCCCCCAGTCGCTGGCCTGCGGTCTGGTCCTCATCCTGCTCGAGGTGCTCGGACCGTTCCTCGCCGAGCGCCGCGCCCCCACCCCCTGGCACGCCCACCACATCAGCGAGCGGTACAGCCTGCTCGCCATCATCACCCTCGGCGAAGGCATCATCGGCACCGTCGCCGCACTGTCGGCGGTCATCGGCCAGGACCAGTGGAGCCTCCCCGCGGTCCAGATCGTCATCGCAGGCGTCGGACTCACCTTCGGCATGTGGTGGATGTACTTCTCCATCGACGTGGCCGACATCCTCCATCACCTGCGCGTCCGCTCCTTCGCGTTCGGCTACCTCCATCTGCCGCTCTTCGCCGCCATCGCCGCGACCGGCGCCGGCCTGCACATCGCCGCCCTGTGGCTGACCGGCGAGGCGCACATCCCGCTCGTGGTCGTCGTGGCCGCGGTGGCAGTGCCGGTCTTCCTGTACGTATCGCTCCTCTACGTCATCTACTACGCCGTCCTCCGCGGCGGCGGGGTCGCGGAGCACAGCCGTTTCCACGTCCTCCAGGTGGTCGGCACCCTCGCGGTTATCCTCGCCGCCCTGGCCATGGCGGCCCTCGGCGTGCCGCTGGGCTGGTGCCTGCTCGTGGTCGCCGCGGGTCCGTTCGTCACCGTCGTCACCTACGAGATCGCTGGCTACCGGCACGTCCATCACGATCGGACAGCGTTGCTCCGCACTTCGGACGCCGACCACTGACCACCCGCTAGCGTGGGGGTCTCGCACCAGGAAGGACGCCCATGGACCCCGTCGTCTGGTTGGCCGCCGTCGCCGCCCTCGCGGCGGGCGGCTGGTGGTTCGCCTACGGACGCCGCCGCAACACCCCCGTCGAGGACGAGTGGGTGCTGCCGCCCGAGCCCGGCGCTCCCGCGCGTCCGGACGCCGCCGCGCCCGTCCCCGGGGTCCTCGACCGCGACACCCTCCTGGCCCGCGACAAGACGGCCATCCCGCTCACCTGGGACGACACTCCCGACGTCCCGGACGCCGCCCCCACCCCCACGCCCGTCCCCGGCGTCCTCGACCGCGACACCCTGCTGGCCCGCGACAAGACCGCCATCCCGCTCACCTGGGACGACACCCCCGACGATGTCCCCGCAGACGACGACGCGCCGCGCGTCACGGGGGGCCGCGAGGTCCTCGACCGCGACTCCCTGACCAAGCCGCACGTCGAGTACGACCCCGCCGGCTGGGACGATTCCCCCGACGAAGAGTGACCCGCCCCTCCCCGATCCCCACCCGAACACCCCCTCACCGAGGCCCACGCCACCGACCGACGCCCTCCCCACCCCAAGCCCTCCCGCACGGGGCGCCCGCGCATCTCGGGGGCCCACCCGTCCCCGATCCCCACCCGAACACCCCCTCACCGACGCCCTCCCCGGAACCCACCCCATGCCCTCCCGCACAGGGCGCCCGCACGTCCCCACGTC
>CAYZXQ010000104.1:0-4151 GCA_964482465.1 uncultured Nigerium sp. | reverse complement strand
GCAGTGTTCTCCACGGGGGTGGCGATCTGCTGCGGGGTGGTTGGCTTCGGCGTGAACGGTCGCCTCGGCAGCCACGCGTCGGCGTCACCCTCGATCTCGAAGGTGACTGGACCGGCGCTGAGGAGGGACGACAGGTCCTGGGTCAGAGCGGCTGCTTCGTGCCCGGACGCAAGACTCCCGATGAGGGTGCCGGGACGTACGCGACGGCGTCCGCATCGAGGCGGACCGACACCGCGGGACCGTCCAGGCGAGCGGTGGTGCGCAGATCGGCGCGCTGGCCGTCCGGGAGTTCCACCACGGCCAGCGAACCGCCGCGGCGCGGGTGCTGGCTGACCACGCCCACCGCGACCCCCGCGGCATCGACCACCAGGCTGTCCGGACCGAGCCCCACGTCGGTCCCGGCGGGCACACCGGGCAGTCCGAGCTCGGCCGCGGCGTCCGGAACCACGAACGGCCCGAAGCCCAAGAACTCGGCGACCTCCCGGTCGACCGGGTGACGCCACAGCTCGGCGGGCGTGGCGACCTGCCGCAACCGGCCCCCCACGAGCACCGCGACCCGGTCGGCGACGGTGGCCGCCTCCTCCTGGTCGTGGGTGACGTAGAGCGCGGTGGTGTGGGTCTGCCGCAGCACATCGCGCAGCAGGTCGACCAGCCGCTCCCGCAGTCCGCGGTCGAGGGCGCTCAGGGGCTCGTCCAACAGCAGCAGCCGCGGTTGCGGCGCCAGCGAGCGCGCCAAGGCGACGCGCTGCGCCTGCCCCCCGGACAGCTCGGTGACCCGCCGCCGCTCGTGGGCGGGCAGGCCGACGGCGGCCAGCAATTCGGCGACGCGGGCGTCCCGGCGGGCCCGCGGCCAGCGCTGCAGTCCGTAACCGACGTTGCGGCCGACGTCCATGGTGGGGAAGAGCGCGGCGTCCTGGAACATCATCCCGAAGCCGCGTTCGTGCGTCGGGACGGACGCCAGGTCGGCACCGTCCCAGGCCACCGACCCGGACGCCAGGGGCTCCAACCCCGCGACGGCGCGCAGCAGGGACGACTTGCCCGACCCGGACGCCCCCAGCAGCGCGACGATCTCGCCGGGCGCGACGTGCAACTCCACGCCAGCGACGGCTGTCACCGGACCCGCCGCCGTGGCGTAGCGGACGCCGGCGTCCGCGATGGTCAGTCCGGTCACCATGATGTGGTCGCCTCCCTCGGACGGACGTACTCGGCGGCCGCCATCACGACCCCCGTCAACAGCGCCAGCACCACCGCCGCCGCCATCGCCATACCGTAGTTGGTCGCCCCCGGACGGCCGATGAGCCGGAAGATCGTCACCGGCAGCGTCGGGGCGTCCGGACGGGCCAGGAACGACGTCGCCCCGAACTCCCCCAGCGACGTCGCCAGCGCAAACCCCGTCGCGAGCCCGAGCCCCCGCAGCGCGAACGGCCACTCGATGGTGGCGAGCACCCGCCACGGCCCGGCGCCCAGGGTCGCGGCGGCTTCGCGCAGCCGCGGGTCGACGGCGCGCAGGACCGGCAGGAGCGTCCGGACGACCAACGGCAGCGCCACGATCGCCTGCGCGATCGGGACGAGCACCATCGACGACCGCAGGTCCAACGGCGGACGGTTCAGCGTGATGAGGAACCCGAACCCGACCGTCACCGACGACACCCCGAGCGGCATCATGAACGCGGCGTCGGCCAGGGCGAGCCCGCGGCGTCCGATCCGGGTCCGCGGCCGCCGCGACACGACGAACGACACCGCCAGCCCCAGGACGAGCGCCAGCGCCGTCGCCTGGACGGCCGTCCGCACGGTCGTGGCGACCGCCTCCCAGACGGGCACGGCAAGCGTCGCGCCGTCGCCGGTGGTGCCGAGCGCGAGGTAGTTGTCGAACCCCCAGCCGGTCGGCGTGTGGAAGGACCGGACGCCGAGGCTCACCAGCGGCGCCGCCAGCAGCCCCACGACGACCGCCCCAGTGACCAGTGTCGGGACGAGGTCCGCGGACGCCCGCCACGGCCGGTCCGCGGACTCGCGCAGCCGCAGCGCCCGCTCCTGCCGCGCCTGGAGGCGTCCGGCGACGACGAGGCAGGCGGTGACGAACACCAACTGGACGATCGAGAGCGCCGCGGCGGCCTGCAGGTCGAGCAGCTGGGTGGTCTGGTACCAGATCTCGGTCTCGACGGTGCCGTAGCGGACGCCGCCCATCACCATGACCACCCCGAACGCGCCCGCGCAGAACAGGAACACCAGCGTGGCCCCGGACGCGATGGCCGGCGCCAGCGCGGGCAGCGTCACGGTGAGCAGGGCGCGCAGGGGCGAGGCGCCGAGAGTGCGGGCGGCCTCCTCGGTGCGCGGGTCGAGGCGGGCCCACAGGCCGCCGACGGTCCTCACCACGACCGAGTAGTTGAAGAACACCAGCGCCAGCAGGATGGCGCCCATCGTCTCGTCGATGCCCAGGAATCCCAGCGGCCCCGACTCGGCGACGAGCGACTTGAACGCCACGCCCACCACGACGGTCGGCAGGACGAACGGCACGGCCACGAGCGCGCGCAACGCGGCGCGGCCGGGGAACCGCGTCCGGTACAGCACCCACGCCCCGGGGATCCCGAGCACCACGCACACGACCGTGGCCAGCGTCGCCTGGGTGAGGGTGAGGCCGACGATCCGCCACGTCCGGGGGCTGGAGAACACCGCCTCGAACCCGGCGAGCGTGGGGCGTCCGTCGACCACGAACCCCCGCCCCACCAGGGACGCCACCGGCCACGCGAAGAAGATTCCCAGGAACGCCAGCGGGACGACGACGGCGAGCGCGACGCCGAGGGCGTAGGACGCCGGCGTCCGGCTCCTCACGCCCCCGGACGCCGCACGCTCAGCCAAGGACCTTGGCCGTCCAGTCCTTCACCCACGCCTCGCGCTTGCCCGCGAGCTCGGCCGCCGGCACCGCGAGGGGCTTGTCGGCCAGCGGCGCGAACTTGACCCACTCCTCGGGCAGCGGCGTGGCCTTGACGGCGGGGTACATGTACATCTGGCCGGGGATGTTCGCCTGGACGGCCGGGCTCAGCAGCCACTCGACGAACTTCCGGGCGCCCACCTCGTTCTTGGCTCCCTTGATGACGCCCGCGTACTCGACCTGGCGGAAGCACGTCGACAGCAGCGCGACCGTGGTCGAGGAGGTCTTGGCGGCGTCCGTGGTGAACGCCGGCGAGGTCGAGTACGACACGACGAGCGGACGCGGCCCCTTGCCCTCGCCGCCGGAGAATTCGGTGGAGTAGGCCTGCGTCCAGCCCTTGACGACCTTGACGCCGTTGCCCTTCAGGGACGTCCAGTAGTCCAGGTAGCCGGGATCGCCCTTGGCGCCAACGGTGGCGGCCAGGAACGCCAGTCCGGGCGAGCTCGACGCCGGGTTCTGGACCACGAGCAGGTCCTTGTACTCGGGCTTGGTCAGGTCGTCCAGCGTCGCGGGGATCGCGAGGTTGTGCGCGGCAAACCACGCCTTGTCGGCGTTGACGCACACGTCGCCGAAGTCGATGGGGGTGAGGACGCCGGAGGCGTCTGCGGCGAGGGGGGCGGCGTCCGCGGCCGGAAGCCCCGTCGCGGCGTACGGCGCCAGGACGCCCGCGCCGATCGCCCGGCCCGCGAACGTGTTGTCGATGCCGAAGACGACGTCGCCGAGCGGCGCGTCCTTGGTGAGGACGAGCTGGTTGACGACCGTCCCGGCGTCGCCGGGCGCGACGAAGGTCACGTCGTAGCCGCTCTCGGCCTTGAACTTCGCGACGAGGTCCTTGCTGAGGGCGAACGAGTCGTGCGTGACGACGGTCAGCTTGGTGCTCTCGGTGGGGGCGGCGGGGGTGACGGACGCCGTGGGTGCCGTCGTGCCGCAGGCGGCCAGGGCCAGGGCGCACGTGGCGGCCGCGGCCCCCGCGAGGGACCGGATGATTCGGGACATGGTTTCCTCCTGGTTCGGAGGGGTCAGCCTCGCGGCTGAAAGATTCTCGACTCCCTCCGCCGGTGCTAACCGGATCAGGTTCGAGGGTCTGCGGCTGTCCGCACTCTCAGCGCCCCTGCGGCGCTCCCCTGTCGAGCAGGGAGTCTACAACACCCGCACGGCTACGCCGGAGGTCCTCGCGGTGGAGCCGACACCCCGGGATCGAGACGGACACCCCGTGCCGGAA
>CAYZXQ010000103.1:0-4255 GCA_964482465.1 uncultured Nigerium sp. | reverse complement strand
AGCGCCGGTCGGGGCACTCGGTCAGCGGGATGCTCGGACGCGCGCGGGGCTGAGGTCGTCCTAGGGTCCCCGAACTCGGCCGGTTCGCGAAGCCCGGACGCGCGCGGGGCTGAGAGACCCCAGCCGAGGATGGCGCGCGTTCTGGGGGATCCCCGGACCCGCGCGGGGCTGAGACGCACTCAGGGCCGGTCCCGACGGACCGGCCCTGAGCGAGATACGCATGGCATGTGACGTTCGAGAACGTCGCGGGATGCTCAGGCGTGAGGCGTCTCCGGAGCGGCGACCTGGTCCTTGAGGAACTCCTGGGCCTGGTCCACCTGCTGCGCGTACTGGCCGCCGGTCTTCTCGTCGACGATGTCGGCGAGCTTGTCGATTCCGGCAGCGATCTCGGCCTCGTGGCCCTGCGCGGCGTTCTTGATGTCGTCAAGGATGCCCATGAAGCCTCCCTTCTCTCGAGCACACCGAGGGGGTTCCGCTCGGCGGACAGCAGCCTACCCGCACAATGGGTCCATGCAGTTGCCGATCCTCGCCCTTCACGGCCCCACGGCGAGCGGCAAGTCGGCCCTCGCCGTGGAGGTCGCGCTCCTGCTCGCGGCCCGCGGGCGTCCGGCCGAGATCGTGAACGCCGACTCGATGGCGGTCTACCGGGGCATGGACATCGGCACCGCCAAGCCCGCGCCGTCCGAGCGTCGGGGCGTCCGGCACCACCTGATCGACATCCTGGACGTGACCGAGACGGCCACGGTGGCCGACTTCCAGGGGCTCGCCCGGGCGGCCATCGCGGACTGTCACGCGCGGGGGGTCGTCCCGTTGGTCGTCGGCGGGTCGGCGTTGTACGTGCGCGCGATCCTCGACGCCTTCGAGTTTCCTGGGACGGACGCCGACGTGCGGGCCCGGTGGGAGGCCGAGCTGGCCCGGGTGGGGCCGCAGGCGCTGCACGCGGTGCTGGCCGAGCGGGCGCCGGATGCCGCCGCCGAAATTCTGCCGGGCAACGGGCGCCGGATCGTCCGGGCGCTGGAGGTCGTCGAGCTGACCGGGGGCTACGCGCCGACGTTGCCGGCGTGGACCTACGCCTTGCCGGGGGTCGCGCAGTGGGGTCTGGAGCTACCGCGGGAGGTGATGGACGCCCGCATCGACGCGCGCGTGGATCGGATGTGGGCCGACGGGCTCGTCGCCGAGGTGCAGGGGCTCATCCCGCGGGGGCTGCGCGCGGGCCGGACCGCGTCGGCGGCCCTCGGCTACCGGCAAGTCCTGCAGTTCCTCGACGGCGAACTGAGCGAGGAAGAGGCGCGCGAGGCGACCAAGCGCGGCACGCGGCGGTTCGCGCGCAAGCAGCTTGGATGGTTCCGGCGCGACCCGCGGATCGTGTGGCGTCCGGCGGGGGCCGAGGGCCTCGCCGAGGAGATCGCGGCCAGCGTGGAAGAATGACCGGGTGCTTCAGTTCGCCAAGGGTCACGGGACGCTCAACGACTTCGTCCTGATCGCCGACCCCGACGACACCCTCGCGCCGTCGGACGCCGACGTGCGCTTCCTGTGCGATCGCCGCGCCGGCATCGGCGGCGACGGGCTGCTACGCGCGGTCCGCGCGCGGCACATCGCCGGGTGGACGGGCGACCCCGAGGTGTGGTTCATGGACTACCGCAACGCAGACGCCTCGCTGGCCGAGATGTGCGGCAACGGGCTGCGCGTCTTCCTGGTGTACCTCCGGGAGGAGGGGCTCGTGCCGCCGGACGCCCGCGTGGTGAGCGTCGGGACGCGCGCTGGGATGCGCTCGGGGGAGTTCCTGCCCGACGGGCGGGTACGGGTCTGGCTGGGTGAGCCCCGGGTGTCGGACGCCGCGGCGTCCGTCACCCTCGCGGGCCGCGACTGGCCGGTGACAAGCGTGGATGTCGGCAATCCGCACGCGGTGGCGCGGGTGGCGTCTGCCCAGGAGTTGGCCGCGCTCGACCTGAGCGTGGCGCCGGTGCCGGTGCCGGGGGAATTTCCCCACGGCGTGAACGTCGAGTTCGTGACCGACGTGGCGCCGCGGCATGTCCGGATGCGGGTGGTCGAGCGTGGCGTGGGGGAGACGTTGTCCTGCGGGACGGGGACGGTCGCCGCGGCGTCCGACGCCGCACGACGGTCCGGGCACGCCGAGGGCACCTGGACCGTCGACGTGCCGGGCGGCACGGTCGAGGTCGAGCTGGCAGACGGGCAGGCGTGGCTCACGGGGCCGGCCGAGGTGGTGGCGCGCGGGGTCGTCCGGCTGCCGGGCGAGGAAGGGCAGGCGCGATGAGCGACGACACGGACTGGGACGCCGACGAGGCGCTCGACTACGACGGCGATCAACTCGATCTCGCCGAACGCCTCTCCCTGCGGCGCGTGCAGGGCATGTCGACGCAGTTGGCCGACATCAGCGAGGTCGAGTACCGCGACCTGCAATTGGAGCGGGTCGTGCTGGTGGGCGTGTGGACGTCCGGGACGCAGGCGGACGCCGACAACTCCATGGCGGAGCTGAAGCTGCTCGCGGAGACCGCCGGGGCTCAGGTGCTCGACGGGCTCGTCCAGCGGCGGTCCCACCCCGACCCGGCGACGTTCATCGGGCGCGGCAAGGTCGACGAGGTGCGTGAGGTCGTGGTCGCGACCGGCGCCGACACCGTGATCTGCGACGGCGAACTCGAACCCGCCCAGTTGCGGAACCTCGAGGACCGCGTGATGGTCAAGGTCATCGACCGGACCGCGTTGATCCTGGACATCTTCGCCGCCCACGCCAAGTCGGTCGAGGGCAAGGCTCAGGTCGAGCTGGCCCAGTTGCAGTACCTGCGCCAGCGCCTGCGCGGTTGGGGCGGCAACCTGTCGCGCCAGGCGGGCGGACGCGCCGCGGCCGGTGCGGGCATCGGCGGACGCGGTCCCGGCGAGACCAAGATCGAGACCGACCGGCGGCGCATTAAGACGCGGATCGCGGTGCTGCGGCGCCGGCTGCGGGATCTGGACGCCGTGCGCGAGACCAAGCGGCAGGAGCGGCGGCGGCACCAGGTGCCGTCCGTGGCGATCGTGGGCTATACGAACGCCGGCAAGTCGTCGCTGCTGAACCGCCTGACCGGCGCGGGGGTACTGGTGGAGGACGCCCTGTTCGCCACCCTGGATCCGACGACGCGTCGCACCCAGACCGCGGACGGCCGTGTTTTCACCCTCACCGACACGGTCGGCTTCGTGCGGCACCTGCCCCATGACCTGGTCGAGGCGTTCCGCTCCACGCTGGAAGAATCCGTCGAAGCCGACCTGCTCGTGCACGTCGTGGACGCCTCGGACCCCGATCCCGAGGGGCAGATTCGCGCCGTCCGGACCGTCCTCGCCGAGATCGGCGCGACCGCGGTCCCCGAGCAGGTTGTCTTCAACAAGATCGACCGGGTGTCGGACGCCCACCTCACGCCGCTGAGGACCCTCGTCCCCGACGCCGTCTTCGTCTCCGCACGCACGGGAGCGGGCATGGACGCCCTCCGCGCGCGCGTCGAGGAACGGCTGCCGCGTCCCGAGGCCCAGGTGCGCGCCCTCATTCCGTACGCCCGCCACGATCTCGTCGACCGCATCCACCGCGAGGGCGAGATCGTCACCACCGAGCACACCGGCGAGGGCACCCGGATCGTCGCCCGCGTGAACGCCAACTTGGCCGGCGAGCTGGCCGCTTTCCTGGAGCGCGAGGAGGCAGACACCGTGCCGAGCGCCGAGCAGCGTCCCGACGGCCACCGAGAGGACCACCCGTGAGCGGCTTCTTCCCGCTGTGGCACCTGGCCCATCGCTCCGACTGGGAGGCGGCGCAGGCCGCGGGCGAGTACCGCATCTCGACGCGTGGGCGCACGCTGGACGACGAGGGGTTCATCCATTGCAGCTACCCCCACCAGCTCGGCCTGGTCGCCCGGACGTTCTACGCCGACGATCCCGAGCCGCTGGTCATCCTCGAACTCGACCGCGCCGCGTTGGCCGACCGGGGCGTCCGCGTGCGCGTCGAGGACGTCGGTGGGATGTCCTTCCCGCACGTCTTCGGTCCGATCCCGCCGGAGGCGGTCGTCCTGGTGCGACCCGTGGAACTGGACGCTGACGGCGGCCTCCACATCGGCGACCCCGAGGACGAACCGTCCGCCCTCGCCGACGAACTCGCCGACGTGCTGGCGTCGCTCGCCGCGAGTCCCCCGGTCCCGCCGCGCTCTGCGACGGGCGCCGACGCCTGACCGGTGGGCAGGGTCCGATCCGTCTGCAGGGTCGTACCCGCGCGCAT
>CAYZXQ010000102.1:0-4412 GCA_964482465.1 uncultured Nigerium sp. | reverse complement strand
CCCGGGCTCCCATGTCTCCACACCTCAGACGGTACCGAACCGCGTTCGCGTCGCCACCCAACCTACGGACGAGTAGATTCTTCCCGGACGCCACCCAGGGCGTCCGACCGGAGGTCGCGATGGACAACCTGATAGCCCTGCTGGCCGCGTCTGCCGCCACGCACTCCCACCGGACGGCGCTGCGGGTCGCCGACGGCGACGGCTGGCGCACGTGGGCCTACGCCGAGGCCCGCGCGGAGGTCGAAGCGCTGGCGTCCGGCCTTGTCGCAGCGGGATTGGCGCCCGGCGACCGGGTGGGGCTGTTCTCGCCCAACCGTCCCGAGTGGACGATCGCCGACCTGGCGATCATCGCGGCCGGCGGCCTCGTGGTGCCGATCTACGCGACCAGCACGTCCGACCAGGTGCGGCACATCCTCGGCAACTCCGGCGCGCGCTGGTGCGTCGTCGCGGGGGCGTCCGAACTGGCGCGGGTGGAGGCGGTCCGGGCGGAGCTGCCCGACCTGGCCGAGGTCGTGACGATGGACGCCGCCGGCGTCCGGACCCTCGCCGACCTCGCCGACCCAACCCGCGCGCACCTGGACGAGGTCGCGGCGCGCGTGGCCGCGCAGGGCCCGGACGACACCGTGACGATCATCTACACCTCGGGGACGACCGGACTCCCGAAGGGCGTCATGCTCACGCACCGGACCTACACCCACCAGATCTGGGCGATCGACGTCAACTGGGCCGAGCACTTCACCCCGGACGACCACAGCCTGTGCTTCCTGCCGCTGTCCCACGCGCTGGAGCGCTTGTGGACGTTCTACGTGCTGGCCAAGGGCTGCATGAACACCTACGTGACCGACCCGCGCACCATCGCGAAGGCCATGGTGACGGCGCAGCCGACGATGCTGGTGAGCGTCCCAAAGCTGTTCGAGAAGGTGTACGCGACCGCGCACGGCAAGGTGGCGGACTCCCGCCCCAAGCGCGCGATCCTGCGCTGGGCACTGCGGGTCGGCGGCCAGTTGCAGCACGCCTACCGCAAGGGCGCGCGGCCGTCGGTGTGGTGGCGCGCCCAGCTCAAGCCCGCGGACGCGCTGGTACTCAAGGCGATCCGGGACGCGGTGGGCGGCCCGAAATCGCTGCTGGTGTCGGGAGGCGCGCCGCTGCGCGAGGAGATCGAGGAGTTCTTCTCGGCGGCCGGAATCCTGCTCGGGCAGGGCTACGGGCTGACGGAGTCCGGGCCGATGGTCACCATGTACTACCCGCGGTGCTTCAAGCTCGGCACCGTCGGGTTCCCGATCCCCGGCGCCGAGTTCCGGCTGGGGGCGGACGGCGAATTGCTCGTCCGGGCGCCGTCGATCATGAAGGGGTACTGGAACGATCCCGAGGCGACCGCGGTGGTCTTGGACGCCGACGGCTGGCTCCACACCGGCGACATCGGCTACATCGACACCGACGGGTTCGTGGTGGTCACCGACCGTTTGAAGGACCTCATCGTCACCAGCGGCGGCAAGAACATCGCCCCCGGTCCCATCGAGGCGCAGCTCGCCTCCGACCCCCTCATCGAGTACGCGGTGATCCTCGGCGACAACCGACCGTGCCTGACACTGTTGGTGCAGCCGTCGTTGCCGGACGTCCAAGCGCTCGCCGACTCCCTGCGTATCCAGGTGCAGCGCGTCGAGGACCTGCTGGCGCACCCGCAGATCATCGCCGAGCTGCAGCGCCGGGTCACCGAGGCGACCGAGCGGCTGGCGTCGTGGGAACAGGTCCGCGAGATGCGGGTGTTGTGGGGCGAGATCACCCAGGACAATGGCCTGCTGACCCCCACGCTGAAGGTCAAGCGCCGCGAGGTCGAGAAGCGGTTCGCGTCGCTCATCGACGACATGTACGCCGCCGTCGCCGCTAGTCGAGGCTGATTCGCGGCGCGGGTTTGGCGAAGCCCACCCGCGCGCCCCCGGCGGCTGCCATGGTGGAGTCATGCCGAATCCGCGTACGACCCTCACGTTCCTCGGCGCCGCCCGGACCGTCACCGGCTCGAAATACCTGCTCACCGTCGGCGAGCGCCGCATCCTCGTGGACGCGGGCATGTTCCAGGGCGAGAAGGAGTGGCGCGTCCGCAACTGGGAGCCCTTCCCGGTCGACCCCGCATCGCTGTCCGATCTCGTCCTCACCCACGCCCACCTCGACCACTGCGGCTACCTGCCTGCCCTGGTGAAGGCCGGGTTCCGCGGACCCATCTGGTGTACCGAGGGCACCCGCCGGCTCGCCGAGATCGTCCTGCGGGACGCCGCCAAGCTCCAGGAGCAGGAGGCCGAGGACGCCAACACCGGCGGCTGGTCGAGGCACGACCCGGCCCTGCCGCTGTACACGACCGAGGACGTCGAGGCCGCGCTCCCCCAGTTCGTGGCGCTGGAATACGACACCGACTTCGAGCTGACCGGGGGCG
Organism: uncultured Nigerium sp.; assembly: GCA_964482465.1. Taxonomy (GTDB): domain Bacteria; phylum Actinomycetota; class Actinomycetes; order Propionibacteriales; family Propionibacteriaceae; genus Propioniciclava. The sequence continues at coordinate 1,984 of CAYZXQ010000102.1, read as the reverse complement.
AGCGGGCGGCGTCCGACCCCCGGATCGTCCTGCGCCTGACGCGGGCGGGGCACATCCTCGGGTCGGCGTCCGCGACCCTCTGGACACCCACGGCGTCCGTCGTCTTCTCCGGCGATCTAGGCCGGCACGACCACCCGGTGCTGCGGGCGCGCGATGTGCCGCCGGGAGGGACGTTCGTCCTGGTGGAGTCGACCTACGGCGACCGCGAGCACCCCGGGCCCGCGAACCTCCCGCACGAGGAGCTGGCCGACGTCATCCGGCGGACGCTCGCGCGCGGCGGGACGGTCCTGATCCCCGCCTTCGCCATCGACCGGACCGAACTCGTCCTCAAGGTGCTGTTCGAGCTCAAGCGCGACGGCCGCATCCCGGACGCCCCCGTGTACGTCAACTCGCCCATGGCCACCGCCGCGCTCGACGTGTACCAGGCGCTGACCGACGAACTGCGCCCGGACGTGGCCGAGGACTTCCGGACCCTCACCCGCGTGACGGCCGTCCGGAGCGCCGAGGACTCCAAGGCGCTCACCGCGGCGGGTGGGCATGGGCCGAGCATCATCGTGGCGTCCTCGGGCATGGCGACCGGCGGGCGCGTGTTGCACCACCTCGAACAGTTGGCCCCGGATGCCCGCAACGCCATCGTCCTGACGGGCTACCAGGGCGTCGGCACGCGCGGCCGGGCGCTGCTTGAGGGCGCGACGCAACTCAAGATGCGCGGACGCTATGTCCCGGTGCGGGCCGAGATCGTCGCGGACGCCGAGTTCTCCGTCCACGCCGACGCCTCCGACCTCGTCGACTGGGTTCGCGAGCTGTCCCCCGCGCCCCGGACGGTCTTCTGCGTCCACGGCGAGGGTTCCTCCGCCGAGGCCCTGGCCCGCCGGATCGGTTCCGAGCTGGGCTACGCCGCAGTCGTCCCGCGGTTCGGAGAAGTGGTGGTCCTGGACGTCGCCGGTCCCGGGGACGCGCCTGTCGCGGTTGCGCCGCCGGTTCCGGACGCCGCCCGCAGGGTTCCGGACGCCCCCCGCAGGGTTCCGGTCGCGGCCCGCACGGTTCCGGTCGCGGCCCGGCCGGTTCCGGACGTACCCCGCCCCGGCCGGACGGTCGCAGACGCCGCCCCGGGCCGTCCCGCGGACACCGCCCCGGTCCCCGAGACCCAGCGGTACCGCTGCATCACCGGCCCCGACGATGCCGACTTCCGACGGCGCGTCGGCGCGGCGCTCGCGGAGGGGTACGTGCTGGCCGGAGGAACGTCGGTGACGTTCAACGGCCACGATGTCGTCCTGGTCCAAGCGGTGGTCTGGCCCGATCCCGCGTCCTGAGCCCGCCGACCCCGCGCCACCCACCCGACGCGAGCAGGGGCGTGCGACACCCCCTGAACAGCCACACGTCCCCGCGCCACCCACCCGACGCGAGCAGGGGCGTCCGACACCCCCTGAACAGCGACACGTCCCCGCGCCACCCACCCGACGCGAGCAGGGGCGTCCGACACCCCCTGAACAGCGACACGTCCCCGCGCCACCCACCCGACGCGAGCAGGGGCGTCCGGCACCCCTCGGGGAGCGCTCCCCCTTGGGATACCGCAGACTGTCAGACCCCCACCCGTACGATATGAGGGTGAGCACACCCAATCCTTACGCCCCCAACCCCTATGCGCCGGTGCCCGCCACCCCGGCCGGTCCGGTTCTGGCACCGAGCCCGATGGACCTGGGCGCCACGATCTCCGGCGCGTTCAACGTCTACAAGCGCCGTTGGCAGTTGTTCGTCGGCATCGCGGTGCTGCCCACCGCGATCCTCATGGTCGTCTCGCTGGTGTACGCGGGCGTGCTCTTCGCGGTCTTGGCCGGCGCCGGCCTCACCGCGGCCAGCAGCTCGACCGCCGTAAGCCGAGCCCTCTCCGGCGCCGTGGGCGGCATCGTCGTCGCGTCGCTGGTGTTCGTCGGCGTGATGGTGGCGACGATCATCTACCAGTACAAGTGCAATGCGATGATCG
>CAYZXQ010000101.1:0-4513 GCA_964482465.1 uncultured Nigerium sp. | reverse complement strand
TCGGGGTTCCCGGCTGGTGCGCCGGGCTCGGGTGTTTGGGTAGCGGCGGCTCGTGCCGGGGTTCCCGGGCGTGTCGGGGTTCCCGAGTGGTGCGCCGGGCTCGGGTGTTTGGGTAGCGGCGGCTCGGTGTGGGGTTCCGGACCGGTCCGCCGGGGCCGGGTGTTTGGGTAGCGGCGGCTCGGTGTGGGGTTCCGGACCGGTCCGCCGGGGCCGGGTGTTTGGGTAGCGGCGGCTCGTGGCGGGGTTCCCGGGCGTGTCGGGGTTCCCGGCTGGTGCGCCGGGCTCGGGTGTTTGGGTAGCGGCGGCTCGTGGCGGGGTTCCGGACCGGTCCGCCGGGGCCGGGTGTTCGGGTAGCGGCGACCCGTTGCCGGGCTCTGGACCGGCGTGTCGGACTCCCCGGCTGGTGCACCGGGGCCCGGGTGGTCGCGCGGCGGCAAGTCATCGCGGGGATGCGGCGTGCCGGGCCCCCGACGGTCAGCGGCGCACGAACCCCCGTGCGACCAGCGGGGTGGCATCGGCGGCGCGGTCGCAGCGCACCTGGACCGACCTGGCCCCCGCCCGTGTCGCCCACCATGCGGCATCGACGACGGCGTCCGCAACCGCCGCCACGTCCCCGCCGAGGGTCACCCATTCGCCCTCGCAACGCGCGACGAGGTCCCCGAATTCGGCCGTCTCGCCCCAGGCCGGGACCGTCGCGGGCGGCGTCCGGCCCCCCACCAGAGTCGAGATGCGGCAGACCCACGGCGTCCCGGACACCCCGGCGCGCGCGGCCAGCGCGTCCAGCAGCGTCCTCGGCGCGGCCAAAGGGTCGCGGCCGAGCGCCACGCCCACGCGGCGGATGGCCGCGACCTCCCGCCGGTCGATCCGCGTCGCGGCGCCGCGCCGATCCAGGACCGTCACCGCGTCCGGACCCAACTCGGTCACGAAGCCCAGCACCTCGCGGTCGCGGACGCGCAGGCTGACCCGCTCGCCGACGGCCAGCGCCGGACGAAGCGATGCGACGGCGTCCGCGTTGTGCACCACGGTCAACTCCCCAACGACGGTTGTAAGGTGTGGGAGCAGCCCATCGTAGGGCCTTACCAACAGGAGTGATTCATGACCTACGTGATCACGCAGCCGTGCGTGGACGTCAAGGACCTCGCGTGCGTCGAGGAGTGCCCGGTCGACTGCATCTACGAGGGCAACCGCATGCTCTACATCCACCCCGACGAGTGCGTGGATTGCGGCGCCTGCGAGCCGGTGTGCCCGACCGAAGCCATCTACTACGAGGACGATGTCCCGGGCGACCAGGCCGAGTACTACGACATCAACGTGAAGTTCTTCGACTCCATCGGCAGCCCCGGCGGCGCCGCCAAGATGGGCAAGATCGACGCCGACGACCCGCGCATCGTCGCGCTCCCGCCGCAGGCGTAGTGAGGACGGTTTCGGGTCTTCTGCCCGACTTCCCCTGGGACACCATCGCGGACGCCCGGGCGCGGGCGTTCGCGCACCCCGACGGCGTGTGCGACCTGTCGGTCGGCACGCCGGTCGATCCGGTGCCCGAGCGTGCCCTGGCGGCGCTCGCGGACGCTGCGCCGCAGTGGGCCGGCTACCCCACGGTGTGGGGGACCCCGGCGCTGCGGGCGGCGATCCTCGGCTACCTGGCCCGTCGCTGGGGGGCGACCGGTCTGACCGACGCGCATGTCCTACCCGTGGTGGGCACCAAGGAGCTCGTCGCGTGGCTCCCGACCCAGCTCGGGCTCGAGGCCGGCGATGTGGTGGTCCTGCCGACGACCGCCTACCCCACCTACGAGGTCGGTGCCCGGATCGCCGGGGCCACACCCGTCGCGACCGACGACCCCGCGGCAGCCGCCGCGGCCCGGCCGCGACTCATCTGGATCAACTCCCCGGCCAACCCCCACGGCGCGATCCTCGACGCGGACGCCCTGCGCGCGTGGGTGGCCGCCGCCCGCTCGGTCGGCGCCCTGCTCGTGGCCGACGAGTGCTACGGCGAGTTCGGCTGGGACGCAGAGCCGGTGTCGATCCTGGATCCGTCCGTCAACGGCGGGTCGGTCGACGGCCTGCTCGCCGCGTTCTCGCTCAGCAAGCGCAGCAACATCGCCGGGTACCGCGCGGGCTTCGTCGCCGGCGACGCCACCGTGATCGCCGAGCTGCTGGAGGTGCGCAAGCACGGCGGCATGATGGTGCCCGGACCGGTCCAGGCCGTCATGACCGACCTGCTCGGCGATCAGGAACACGTGGACGTCCAACGCGCGCGCTACCTGCGCCGACGGGAGGTCCTGCGGCCGGCGCTGGAGGCGGCGGGGTTCGCCATCGACCATTCCGAGGGTTCGCTGTACCTGTGGGCCACGCGCGGCGACGACTGCCGCGCCACCGTGGACTGGCTCGCCGACCGCGGGATCTTGGCCGCCCCCGGCGACTTCTACGGTCCCGCCGGTGCCCGCCACGTGCGGATCGCGCTGACGGCGTCCGACGAGCGGATCGCCGCCGCCGCGGCGCGTCTGACTCAGCCCTAACGCCGGGGTTCCGGACGCCGTGGCTGCGGCCCGCGTCGGTGGTCGTGAGCCGGTGGACGCCCTAGAAGGACACCTCGACGACCTTGCCGTCGGACTGCGCGGCGGCTTCGCTCCAGTCCGCCAGGACGAGCCGGCTCGGCGTCCAACGACGTCCGGCGAGATCGACGCGCGTGACGCCGTAGCGTCCGGCGTTGGCGACCGCGATGTGGGCCGCGGACCACGCCTCGGCGGTGGTCTTAGCCGTGATCACGACCTTCCCGGGGGGCTGCGACAGCGCTGAGGTCGACGGCAGGGTCTTGCCCAGGAACGCCGCGAAGCCGGCCGGGTCGGCGTCCGCGGGCGCGCCGACGCGGCACGTGAACGAGGCGGGGGTCTCGCCGGTCAGGCTGCTGGCGACCCGGCGGGCGTTCTCGACGTGCCGGACGTAGCCCTTGGGGTGTCCGCTGCGCTGGACCGCCTGGGCCACATCGTTGATGTCGCCGGTGTCCCAGTTGGGCACCTTGACCAAGGTGGCGTAGAACGCATTGCTCGCGTACCACGGATCCATCACCTGCTCTGGGGTACCCCAGCCCTGCGAGGGCCGCTGCTGGAACAGCCCGAGGGAGTCGCGGTCGCCGTAGTCGAGATTGCGGATGCCCGACTCCTGGTAGACGGTCGCCAGGGCGATGCTGGACGCCCGCGGCACCAGGCCGCGCTGCGTGCCCACCCCCACGACGATGGACGCGTAGTGCGCCTGGTCGGGGCGCAGGACCGTCGTGCCGGACTGGACCCGCGCCTCGCAGCGGTCGGCCAGCGGCAGCGGTTGGTTCGTCGCGGCGTACCACGCGACGACCCCGGTGACCACGGCCGCGGCCACGACCGCGGCGATCAGGAGACCGACGACGATGCGTCGGGCGGCTCGGCGCACGTCGGCCTAGTTCGCGTGCAGGGCGGCGTTCAGTTCGACCGCGCCCCCCGCTCGCGGCCGCGCCTCGACGGCGCCGGTCCGGCTGTTGCGCAGGAAGAGCAGGCCGCTCGCGCCCGACAGGTCGGCGGCCTTGACGACCCTGCCGTCGGGAAGCAGCACCTTCGTGCCGGCCGTGACGTACAGCCCCGCCTCGACCACGCAGTCGTCGCCGAGCGAGATGCCGATGCCGCTCTCGGCGCCCAGCAGGCACCGCTTGCCGACCGTCACCTGCTCCTTGCCGCCGCCCGACAGGGTGCCCATGATGGACGCCCCGCCGCCGACGTCGGTGCCGTCGCCCACGACGACGCCCGCCGAGATTCGGCCCTCCACCATGGACGCGCCGAGCGTGCCCGCGTTGAAGTTGACGAAGCCCTCGTGCATCACCGTCGTGCCCTCGGCCAGGTGCGCACCCAGCCGGACGCGGTCGGCGTCCGCCACCCGCACCCCGGACGGAACGACGTAGTCGACCATCCGAGGGAACTTGTCGACGCCGTACACCGTGACGTGCTTGCGCTCGGCGCGCAGGCGCGCCCGCACGTCGCCGAAGCCCTCGACCGCGCACGGACCCTCAGAGGTCCACACGACGTTCGGCAGCACGCCGAACAGGCCGTCCAGGTTGATCGTCCGCGGCGCGGCCAGCCGCGCGCTCAACAGGTGGAGCCGCAGGTAGGCGTCCGGGACGCTCGTGGGGGCCGCGTCCAGGTCGATCTGGGTGCGGACGACGTCGGTCCGGACGCCGCGGGCCGGGTCCGAATCCGTGGCGCGCAGCAGGGCCGCGGGGGTGTCGGCGGCGTCCGGACCCGGCTCGCCGAGCCGAGGATCGGGATACCAGACGTCGAGGACGTCCCCGGTTTCGGTCACGGTCGCTAGGCCCCAGGCCCAGGCGCTGCGGGGGTTTTCGGTCATGGCGACCAGCCTACCGGGGGCCCGACACGCACCCTAGGGAACCGCTGATTGATGCTGTTCTTGGCGAGGACGGGTCGGGCGAGATGAGCTGGAACCACGAGATCGTGGGCTCGTATTGACCATACGGGCCCAGATCGAGGGGGTT
>CAYZXQ010000100.1:0-4531 GCA_964482465.1 uncultured Nigerium sp. | reverse complement strand
GAGGACGCCCCGGGCACGGGCAAGACGGCGCTGGCGCGGGCCATCGCGGCGACGGTCCAGGGCACGCACAGCCGGATCCAGTTCACCCCCGACCTGCTGCCCTCCGACATCACGGGCGTCACGATGTACGACCAGAACAGCCGCCAGTGGGAGTTCCATCGAGGGCCGATCTTCGCGTCGCTCGTGCTGGCCGACGAGATCAACCGGGCCTCGCCGAAGACCCAGTCGGCGCTGCTGGAGGTCATGGGGGAGGGCTACGTGACCGTCGACGGCGTCCGCCACCAGGCCGGACGCCCGTTCATGGTCATCGCCACCCAGAACCCCGTCGAGCAGGCGGGCACCTACCCGCTGCCCGAGGCGCAGCTCGACCGGTTCCTCATGAAGACCTCGCTGGGGTACCCGACCGGCGACGCGGCGCTGCAGGTGCTGGCCGGCTCCGGGCACCCCGAGCGCTCGGACGCGCTGACCCCCATCATCACCGCGGACGCCGTGGTGCAGATGATCGACCTCGTGCGCGACAACCACGTGGATCCCGCCGTGCTCGCGTACGTCCAGGCCCTCGCCGAGGCGACGCGCGCGGACGCCGACGCGCTGCTCGGCGTGTCCACCCGCGGCGCCATCTCCATGGTGCGCGCCGCGCGGGTGTGGGCCGCGGCCCACGGCCGTCCCTACGTGCTCCCCGACGACGTCAAAGAGCTGGCGGCCCCGCTGTGGCAGCACCGGGTGATCCTGCACCCGGAGGCCGAGTTCAGCGGGGCATCCGCAGCCGACGTGCTGGCCCGTGCGCTGGCGTCCGTCGAGCCGCCGCGGCAACGGGCCGACGCGTGACCCTGCCGGAATTGCGCGCGACGATGCTGCACCGGATCCGTCCGGTGTGGGACGCCGTCACGCCCGTGGGGTGGATCGCCGTCGCGGGCGTGATGGTGCTCGGCGGGTTCGGGGCGTGGCGCGGCTGGTTGGAGTTTCGGGTCGCCGCGGTCGTGGCCTTCATCGCCCTGCTCGCGGCGGGGTTTCTGGCCCGCGACCGCGGCAGCCTCGGCGTCGACCTGCGGCTGGATCCGTCGCGGGTGACCCCCGGGGCGACGGCGTTCGGACGGGTCGGCGTCCGCAACGAGACGGAACGCCCCACCGCCCCGGTGGAGGTGGAGCTGCCCGTCGGTCCGGCGGTGGCGGCCTTCGGGATTGGGCGATTGGCGCCCGGCGACGAGGCCGAGCAACTGTTCCAGATCCCGGCGCGCCGCCGCGGCGTGATCAAGGTGGGCCCGGTGCGGTCGGTGCGCTCCGACCCGCTGGGGCTGCTGCGAAGCACCCGCGAACGCAGCGGGATGGTGGAGTTGTTCGTGCACCCCCGGACCGTCCGGATGGCGGCCGGCGCCGTCGGTCTCCTGCGCGACATCGAGGGCGTGACGACGGCGAACCTGTCCAGCTCGGACGTCTCGTTCCACGCCCTGCGCCCCTACGTGCCGGGCGACGACCGCCGCTCGGTGCACTGGCGGACCACGGCCCGTACCGGGCGTCTCATGGTGCGCCAGTTCGAGGAGACGATGCGCTCCCACCTGCTGCTCGTCCTCGACACCGACCCCGCCGCGTACGCCACGGGAGACGACTTCGAGTTGGCGATCTCGGCCGCGGCGTCCGTCGCCCTGGCCGCCCTCACGGCCGGACGGGCGGCGTCCGTCGTCACCTCCGCCGGCGAGCTGGCCTTCGCCTCCCCCACCGGCCTGCTCGACGCGCTCACCCGCCTCGAACCGGACGCCCGCGCCCGGTCCCTGCGCGAGGTCGCGCTGATCGCCCACCGGGCGGTGCCCGCGGCGTCCGTGGCCGGCTTCGTGACGGGGAGCGTCCGGACGGCGTCCGACCTGCGCGGCGCCGAACTCGTGCTGCCCGGCGAACTGGCCGTCTTCGCCCTGCGCTGCGACGCGGCGCTGCCGCCTGCGCGGCGCACGTCGGGGCGGCTGGTCGCCATCGACCTGGCCGATCTTGAGGGTCTGCCGCGCGCGATGAGGACCCTCCGGTGACCCGCCCGAGCGCGCGGGACGCGCTGTCGCTGGTCGCCGTCGCGGCGCTGCTCGCAATCGGCGTCCCGGCGTGGGGACCCACGTTCGCCGGAGCTCCCGGTTACCTCGCCGCGGGCGGGGGCGTCGCGGTGGGACTGGCCGTCGGCATCGGCACGGGGCTGCGGCGCTGGCCCCTGCTGAGCACCGTCGCCGCCGCGGCCGTGGCGTACCTGCTGTGCGGCGGCGCCTTCGCGCTGCCGATGACGGCGATCGCGGGGTTCGTCCCGACACTGGACACCCTCGCGCGCCTGACCGTGCTCACGGTCTTCGCGTGGCGCGACCTGCTCACGGTGAGCGTCCCCGCCGATTCCTTCACCGGCCCCGCCGTCGTGCCCTACCTGACCGGCCTCGTCACCGCGGTCGTCGCCGCCCGGCTCGCGCTCGGACGCCGCTGGTGGGCCTGGGCGGTCCTGCCGGCTGCGGCCAACCTCGCCGTGGCGATCCTCTGGGGTACCCGCGAGGCGCCACTGGCCGTCTGGCTCGGGCTCGCGTTCGCCGTCGTCGCGCTCGGATGGGCCGCCTGGCGCACCGCCGCCGCGCGCCGGACCGACGCCGTGGTCCTCATCGGCGGTACCCCGGTCGCCGCGGCCGGACGCCGAGCCGCGCTGGGGGCGTCGGTGCTCGCGGGCGGCACCGCGGTGGCGCTGCTGGCCGCGCCGGTGCTGGGCGCGGGGATCAACCGGCAGGTGCTGCGCGACGATGTCGTGCCCCCCTTCGACCCGCTGGCCCACGCGAGCCCCCTCACGTCGTTCCGGCACTTCGAGACCGACGCCAAGGACGCGGTCCAGTTCCGCGTCCAGGGCCTGCCCGAGGGCGTCCGGCTGCGGCTGGCGACGCTCGACGCCTACGACGGTGTCGTGTTCGGCGTGGCGGACACGACGTCCGCGTTCGTCCGGGTGGGGCGGACCCTCGCCGGTCCGGGCGACCCACTGCGCCTGCACGTGACCGCGGACGAATACGCCGGCCTGTGGGTCGCCTCCGCCGGCGACCTACGCGGGCTGGAGTTCGTGGGTCCGGACGCCGCCCGCCAGGCCGAGGGGCTCGTCTACAACCCGGCGACCGGCACCGTGGCCACCGCAGCGGGCGTCCGCGCAGGCGACGCCTGGGCCGTGGCGGCCGTCCCGCCGGTCGCCGACGCGACGCAGGCCGCCGGACGCCGCGTGCTGCCCATGCCGCTCGCCGCCGTCACGGGGGTCCCGGACGCCCTCGGTCCGGCCACGCTCGACATTGTCGGCGACGCTACCCAGCCCTACGAGCAGGTCCGCCGGATCGCCGAACGCCTGCACACCACGGGCTTCTACTCCGACGGCACCGACGGGCGCTCGCGCGCCGGCCACACCACGGAGCGGCTGGCCACCATGCTGGCCGCCCCCATGCTCGTGGGCGACGACGAGCAGTACGCGGCGCTGATGACGCTGATGGTCCGGCAGTTGGGCCTCCCGGCGCGGGTCGTGCTCGGCTTCTACCCGGACGCCGGTGCACAGCTCGCCCCCGACGGCTCGCTCCCGCTGACCGGACGGAACGCCCACGTGTGGGTGGAGGTGCCCTTCGAGGGGCTCGGCTGGGTGGCGTTCGACCCGGCCCCGAACCGCGACCGCGTCCCCCTGACCGAGGTGCCGAAGCCGAAGCCGACGCCCCAGCCGCGCGTGCTGCCCCCGCCCGACCCGCCCCACGACCCGGCCCGAGCGCCGGTCGAGAACGAGGCCGAGCAGCCCCGTCCCAAGGACATCGACGCCCTCGCGATCCTGCTGCGCGTGCTGGCCGTGACGGGGGTGACGCTCGGCGTCCTCGGTCTGTTGGCGGGCCCGTTCGTCCTGATCGCCGCGCTCAAGAAGCGGCGGCGGGCGTCCCGGCGCGGCGCCCTGCCGCTCGTCCGGCGCCTGGACGGCGGATGGGCCGAGCTCGAGGACGCCGCCCTCGACCTGGGCACCCGCCCGCCCCGGAGCAGCACCCGGCTGGAGGCCGCGAGCGTCCTGGACGCCGCCCATCCCGGCGTCGGGGCTCGTCCGCTCGCGGCGGCCGTGGAGGCGGGGGTGTTCGCGCCCCAGGAGCCGTCCGAGGCGCAGGCCGACGCCGTGTGGCAAGACGTTGACGCCGCCTTGGTGTCGCTGACCACCGGGCTCGGCCGGTGGCGCCGCTGGCGCGCGCGGTTCTCGCCGCGGTCGCTGCTGTCCCGGAGCCGTCCGTGGGGTAGGTTCCGGGCAGGAGGTCGATGATGGTGCGCTGGCCCTGGCAGGCACGCCGGTCCGCCGCGCCGCCGTCCCTTCCCGAGTCGACGCAGACCTGGCCGTCGGCGTCCGACGCGCCCCTCACCCCGCCGCCGTGGGCTCCGGACGCCGCCGTGACCCCCCGTCCGTCCGGTGCGCTGGTGATCGATCCGGACGCCGTCGCTCGCCCCGATCCGGTGGTCGTCGACCGCCGGACGGTCCCGGTGAACCTCCAGGTGGGTCCCCAGGGCCCCTCGGCATCCGGGT
>CAYZXQ010000099.1:0-4887 GCA_964482465.1 uncultured Nigerium sp. | reverse complement strand
TCATCTCGCCCGACCCGTCCTCGCCAAGAACAGCATCAATCAGCGGTTCCCCAGCGCGCGGGTGCGGGCTTGCCGCCGGGGTCAGGCCGGCGTGATGACGCGGGTGTAGAGGGCGCGGAACCGCTCGGCGCGGTCGGCGTAGTAGGCCGCGCGGGCGGGGATCGGCTCGCACGTGGGTCCAAGGTCGACGGGCGTCCGGGCGACGTCCGGGGCGAGGACGTCGAGCGCGTGCAGGGCGGTCCCGTGCAGGGTGGAGCGCTTCAGCGGGACCGGCGTGACGGGGATGCCGGTGGCGTCCGCGACGATCTGGAGGAGCCCGGGCAGGTCGAGCGTGATCCGTCCGGTGCCGAGGATGCCGCGGGGGCGTCCGGTCACCTCGGTCAGCTCGCTCAGGATGCGGGCGTAGGCGAGGGCGACACCCTCGATGGTGCCGCGGTAGAGCTCCCAGGGGGTCGTCGCGGCGGACACCCCGGCGAAGACGGCGCGGGCGTCGCCGGCCCAACCGGGGGAGCGCTCGCCGGAGAACCACGGCAGGACCACCGGGGCGCTCGGAAGCGGGTCGCCGGCCAGCATGCGGCGGCATTCCTCCCGCGGCGGGATATGCAGGGTCGTCTCGAGCCAGGCCACCGCCCGGCCGACGTCGTTGAGGGCGCCGCCGAGGATGCTGCGGCGTTCGTCCACGCGGTTGCACCACAGCCCGCGGGGGAGGGCCGTGATGCCGGTCGTCACGATGGCGCGCAGCGCGCCGGAGGTGGCGGCGGAGAGGACCACCTGGTCCGGGCCGTCCACGCCCAGACCGAGCGACTGCGCGTAGCCGTCGGCGATGGGGGCGAACCAGACGGCGTCGCGCAGCATCGGCCAGCGGGCGCCGACGTCGAGGCGGGGCGTCAGGGGGTTCGAGGGCGTCGCGACCGGGGAGAGTTGCTCGGGGCGGACGCCGACGACATCGCAGAGGGTGTCGTCCCAGGCGGCGGCGCGGCAGTGCAGCATGCCGGTCCAGGAGGCGATGGACGTGCCCGCGGCCGTCCGGCCGATGAGGCGCAGGAGGGCGTACTCGCCGAGCGAGAGCCAGCGGGCGGCGCGGGCGAACGTGTCGGGGTCGGTGTCGCGCAGCCACAGGAACCGCGCCGCCAGGTGGCCGGAGTGGGCGCGATGGCCGGTCCGCTGCTGCGTGGCGTCCTCGCCCAGAAGGTCGCGAAGGGCGGGAACGTGGGACGCCGGACGGCTGTCCGCGTAGGTGTAGCAAGGGGTGATGGCTGCACCGTCGGCGTCCACGCCCACCAGCGACGGCGCGAACGTGTCCAGCGCGACGCCGGCAATGGGGTCGGTGGCCCTGGCCGCAACCAGGTCGATGACGCGCGCAACGGCGTCCGCGACCCGGTCGGGGTCGACGACGGATGTGCCATCGGCGAGCGTGAGGAAGGCGTGCGGCAGCTTGGCCTTGAGCCCGCGGACCGGGCGGCCGAGCGCGTCGTAGAGGCCGCTGCGGACGCCGGAGGATCCGACGTCCACGGCCAGGACGAGCGGTGCGACCGCGTCCGACGTGCCCACCGAGAACGGCGGGGGCGCTGCTCCCAGAGTGGACATGTCCCCAAAGGTAGTGGGGTGCGAGGGGCGGCGCAGGAAGTGCGCGCAAGCGGTCGTGGGGCGAGGCGGTGGTGGACGATTCCGCCGGTTAAAGCACCGAAGGGCTGCGGCACCCCAACCAGCAACCCTCCAGGCAGGTAAAACGATAATGCTTGGCACGACGCTGCGCCAACGGCAGTTGACAACAATCCGATTACGGTGGGCAACACGTCGGACAACACCCCGCGACGAAGCTCGGGTCATGACCTCCGATCGCCTCGCCGCCACCCTGGCCGCGCTCGACGCCGACTGGGCCGATGTGCAGGTGCGTCACCCCGAGCGTCGGCCGGCGGAGCGGCTCGCGGAGGTCGCCGGCGATCCGGACGCCGCTTTGTGGGTGTTGCTCGCCGAGCACGCGGCGGGCGATCCCGTCGCCGGGCAGGTGGTGCTGCGCGCGATGCTCGGCAAGTTGGTCCGGTTGGCGGCGTGCGATCCGGTCGCTCGGCTCGACGACTACCTGGCGGCCGCGTGGGAGCGTATCGCCACCTATCCGCTGGCGCGTCGGCACCGAGTGGCCGCCAACCTCGCCCTCGACACGCTCAAGGCGGTCAAGCGCGAGCAGCGGTCCGGTCGGGCGTGCGTCGCCGTCGATCCGGGTCCGGGCATGGGCGCGGACGCCGTCTTGGCGGTGGCGGCGCAGTTGGGCTTGCTGGAGGAGGGCGCGCGGCGCGTCCTCGAGGCCGTGTATGTCGAGGGGTGTTCGGGTCCGGACGCCGCCCGTCGCCTCGGCACCACGCCGGGCGCCGTCCGGGTGCGGTGCCACCGGGCCGTGGCGCGGCTGCGGGACAACAGGGAGGAGCTGATGCTGGCCATGGCAGGGTGACGTAGCATGTAGCGTTCAGGCCGCCCGCAAGGCCGGCCCCGGCACGCCCGCGACCATCCCGCAGGTCGCCGTGTGCGCTGCCGGGGTCCGACGCGGCGTCGGCGGGCCCGCCGCGGCCTCCCCCCGGTTCGACGGCGGCCCGCCGACGTCAGCGCACCAGGCCGGTCTCGAACGCGAACAGGACCAGGCCGACGCGATCGCGCGATTGCAGCTTGGAGAGCAGCCGTCCGATGTGCGTCTTCACGGTGCCTTCGGCCATGTAGAGGGTCTTGGAGATCTCGGAGTTGGTCGCGCCCCGGGCGATCTCCAGGAGCACCTCCCGCTCGCGCTCGGTGAGCTGGGCCAGGCGGGGATCCTCTCCGGCGGGCGCGGACGGCAGCGTAGGCAGGACGTGGTCGAGCAGGCGGCGGGTCGTGGACGGCGCCATGACGGCGTCCCCTCCCGCGACGTTGCGGATCGCGGCGAGCAGGTCGGCTGGGCGCGCGTCCTTGAGGAGGAACCCGGATGCCCCGGCCTTGAGGGCCGCGAACGCGTACTCGTCGAGGTCGAAGGTGGTGAGCACGAGCACACGCGTGCCGAGGCCGGCCTGCACGACGCGGCGGGTGGCCTCGACGCCGTCCATGACGGGCATGCGGATGTCCATGAGGACGACATCGCAGGGGTTGCGGAGCAGTTCCTGGACGGCCGCGGCGCCGTCGGCGGCCTCGCCGACCACCTCGAGGTCGTCCTCGCTGTCGATCAGCATGCGGAAGCCGCTGCGGACGAGGGCCTGGTCGTCGGCGAGGAACACGCGGATGGGGGTCATCGGGAGCCTCCTACGGGCGGCTGGGTGCTGGTGGTGGGGCTCAGGCGTCCGAACCGGGGCGGCGGGACGTACGGGGTCGGCGGTGCGGGCGGGACGCCGGGCACGCCGGACGGCGGTGGGAATGCGACCGCCCCGTCGGCCGGGGCGGCCGCGGGTGAGGCGGGACGCTGCCCGGTGCCCTGACGCAGCGGGACGCGGGCCGTCACGCGGAATCCGGCGGCCTCGGGTTGGGGGCCTGCGCGCAGCGTGCCGCCCATGGACGACACCCGCTCGTACATGCCCCGCAGCCCGTTGCCGGCGCCGTCGTCCGCCCCCGTGACGCCGACCCCGTCGTCCACGACGTCCGCCACAAGGCCGTTCGTCTCGTAGGTGAGGGTGACGTGGGCGCGGGCGTCCGGACCCGCGTGCTTGAGGAAGTTGGTGAGCGCCTCCTGCACGACCCGGTAGAGCGTGACCTCTAGGGCGGGCGGCACGGGGTAGGGCTGCCCGACGACCTCGAAGGTGGCCCGGTCGCTGGTCCGGAGGACGAGGTCGGAAAGGTCGTCCAGGCGCGGCGCGGGGGCGAACGCCGGGGCGTCCGGGCCGCTGCGCAGCACCCCGACGATGCGCCGCATCTCGGCGAGCGCGTCGCGCCCGGTGTCGGCGATGGTGGTGAGAGCCTGCTGCGCGACCTCGGGCCGGCGTTCGGACGCCGCCCGTGCGCCCTCGGCCTGGACGATCATGACCGACAGCGAGTGCGCCACGATGTCGTGGAGTTCCCGGGCGATCACCGCGCGCGTGGACGCCTCAGCGAGTTGGGTCTGGCGCTCCCGTTCGGCGAGCTGGAGCTGGTAGCGGTCCTCGGCCGCCTGCGCCTGCTGCTCCCGGGCTTCGGTCAACTCGCGGAAGCGGCGTCCGACCGCGTAGGGCGTGAGCACCGCGCCCATGCAGGCGCCCCAGTAGAGGATGTAGGCCGTCACGCCGGAGGGGTAGGCGACGTTGAACCACGACAGGGGGCCCAGGAAGGCGCCGATGGCGCCGATGGGGATGACCCAGCGGGCGGGCGTCCCGGGGACCCAGCGTGCGACGGAGTAGGCCACGACGGGCACCGCGGCCAGCGAGATCGTCGGGGCGTTGAGCGTCGCGAGTTGGAGCAGGCCGCCGAGGGTGCAGAGCCCCAGCGTGATGAGGGGGGAGTGGCGGCGCAGGATCAGCGGCGCGGTCATGGCCAACGACAAGAAGGCGAGCAGGACGATCCCCGAGCGTGTGAGGACGGGGCCGTAGAAGGTCACGGTGGCCATCGAGGTCACCGACAGGATCGTGGCGAGCAACGCGTCCTGCGCCCAGTCGCGTGCCGTGGCGCCGGGCGGAAACAGGACCTCGTTGGTGCTCATCGGCCACCAGCCTACGAGTGTCGCCAACGGCCGGCATCGGTCCGCGGTCGCGCCTAGGGAACCGCTGATGAATGCTGTTCTTGGCGAGGACGGGTCGGGCGAGATGAGCTGGAGCCACGAGATCGTGGGCTCGTATTGAACATACGGGCCCAGATCGAGGGGGTTCGGATCGCTCGATCCGGGCCGCCGCAGCCAGGACATGATTGATCAGCGTTTCCCTAGCATGGCCGCGTGACGAGGTTCGGGTGGGTGTGGGTGGC
>CAYZXQ010000098.1:0-5249 GCA_964482465.1 uncultured Nigerium sp. | reverse complement strand
GTTCGGCGTCCCCAAGTCCACGAAGTTGTTGCTCGGGTTCGCCGGATCGACCATCTCGTAGGTGGCTCCGCCGGCGATGGTGTGGCTACCGCTGCCGTTGACCGCGTTGAACGCCCCGGCGGGCGATGTGGTCGTGACCGGCGGGTTGGCGATGGTGGTGCGGTAGTAGGTGCCTACCATGTCGATGTACAGCGTGGGCACGCTGTCCGTTTGTGCGCCGCGTGCGGCCTGAGACTGCGGCGCCCCCGCGATGAGGCCGGACACGACCATGGCCGCTGTCGCGACGCCCACCAGCGCCTGTCGGATACGTCTGTTCATGGGAACCCTTCCACGTCTATGAGTGGCCATGCCGCAAGACGTGCGGACCGCACGACCACGCCCGAACCCTTCCCGCGAAGTTCGGAACGTGGGGCAGACTACCGGCGTCCTCGGGCCATGGTCGAGTCCTGGACGTGATGAAACGGTGAACGGGACGCCAACAGACCACGATGAGAGCCTCACCGATCGACCCCGATTCCGACCCCGCGGGGCGCCTCAGGGGCGTTCACCAGCGGTTCCGCGCCCGCCGCACCGTAGTCTAGATCGCGTGACGCAGTGGTTCACCGATTCGTTCCGGTCCGAGTTCGAGAAGCAGGCGAGCCTCATGGGCCGCTTCAACCTTGGCGTGTTCGGAAAGACCGGCGTGGGCAAGTCGACCCTCATCAATGCGGTCTTCGGCGAGGAGGTCGCCGACACCGGCATCGGTGCCCCGGTGACCCAGGACTCCAAGCTCTACACGGGCGTCCACGGCTCGCTGGGCCTCATCGACACCCGCGGGTTGGAGATGGGGCACGACGACAAGGACGTCCTCAAAGACCTCAGGAAGTTCGTCGCCGACCGCCGCGCGCTGCCGCTCAGCGAGCAGATGCACGCCGCGTGGTATTGCGTCCGGGCGCTCGACCGCCGCTTCGAAGAGTCCGAGGCCCAGTTCATCCGGGCGCTGGACGCCCTCGACGTGCCCGTGATGCTGGTCTTCACCCAGGTGCCCGTCCGCGACGGACAATTCCATCCGGACGCCGTGGCGCTGGCCCGGCACGTGGAATCCCTCGGGCTCCCGATCGTCGGCGAGCGCCCGTTCATGACCTACGCCCTGAGGGATCCGTTCGCGGGTCAGCCGTCGTACGGCTTGACGGAACTGCTGAATGCCACCTTTCTGGTTGTCCCGGACGCTGTCCACGCAGCCCTCGCGGCGGCGCAGAAGATCGATCTCGATGCCAAGGCCCGGCAGGGCCAAAAGCAGATAGCGGCGTCCGTGGCCGCCGCGGCCGCGGCGACGGCGGTGCCGATCCCCTTCTCGGCCGCCGCGCTGCTCGTCCCGATCCAACTGGCCATGATGTCGCGGATCGCCCAGCTCTACGGAGTCCCGTTCGACCGGGCTGCCGTCATGGCCATCGCCTCGACCACGCTCGCGACGAGCGCCGGACGCAACACGGCGGCCGGACTGCTCAAGATGATCCCGGGCGCCGGGTCGGTGGCCGGCGGGGTCATCAACGCGTCCGTGGCATCGGGCTTCACCCTGGCCATGGGGCAGGCCTGGCTGAGCGTCGTGCAGAAGGCGTCCGGGGGCGAGGTGCCCAGCATCAACGGCGTCTTCGATCCGAAGGTGCTCCGCGAGGTCTTCGAGGCGGAGTTCGCCAAGCGCATGCCGCGGGTCCGGCCGCGGGAACGCTGAGCGTCGCCGTCAGGACGTCCGGGCGGGCGTCCGCGGTTCGGCCGCCGCGACCCACCACAGCACCGCGAACAACAGCGCCGACCCGGCGAAGCCCCATACCGCGCCCTGCAGCCCCCACCCCAGTGCGCCCGCGATCGGACACACCACCGCCAAGACGGTCTGCGCCACGCGGGCCTGGAACAGCCGCTTCGGGGTCGCGTGGGCGCGCGCCACGAGATAGAGGAAGAAGCTCAGGCCGTTGGCGGGGACGAACAGCGACGCGGGCAGCGCCACCAGGTAGAGGTCGGACAGGACGCCCAGCCGGACCGGCAGTGCGGGCAGCGCGATGAGGATGACGTAGCAGGCCACGCCGGCGGCGACCAGCACGGCCGTGAGGGACCCGAGCACCCGGACCGACAGCAGCCGCGTCCGCGACGAGCCCGTCACGACCGGACGCAGCGGGTTGAGGACGAGCTGGACCGGCGTCGCCACGTTGGAAACGGCCCGGTAGATGCCGAAGTTGGCCAGTCCCAACACGGGCGCGACAAGGTAGGGCGTCCCGACGGCTCCCAGATCGAGGAGCAGGGAGTCCGCCAACAGCGTCCGGATCGCCCGCCGATGGACGACCACCCACCGCCGCAACGGGCGGCTGCCGACGAGCTGCGGTGGCCGGGACAGCGCGACGGACGCGACGCTCCCGGCCGTCCACACGGCCAGCGTCACGGTCGTCGGGTCCCACCCGAGCAGGCGGCCGAGGCCGAAGGCCGCCACGGCCGCGACGACATTGCCGGCGTCCCCGCCGATCACGTGACGCCAGTCCCCGACGCGGGTCTCGTAGTAGCGGGCTCCGGTGCGGTGGACCAAGGTCGTCACCGCCAGGAACCCCAGCACGGCTTCGAGCCATCCCCAGCCGACGGCCACTCCGATGGCGAGGCCGGCGAGCCCGAACAGCAGCGAGAAGGACGCCAGTGCGCTGGAGTAGTGGCGCCATCCCGCGCGCGGACTCCGGCCGCTCCACGTCCGCGACCAGGCATCCGCGATGACGGAGTAGACCGCCGACGCGCCCGCCGCGTACACGAGGTACACCATCGAGAACTGGCCGTAGCGGGGGGCGTCCAGGCTCAGGAGCGCGACGATCTGCGGGACGATCGCGGCGACCGCGTTCAACCCGGTCGCGACGAGGGTGACGCGGGCGTTGCCCTCAGCCACGCCCGCCTCCGACGGCGTCGATCCAGGCGGGAGCCCAGGCGGCGAAGCTGTAGTGTGCCTCGACCCCGGCGCGCGCGGACGCCCCCAGCTCCGCGCGGGTGGTTTCGGACGCCGTCGCGAGCGTCGTCAGCGCGTCGCGCCACGCGTCGTCGCTGTCGGCCATGAGGCCCCCCATCGCCGTGAGCGCGGCCCGGTTGGCGCCCACGGGCGATCCCACCATCGGCATCCCGGCGGCGCCGTACTGCAGCAGCTTGTACGCGCACTTGCCGCGCGTCCAGGGGTCGTCGGGCAGCGGCATGAGGCCGAGGTCGTAGTCGGCGAGCCGGTCGTTCGCCTGCGGCGTCCACGCCACGCGATCCACCATCGCGTCCAGCGCCCCGAGCGAGCGGTCGCCGGCGCTGATGACGGCGAGCCGCAGGCCCAGGGTCCGGTGGACCTCCAGCAACGGACGCTCGATGGCGTGCAGGTAGTGCTCGGTGGCCGGCGACCCCAACCAGACCGCCCGCGGCGGCCCGGACGGCGCGAAGGACTCCTTGCGGCGGTAGGTATCGGGCTCGACGCAACTCGGGATCAACCGGACATCGCGCGCCCCGGCGGCGGTGGCGGCGTCCGCGAGCAGGTCGTTCCCGGCGACGACCACGTCCGCGGCCGCCACGCTGCGCCGCCACTTGGCGGCCTTGGAGAAGACCCGCTCGACCAGACCGGGGTGCGGCACCATGAGTGCGTCGTCGAAGTCGTAGACGCCGCGCGCGGCTCCCGCGAGCAGGGCCGCCTCGACGTGGCCGCGCGAGAACGGGTCGGCCTCGCGCACGAGGAACACGGTGTCGCGCCCGACACGGCGGCTCAGCCGCCAGAGGTCGGCGCCGGCGCGCAGGGCGCGCCCGGGGGTTCGCAACACCAGGCCGGGGGAGTTCACGGGGAGACCGAGGTAGTCGTGGATCGTTGCGTCCCAGCCCAGGTGGTCGAGCCAGTCGAAGGCCCGGACGCGGGCGCTCGACCCGCGCGGCCCGTAGGGCACCACGACCCTCACGCCGCTGTCGGCCGGACGGCCAGCCCGCATGGTGGCCCTCCTTTCGACCCGGGCACTCTACCAGTCGGCTCCCCGAGCCCCCGGGAGGCGGCTGGGTATCATGAGGGCGCCTCACGACGGGAGAACCATGGACGCCCATTCGCACCTGCTGGTCGTCGCGACCAACTACGTGGAGACCACGGGCGGCCTCGAAGGACACCTGCAGCGCCTTCTGCCGCTGCTCGTCGAGCGGGGGGTGGCGGTCACGATCTCCTACCTCGGGACCGCCCGCGCGGCGTATACGGACGCCGGCGTCCACGTCCATCCGCTCGCGCGCAAGCTGGACTTCCGCGACATCATGGCGCTGCCCTCGCCGCAGGAGTGGCGCGCGTTCGAGCGCACCGTGCGCGCGGGGGAGTTGGCGGCCGGGCCCGTCACCCACGTGTCCACGCAGACGCGGTTCTTCCCGACCAGTTGGCTCGGCATGAAGCTCGGCCGCAGCCTCGGCGTCCCCGTCGTCCACACCGAGCACGGCGGCGGCTATGTCGCGACGTCGTCCCGGGCGGTGGAGGCCGCGGCCAAGGCGGTCGACCTCACGATGGGGCGGGCGGTGCTGCGCGGGGCGACGCGGGTGCTGGCGGTGTCCCGCGCGTCCTGCGACTTCGTCCAGCGGCTCGCGGGCGTGCCGGCGACGCAGTTCAACAACGGCGTCGACCTGGCTCGCTGGCTCCCCGACGCGGACGCCCCGGCCCCCGCCGGCGAGCGGGCGCTGGTGTTCGTGGGCCGGCTGGTCGCCGAGAAGGGCTGGCGGACGTTCCTAGACGTCGCGCGCGCCGCCCGCGACGCGGGCTTCGCCGGACCGATCGTCCTGCTGGGCGACGGTGCCGAGATCGACCAGGCGCGGCAGACGGCCGCCGACCTGGGGCTCGGGGATGCTCAACTTCCCGGGCGGGTGAGCGCCGACGTCGTCCGTGGCCACCTGCGCGGCGGGATCCTGGTGAACCCCACCACGGCGTCGGAGGGCTTTCAGCTCACCCTGGTCGAGGCGATGGCGGCGGGCGCGGGGATCGTCAGCTACGCCGTCGGCGGCACCGACGAGGTGCAGCGGGTGCCGG
Source organism: uncultured Nigerium sp. (assembly GCA_964482465.1). Taxonomy (GTDB): domain Bacteria; phylum Actinomycetota; class Actinomycetes; order Propionibacteriales; family Propionibacteriaceae; genus Propioniciclava. Next base: position 226 of record CAYZXQ010000098.1, on the reverse strand, counting down.
GCGCCGACGTGGCGGTGGTTCCGCTCGGGGACGCCGCGGGTCTGACCCGCGCCACCCTCGCCATGCTGGGCCGGCCGGCTTCCGCTCCGGAGAGCGCCGCGCTGGCGCAGTGGGACTGGGCGCAGGTCGCGGACGCCTACGTGCGCGTCCTCGCCGAGGCCCCGCGTCCCCGCTAGGGAACCGCTGATTAATGCTGTTCTTGGCGAGGACGGGTCGGGCGAGATGA
>CAYZXQ010000097.1:0-5306 GCA_964482465.1 uncultured Nigerium sp. | reverse complement strand
ATCCTCCGATGGGCCGACGACCCCACCCCGGTGGGGCATGCACCGTGAGCAACCCCGGCGATTTCGGGTCGCGTGAGGGCGCCCCCTACACTGGGACGGTCCGCAGGCGAGGATGGGGCCATCACCCCGGAGCTGCCGGAAGAACGGCGGGGGCACCCGCTCATTAGAACCGGCCGCGGCAGCGAATCAAGCGGGACGTCACGGCGTCCAAGGAGGGTGGTACCGCGGGGTACCGGCGCGACGGCGTCCGGCCTCGTCCCTTCGTCGGCAGCAACGGACGCGACCAGCGTCCCGGACGAAGGAACACCATGACCACCGAGTCGCAGCCCGGCTACCGCGCCGTCTCTCCGCAGGTCGACCTGCCCGCGCTCGAGCACGAGGTGCTCGCGTTCTGGGACTCCGAGGACGTCTTCGGGCGCTCCCTCGCCCAGACCGCGGACGGTCCCCACTGGACGTTCTACGAGGGTCCGCCCACCGCCAACGGCATGCCCGGCACCCACCACATCGAGGCCCGGGTGTTCAAGGACGTGTTCCCGCGGTTCAAGACGATGCAGGGCTTCCGCGTCGACCGCAAGGCCGGTTGGGACTGCCACGGCCTGCCCGTCGAACTGGCCGTCGAGAAGGAACTGGGCTTCAACGGCAAGCCCGACATCGAGGCGTACGGCATCGAGGCGTTCAACGCGAAGTGCCGCGAGTCGGTGAGCCGGCACGTGGGCGAGTTCGCCGAGCTGACCCACCGCATGGGCTACTGGGTCAACATGGACGACGCCTACTGGACCATGTCGTCGGACTACGTCGAATCCGTCTGGTGGAGCCTCAAGCGGATCCACGGTCAGGGACTCCTCGTCGAGGACTACCGCGTCGCGCCCTACTGCCCGCGCTGCGGCACGACCTTGTCCGATCACGAGCTCGCGCAGGGCTACGAGGACGTCACCGACCCGTCGGTGTACGTCCGATTCCCGCTGCTCAGCGGGCCGCTCGCCGGCAAGGCCGCCCTGCTGGTGTGGACCACCACCCCCTGGACGCTGGTGTCCAACACGGCCGTCGCGGCCCATCCGGACGTGACGTACGTGACGGCGTCCGATGGCCACGAGACGCTGCTCATCGCCGAACCCCTCGCGGAGAAGGTGCTCGGCGACGGCTGGCGGCTCGGTCCGGCCTTCTGCGGCAAGGACATGGAGGGGTGGCGTTACGCCCGCCCGCTGGAGTTGGTCGAGTTTCCGGACGCCGTGGGCGGCACCCACTACGTCGTCAACGCCGACTACGTCACCACCGAGGACGGCACGGGGCTGGTCCATCAGGCGCCGGCGTTCGGCGAGGACGACATGATCGTCTGCCGGTCGTACGGGTTGCCGATGGTGAACCCGGTGCGTCCGGATGGGACATTCGAGGCGGCGATCCCCCTGGTGGGAGGCATGTTCTTCAAGTCGGCGGACAAGCCGATCATCGCCGACCTGACCGAGCGTGGGCTGATGTTCCGCGTCCAGGACCACGATCACAGCTACCCGCATTGCTGGCGCTGCCACACCCCGCTGCTGTACTACGCCCAGCCGAGCTGGTACATCCGGACGACGCAGCGCAAGGACGCGCTCATGCGCGAGAACGACAAGACCACCTGGTATCCCGAGCACATCAAGTACGGGCGCTACGGCGACTGGCTCAGCAACAACATCGACTGGGCGCTGTCCCGGTCGCGGTACTGGGGCACCCCGCTGCCCATCTGGCGTTGTGAACACGACCATCAGGTGTGCGTCGGGTCGCGCGCCGAGCTGTCGGAGCTGACCGGCCGCGACCTTGCCGACCTCGATCCGCACCGCCCCTTCGTGGACGATGTCGTGTTCGGTTGCCCCACCTGTGGCGAGCCGTCGCACCGGGTCAAGGAGGTCATCGACGCCTGGTACGACTCCGGGTCCATGCCGTTCGCGCAGTGGGGCTACCCGTGGGCGCCGGGCAGCGTGGAGCGGTTCGAGGCCGCGTACCCCGCCGATTTCATCTGCGAGGCGATCGACCAGACCCGCGGGTGGTTCTACTCGCTGATGGCCGTCGGCACGCTGGCCTTCGATGAATCCAGCTACCGCAACGTGCTGTGTCTCGGCCACATCCTGGCCGAGGACGGCCGGAAGATGTCCAAGCACCTGGGCAACATCCTAGAACCGATCCCGCTCCTGGATGCCCATGGTGCGGACGCCGTCCGCTGGTTCATGGCGGCCGGAGGCTCGCCGTGGGCGTCCCGCCGGGTGGGGCACTCGACGATCACGGAGACGGTCCGGAAGGTGCTGCTGACCTACTGGAACGCGGTGAGCTTCCAGTCGCTGTACGCGCGCACCAACGGCTGGGCGCCGGTGGGTGAACCGCCGGCCGAGCGGTCGGTCCTGGACCGGTGGCTGCTGAGCGTGCTGCACGCGTTGGTCCGGGACGTGACGGAGGCGCTGGAGAACTTCGACACCCAGCGGGCCGGGGCGCTGTTGAGCCAGTTCGTGGACGATCTGTCGAACTGGTACGTCCGGCGGTCGCGGCGGCGGTTCTGGGACGGCGATCCCGCAGCGTTGTGGACCATGCACGAGACGCTGGATGTGGTCACGCGGCTCATGGCGCCGTTGGCGCCGTTCATCACCGAGCGCGTGTGGCAGGACCTCGTGGTGGCGGCGGTCCCGGGGGCGCCGGCGTCCGTGCACCTGGCGGCATGGCCGTCCTGGGAGGCGGACATGGTCGATCCGGAGCTGAACGCGTCGATGGAGTTGACGCGTCGCCTCGTGGAGCTGGGGCGGTCCGCGCGGGCCGAGGCCAAGGTGAAGACGCGTCAGCCGCTGCGGCGGCTGCTGGTTCCGTCGAGCTCGTTCGTCCGGTTGAGCGACGAACTGGTCGCCGAGATCGAGGCTGAACTCAACGTGCTGTCGGTGGAGTCGTTCTCGTCGGCGGGGGATCTGGTCGACTACTCGGCGAAGGGCAACTTCCGGGCGCTGGGCAAGCGGTTCGGGAAAGCGACGCCCCTGGTCGCGCAGGCGATCGCGTCCGCGGATGCTGCGGCGTTGGCGTCCGCCCTGGCGGCGACCGGGGAGGCGACGGTGGACTACGACGGCGGCACGGTGGTGAGCGCCGACGAGGTGATCGTGAGCGAGCGTCCGCGCGAGGGCTGGTCGGTGGTGAACGAGCAGGGCGAGACCGTGGCGCTCGACCTGGAGTTGACGCCGGCCTTGGTGCGAGCGGGGTTGGTCCGGGAGGTGATCCGGCTCGTCCAAGAGCGCCGGAAGGTCTCGGGGCTGGAGGTCTCCGACCGGATCGTCCTGCGGTGGTCTGCGTCCGGGGAAGTTGCCGAGGCGCTGCGCGCCGACGCGGATCTCGTGGCGCGCGAAGTGCTGGCGACGAGCATGGTGGAGGCCGAGGCGGGGTCCGGGTGGACGGAAGACGCCGACCTGGGGCTGAGCTTTGAGGTGTCGAAGGCCTGACCGTCTGGTGATCCGCCCCGGCGAATCGTCCGTGTGGCGGAGGCAGGCGTCCGGGGGCTGAGAGGTGCGTTCGGGGGCTGAGAGGGGCCTTCGCAGTTCCTACGGGCGCAGCCGGTGAGCCCTCACCGTCTCCGATGCTGCAATAACGCCGTTAGGTCGGTTTATCGTGCATCGACGGCGCGCTGGCTAGGGGAAACGTGGCTGGCATCTGGTCTGTGTGCGGGAATGCTGCATCCCGCGGCACTGGTGGCTGGTCGGCGTCCAGGTAGTCACACGGATTGACGCCGCCCAGGCCGGGCTGGCCAACCTGGGCTCGCGTACGTCCCATCACGCGCACGTCCCGGCTACCGGCCGCAGACGGAGTACTTCCCGCAGTGTCGTGAGTGAGCGCTCTGTTCTTGGCCGTACCAATGGCGGACGAGTCGGTCCCCCCTCCGCCGGGCACTCATGCTGCAATAACGCCGTTACCTCGGTTTCCGCTCAGCCATTACCCTTCTCACAAGGGGTGATGGGCAGGAGCCTGAGCTTGGGGTCGGCATTGCAGCGGTTGCCGGAGGAGGATCCGCTGCCCATTCGCGCGAGCTCAGGAGGTCGGCTGCCATCGCGTGACGGGCCCTTCCTAACGTGTGAGTGTGGGGCGCGCATGGCAGGAGCTGTTCCCGGCGGGGACGCTGGCGGTGAGGCCGCGGCACGCCCTCTCATATCTGACCAGCCGAGCTGCGGCCCGAGGCCAGGTGGTTCGCCTCCTGCCAGGGGTCTACTGCCCGGCGGGAAGTGAGGCCAGCCTCGCGACCAAGGCCGCCGCGGTGATGGCGGCGGATCCCAACGCCATTCTCACGGGCTGTGCCGCAGCAGCCTTGACCTGGTGGCCGCAGTGTCCTGTGAAGGATGTCCAGGCCTACCGCCGACGCCCGGTCCCGGTTCAGGGATTCGCGTGGCTGTCCTACAGGCCACCCGAGGAACTCGTGAGCCGCAAGCCCGGCATCAACATCGCGTGTCCCGCTTTGGCTGTGCTCGACATGATCCCACTCCTCGGCGGACGTGCCATCGACGAGGCCCTCCGCCTACGCGTCGTCACCCTCGACGACCTTCGCAAGGCGCTCGCGCTGACGCGGGACCGCCCGGGCAACGCGCTCAGGCGCTGGTTGGTGGAGGACTCCCGCGACGAGCCGTGGTCCGAACTGGAGCGCACCGTTCATCGCCGGCTGCGTACCGCCAACCTCGGGGTGATCTACCGCACCAACTACCGGATCTGCCTTGATGACTGCACCTACTTCGCGGACGTGGCGATCCCCGAACTCGGCCTCGATTTCGAACTCGAGGGCTACGCCTACCACTCCTCCCGGGAGGCGTTCGAACGAGACCGCATCCGCGCCGCCCATCTCGTCGCCAATGGCTGGGTCGTGATCGGGATCACCTGGGCGATGGTCGAGCACCAGCCCGAACTCGTGGATCGACTCATGCGCGCGGCCATCAAGACCCGGCGCGTCCAACTCGGCATCGAGGAGCCAGCCACGAAGCGCCGCCGGTCGAGCCGGCGATCAGGCTGATAGGCCCGTCCGGTCAAGAAGCGACCGCGGACGCCGCGGGCGTCGCCGACTGCGGATGTATGGATGCGGTCCAGGTGACGTTCCAAGGTCTCGGACGCGGTGGGCTGCAGCCTTGGGCGGGCCGAGTCTCGCTTGGCCGCTTGGCCGCTTGGCTCCCTGGCCTCGTGGGCGTTTGGGTCACTGGGATTGTGGAACCGGTTCCTTGGATAGGGAGTGTCAGCACATTTATCTACTGACAAGGGAATTCACGTCACTGCATATCGGCTGATCTCCTGCGTGGCGAACCGCCGAGCCATCCGCATGCCCAAGG
>CAYZXQ010000096.1:0-5939 GCA_964482465.1 uncultured Nigerium sp. | reverse complement strand
CGGGTCATGCGGGCCCACGCGGCGTGGAACGAGGTGATCGGCGCGCTGCTGCTAGCCCAGGTGTTCGAGTTCGGGGGCGCCGCCATGCGGGCACGGGTCCTCTCGGTGGAGGAGAACTACGCCTTCCTCGTCCAGCATCGGCAGCCGCTGGTGAACCGCCTGAGCCAGCGCGAGCTCGCGGTGTACCTGGGCGTCACCGAGGCCGGGCTCAGCCGCATCATCAAGCGCTACCGCACCACCCACGGCGACGCGGTCGGGCGGTAGCCCGGCGGGGAACGCCTTGTTCACGTCGCGGAGCCTCACCACACCACCCACCGCGACCGCCCCGGACGCCCGCCTGCGACCGGGCGCGCCCCCTCCGCCCCGCCGCGTTTCGATACCCCTGGGGGGCATAGGGGCATCGCGCGACCATAAGCCTGCAACAACGGGCGATTCACAGCGCGGGGGGCGTTCGGGTCGGCTATTCTCCGCCAATGCGCTCCACCCAGGGCCGGCCCTCGGCGACCACAGCGGCTCGGCTGGCCGACCAGTTGGATCGCCTCCCGTCCGGCTCGGTGGTCACCATCCACGCGGGTCCCGGGTACGGGAAGTCGACGCTCGCGGCGGCGTGGGTCCAGGCGTCCTCGGTGCGCGCGGCGCTCATCACCCTCGAACCGGAGGACACCGTTCCGGCGCACCTTGCGACGACGTTCGTGGACGCGCTGGCCGGCATGCTGGGCGTGGAGAACACGCGGGAAGCGGTGCGCGCCAGCCTGGGGAACCGGCCCTGCCTGATCGTGATCGACCGTGCCGAAATCCTCGTCGGCTCGGAGGCACAGGCCGCCCGCAAGTACCTCCGGTCCATTGTCGCCGCCCTGCCCCCCAGCGCCACCCTCGCCCTCGTGGGGCGCGCCATGCCCGAGGCCCTGCCGCTCCCCCGCTCCGACGGCCGCCGCGTCGCCCTCGACCAGACGCGCCTCGCCCTGCCCGCGGACGCCCTCACCGGCCCGGGCTGGGCGCATTGGCCGGCGTCCGCCCGGACGCTCCTGCTGGAGGAGACCCACGGCTGGCCGCTGGCCGCCCGGGTCATCGAGGACTACCTGCACCGCTACCCCGACGACGCCTTCGACGCGGCCCTCGCGCGTGTCGAACTGCTGGACGCCGCCTCCCCGTATGTGCCGAGCGAGGCGGACCTCGCCGACGCCAACCCCCGCACCCGGACCCTCGTGATGCTCGCGGCGACCGCCCCCGCGACCACGGACGACCTCGTCGCCGCCCATGGCCCCGAGGTCGCCGGACGCCTCGGCGGGCTGGCCGCCGTCCCCGCTCCGTTGGTCTCCCACCGGGACGGCACCTGGTTCGTGGCGCCGCTGTTGCGGGCCGCGCTCGCGCGTTCGGACGCCGGACGGGACGCGATGAGCGACGCGGCGATCCGCCACGTCGAACACCTCGCTGGCACCCGGCGTTTCCCCGACGCCTTCGAGCGGCTCGCCACGGTCAACGACGGAGCGCTCCGGGCGCACCTGGTCGCATGGTGGGCGTCCATGGAGGCGCTGCGCGGGTTCCCGGAGAAGGCGGACGCCCTCCTCCAGCCCTTCTCCGCCCTGGAGGTGACCTCCAGCCCGCACCTGCTCGTCGCGCACTGCCTGGTGGCGTTCGTGGAGGGCGACCTCGGCCCCTTCCCCGAGTGGATCCGCATCCTGGAGCGCCACCACGACCCGGACGCCCCCGCGTGGTCCGCGCGCCACCCCGCCACGAGCGAGATCCTCGCCGTGGCGGCCGGCCTGCGGCCGGTGGGGGCGTCCAACATCGCCAGCCTCGACATGTCGCCGCCCTGGCTCGGTCTCACCTACGCCCTCACCTCCTTCCTGCACGCCGCCGAGGGCGACTTCGTGGGAGCGGAGGGATTCGCCAAGGTGTCGCGTCCCCTGCTCGGAGATCTGGCGTTCGTCGAGACCTGCCGCGTCGCCACCTTGGGCTACGCGCTCTTCCGCGCCGGGAAGGTCGGCGAGGCGCTTGAGCTGTATCGCCGCCTCGAACCCAGCCTGGGCACCACGGCAGAACCCACCCACGCCGCCTTCCTGCTGTCGGACGCCGTCCTCGGACGCCTCGCCGCGGCCGACGGCGACCTCGACAAGGCCGCCGCGCTGACCGCCCGCGCCATGGCCCGGCTGCCCCGCATGACGGTCGGATACCACGGCGTCCGCCTGTGCGCGGCGGTGCTGGCGTGCGAGACCTCCCGGGCCCTGGGTCACCACGCGGCCGCGAGGACGGCCCTGCGGTTCGCGGAGCAGGCCGCGCCGGGCGCGGAGGGCGCCACCGACTTGCTCGCCCGCCTGGCCGCGCTCCAGTCCCCGGGCACGATCACGATCCGTTCGGCGCCGCTCACCGAGACGCAGCGCCGCGTGCTGGAGCACCTCAGCGGCCCCTACCCCGTCGACCGCATCGCCGAGGCGATGTTCGTGTCGACGGCGACCGTCCGCAGCCACATCCGGAGCATCTACCAGGCCCTCGGCGTCTCGTCCCGGGCGGCGGCCGTCGACCGCGGCCGCGAACTGGGGCTGCTCGACTGAGCCGGCCGATGGGGTGACTGCGCTGGTCAGCGCCCGGTTGTGGGCCGCGCTCCACCGAATGGCACGGATCGGCCCCTCGACTTGATGTCGATCAAACTCGGCTCCGTTGAGTCATCAACGATTGGGGAAACTCGCGCCGTGGACCTGTGAACCCGCCTTGCCGAGTCGAGGTCCGCTTGTCGCGACGGGCGGCGTCCGCCACACTTTCACAGGCAGCCAAGCGAGCGAGGGGGCGAACATGGCGCGCATCAAGAGCGACACAGGAAACGGCGGTCCGGGGCGGCCGGCGCAGCGGCGACTGCCGCGCCACGCACTGGAATCCAGCCTGTCCCGCATGCGCAGCGGCACGGTCGTGACCGTGGTGGCGGGCGCCGGGTATGGCAAGACGGCCTTGTTGGAGCAATGGGCACGGCGGAGCGAGGTGAGGGCCGTGTCGCTCACCGTCGAGGAGGGGGACGCCGCCCCCCAGCGCCTCGGACGGCGGCTGCTCGCGGCGCTCACCCGGGTCCTCCCGAGCGACGACCCGACCGCACCCGCGGCGTCCGACCCCGCGGTGACCGTCGACGGACTCGTCGAACGGCTGCGGGACACCCCCCTGTGGCTCGCGTTCGACGACGCCCACCTGCTGGCCGGCGACGGGTTGGCGCTTGCCGCGGGGCTGGCGAACGCGCGGCTGCCGCAACTGACGCTCGTGCTGGCCGGGCGGTCCCTGCCGACGGGCCTCAACCTGCCGCGGCTGGCGGTCCAGGGGCGCGTAACCGCGATCCCGATCCGGCGTCTGGACATCGACGGGCACGATCTGGCGCTGTCCCTGCCGCCGGCGGTGCGACCGCGGGCGGTCCGGCTGCACGAGCAGACCGGGGGATGGCCGGCGGCGATCCACGCGCTCCTGCAGCAGTTGGAGACCGGGGACAACACGCCGCTGGCGTCCTCGCTCAGCTCCTACCTCGACGGCGACGTGCTGGCTGAGCTGCCGCCGAGCGCGATCGCCTACCTGGAAGACCTTGCCATCACGGGGTTGGAGACCATTTCCGACCTGGACGAACTGCGGGGCGAGCCGCTGGGCAACTCCGTGGCTGCGCTGCTGCGGGACCGTCCCGCGCCGCTCATCGACGTGGAGGAGGGCACCATCGCCCTGCGTCCGCTCATGGCGGAGCACCTGCTGGCGCGCGTCCGGCGCACCGACCCCGCCCGCATCGGCGCGATGGGCCAGCGTCTCGGCGCCCACCTCGTCGCGCAGGGACGCCCGGAGGACGCGTTCGCGTACGTCCGGACGCGCAGCGACCGCGCCGGCCTCGCCGAGTTCATGCACAACCAGGGCCTCATGCTGGCGCTCCAGGGCAACCACACGCTGGTCCGGCAGTGGATGGATCAGTTCGAGGTCAAGGACCTCTACCGGTTCCCGAAGCTGATCGTCCTGCACGCGGCGCTCGCGATGATGGCCGGCGACTTCTCGGGGCTCCAGTCCTGGCTGGTCGTGCTGAAGACCCTCGAACACGAGGGGGCCGCCCCGTGGTCGCCCGGCGATCCGTCGATGCGGCACCTGCTGTCTGAGTTGGCCGGTCTCACGCCGCCCGGTCCGGGCCTGGCGGCCGCGCTCAAGGCGCCGCCGCCCTACCTGCTCATCGGGTTTGCGCTGGAGGCGTTCGCCGACCTCGCGCGCGGCGACTTCGGTAGCCCGCAGGGCTCGGGCGCCGCGATGCTCGAGCTGACCCGCGGGATGCCCGTGGTCGGCGCGTGGCTGGCCGCCAGCCTGGCGATGTCGGACGCCCTCGCCGGCCGCTGGGCGCAGGGTCGGGCCACCCTCGACCAGATCCCGGGATCGTGGTCGGCGGCGCTGGTCCAGGCGTCGCGGCTGACGTTCCTGTTGGACGCCGTGATGGCCCGGTACGCCGCGGAGGAGGGCGACCACGCGGGCGCCCGCTTCCTCATGAGCAAGGCGCACCCGCGGCTCGAGGAGCTCACCGTCGGCTTCCCGATGGTCCGGCTGGCGGCGTACCTGATGCTCGCCCAGACAGCGGTCCGGCTGCGCGAACCCATGCTTGTCAAGGTGTTTCACGCCCAGGGACGGGCGCTGGCGGCGTCCTCGCCCGCGCTGGCGAAGCTCCTCGACGAGACCGCCGAGGCCGACTCCACCGCCCCGCGGCTCACGGACGCCCAGATGCGGGTCCTGGAGCGGCTGAACGGTCCGCTGACGGTTCCCCGGATCGCCGCCGAGCTTCACCTGTCCCCGGCGACCGTCCGGACGCACATCCGTCACATCTACCTGCGGCTCGACGTCACCAACCGCGCCGACGCGGCCGCGCGCGCCAAGGAGTTGGGGCTCATCTGAGTCGACCGTGCCGGGGGAGGCAGGAGCGCCGTCATGCCGATCGCGTGACGGCGCTCCTGCCTGTATCCGCGGGCCTGCGAGCGCGGCGGCGCACCACGGACCGCGGGGTGCCGAGTTCCGCGCACGGTGGGTCGCCGTCCGGGCGCCCCGGACCGCATCGTCCGGCGGCGAGCCCACCGTGCGTCGACCGGCACCACGAGGCGTCCGGTCGGCCGGACCGCCTCCGCGCGGCCGCGGCGTCCGTTTTCCCAGACCCGGACGCCGCGGCGGCCCGCCCGCGCGCCGACGCACCCCCACGTGCGCGCGAGCGGCTCCTCGGTGAGGCGGTCGCACCTCGCGGCGTGCCGCACCCCACGCGCGCGCGCGAGCGGCTCACACGCCGCAGCGGCGCGTCACTCCGCCAGCTCGGACACCTCGCCCACGAGCACCGGCTCGAGCCCGTGCTCGTCCCGCATGTGTCGGCCGGCGGCATCCTGGCCGCGCAGCGTGGCGTCGCAGACGGCACACACGTACACGTCCGGAACGTCCCGCGCCCAACAACTCATCGCCAACAGGACCCCCGCGATCCCGGTCAACGCGACGAACGTCATCCTTCTCCCCCTCCCCACACCGTGGTGGGGCGACCGTGGGGGCGACCGGTGCCTGCACCGCCCCACATCTTCGCGACGACTCCTGGCCCGTGGGGGACCGGTAGGCCGCGATCGTCCCCGAGCCGGTGATGTCATCCACGCTTGACGAATCGGGTCTCAACGCCTGATGACCAGGGGTGTCACCGGGGCGTCCTCCTGGATGACGCGCGTCCGCGGCGCGCGGAGACACGGACGGGACGCTCGTCCGAACCAAGCCGCGGGACGGTTCGCCGCGTGCTTGGCCGGACCGGATGGGCGCGAGACACGGACGGGACGCTCGTCCGGACCAAGCCGCGGGACGGCTCGCCGCGTGCCTACCGGACCGGATGGGCGCGAGACACGGACGGGACGCTCGTCCGGACCAAGCCGCAGGACAGCTCGCCGCGTGCTTGGCCGGACCGGATGGGCGCGACACACGGACGGGAC
>CAYZXQ010000095.1:0-5950 GCA_964482465.1 uncultured Nigerium sp. | reverse complement strand
GGCCACCCTAGGGCGCCGGGGCGCCGCTGCTTGCTTCCCCGGGTCCCGCTATCCAACCTGCTGGACAGCATGTCCGGCGCACCCCGAACTATGTCGAGAGCACGCTCCCGAGTCCGACTCTGCGAATCTCGCGCGGGACTTTGCGACGGGCCGCGTCGCGAGACTCGCCTTGGCTGGTGACGCCTTGGGAAACGCTGATCCATCATGTTCTGGCTGTGGCGGCCCGGATCGAGCGATCCGAACCCCCTCGATCTGGGCCCGTATGGTCAATACGAGCCCACGATCTCGTGGTTCCGGCTCATCTCGCCCGACCCGTCCTCGCCAAGAACAGCATTAATCAGCGGTTCCCTAGGTGGCACGTCGAGCCATCACCTGACCGGATCTCGTCACCAACCACGCCCCTGCGGCGCCGATGAGCGGGACGCCGAGGACGAGGCCGAGCAACTCCACCCATGGCACGGCGATCGGCAGGTTGCCGTACGACGGCTGGGAGTGTGTCAGGGCGAGCAGCGTCAGGAGACCGATGCCTGCGCCCAGCGCGGAACCGAGCGTAGCCACGACCAGGACCTGGGCTGCGGTGGACGCGCGCCGGAGGCCGCGGGATGCCCCCAGGGAGGCCAGCGTGGCGTCGTCGCGGCGGGCGTCCGCCACCCCGAGCGCGGTCGTCAGCCCGACCACTGCCAGCACCATCAACCCCGCGATCCCGACGGCCATCCAGCCCAGCGGGGCGTCCGGACGGTTCGGGTCGCGCGGCAGCACGAAATCGGTGATGTCCAGATCCCGCAGCCCCGCTTCCACGCGGTCCAACTCGGCGGCGGTCGGCGTCCGAGTCAGCGACACGAGGAGCTGAGGGCTCGCCTGCGTGACGTGCAGTTCCTGCGCTCGCGCGGGGGATACCAGGGCCCAGCCCACGGGGCCGTCCGTCGCCACAAGCTTCGCGCTGACCGAGAGTTCCGGCAGGGCGTCGGCGGTTCCGTCGCCACCCTGGGGTGACCACCGCAGGAGTACCGCGTGGTCGTCGAGGACGCGGTGGCGGTCGTTGGTCACGACGATCCCGGACGCCAGGGCCACGAGTTCGTCCGAGCGCGGTTCGCGGCCCAGCAGCAGGGCCAACTCGCGGGCTCCTCCGATGGCCAGGGTGGGGTAGTTGCCGGCCTGCGAAAAGTCGCAGCGCCAGTCGGCCCCCGGGATCGGCCGAGTGCCCTCCCGGGTCCCCGGGCAGCGGTTCGGCTCGGGGATGTCCAGGCCCGCGTGTCCCGCTCCTAGCACCGCGGTCGCCGCCACCGGACCGAGCACGCGCTCGATGACCGCCACCGGAACGGCGGGATCGCGTCCGTGATGGAGCGTCACCAGTGCCTGCGTGGGGAGGATGCGCCAGGCCCGCTGGGCACGGTCCTGGGCGAGCATGCCCGCGTTGAGCCCCATCACGACCGTCGCCAGCGTCGCCGCGGTCAGGACCGCCGCCACACCCGGCACCACCCGGCCGCGGCTCCGATCAAGCTCGCGGACCGCCAGGCGCAGAGCGAGCGGACGCCGCGGTACCCACGTGCCGAGGCACGCCACCACCCGCTGCAGCGACAGCGCGACCCCCGCAACCAGCAGGACCATGCCCGCGAGCGCGATGAGCACCAACTCAGGGCGGGCGTACGGCGACGCCGGATCGCCCGCCTGCCAGAGGGCGACGGACGCCGCCTGCGCGGCCAGGCCGACCAGCAACGCCCCGACCCCCAGCCACGGGAACACTGCCGGTGGCATCTTCACTTCCGCCGACCGGACCGCCTCGAGGGCGTCCACCTTCGTCACCGTCCGCGCCGGGTTCCAGGCTGCCACCACGGCTGCGCACACACCCACGCCGGCGGCCACCAGGGTCGGGAGCCACGCGACGTGGAAGCCCCAGACAGACGCCGTGTCGGTCTCCCGCAGCCACCAGGCGATACCCATCCCCCACAAGACACCCAGACCAGCGCCCGCCGCGGCGCCTCCACCACCGAGCAACAGCGCTTGTCCCAGGACGATCCTGCGTAGCACCCGGGCGTCCGCGCCGACGGCGCCGAGCAGTCCGAGTTGGCGTCGCGAGCTGCGGACGCCCACGGCGAACGCCGACCCCGCGACGAACATCAGCAGCAACCCACCCAATGCGCCTGCCAGCGACACGACCACGGTCGACCGACCCTGGCTATCGTCCGCCCAGACGCCCGACGGGGGGTTCAGCACCACCGCGCGCGAGAGCGCCGTCACCCCGCGACGGTTCAACTGCCGCACCTCCTGCCACGGGATGGCGCGCTCGCCGATGAGGTAAACCTCCGACTCCTCGGTGGCAGCAGCCACGGGGTGCCCGGTCGGGACGTACAACATGGGATCCTTCAGTCCCGGCGCCGCCACGACCCCCGCGATGCGATAGCGGCCGTCGGCGGTGATCACGTCGTCGCCGAGTCGGGCACCGAACACGCTCAGCCACGGTCGGTTCACGACGACCTCGGTTCCGGAAGCTGCTCTCCCTGCCACGAGATCCCACCGTCCCGCGAACGCGGGCTCGGCGATGTCCACGACGGTCACCGGGACTCGACGAGGCAAGGCGGACGCCCCCGCTACCGGCTTGAGCGCTTCGATCGCGCCCCCGCGGACGCCGATGGTCCGATAGCCGGGCGGGGCGGCATCCACCAACCGCGCGGGCACGTCGATCGGGTGGAAGCTCTGGTCACTCTCCCCGCAGCCTTGAGAACCCAGCGCAAGGGGGTGCTGATCGCAGGAGCGCCCATCGGGCTCGGAGGGGAGGCGGGTGAGTCGCGCCTGCGCCAGCCCGAGGGCGCGGGTCGCCGCCTCGTCGCGGGTGGCCACGTTGCTTGCGAAGACCGTGACTCCGGCGACCACGAACACCACGGGCAGCATGACCAGCACCGCAATCAACAGGCTGCGCCCCCGGTGGGCACGCAGATCGCGTCGCGCGAGCCGCGCCGCCGCCGAGTCGAACCAGGTCGCGACCGGCACCCTCTGGGGCGCCACGTCACACCCGCAGCAGGGAGTCGGGGGACGATTCGACGTGGGTGGCGTCCACCACGCGGCCGTCGCGGAGGAACACGACCCGGTCGGCCCAGCCAGCGTGCCGGGCCTCGTGGGTGACGAGCATGATCGCTGCCCCCTCGTCGGCGAGGATCCGCAGGCGCGACATGATGTCGTCGCCCGTCGCGGAATCCAGGGCACCCGTCGGCTCGTCGGCGAGGACGAGCGTCCGTTCGCCGACGATGGCGCGCGCGATGGCGACCCGTTGGGCCTGCCCGCCAGAGATCTGATCGAGCCGGCGTCCGGCCAACTCGCCGATGCCGACGCGCTTGAGCGCCGCGCGCGCCGCTTGGCGCGCCCAGTCGGGGGCGACCCGGTCGAGCTCGAGCGGGAGGGCGACGTTCTCGATGACGGTGAGCGTGGGGATGAGGTTGTAGTCCTGGAAGACGAATCCGATCCTGCGGCGCCGCAGGGCAGCGAGGCCGTCGCGCCGCATCCCGGCCAGGGGCGTCCCGGCGACGGTGACCCGACCGGTCCAGCCGGTGTCGAGCCCGCCGGCGACCGCCAGCAGCGTGGACTTGCCCGAGCCCGACGGCCCCATGACGGCCACAAACTCGCCGGCTTCGACCGTCAGCGAGACCTGGTCGAGCGCCCGGACCTCCGTCGCGCCGGCACCGTAGACCCGGCTGACGTCCACCAATTGGAGCGCGGCCGTCATCGGACGCCCTCCGGCTGCGTCTGGCCGGTGCGCGCCGGCGACGCGGAGGAGATGGCGTCCGGGCCCTCGTGGCAGGGTGCGGGCGCGCCGGCCGCCGGGCTGGGGAGGGTGGACGCCAGGCGCTCGGCGGCATCCAGCCAGCGAACCTCGGCCTCGGCGTGCAGGATCAATTGTTCCACGACGAGCAGCCACGCCACGTCGCCGGAGTCGGCCCGGCGCTTGGCGAGCGTGTAGTGCTGGAGGGTGCGGATCGTGGCGGTGCGCTGGGTCTGGATCAGCTCGCGCAGATCGACCCCCGGCGTGGCCGCGGCGACGGTGAACTTGATGGCGAGGTCGTTGCGGGGGGGCTGCGTCACCCCCGTCGGGGTCCTGAACCAGGCCGCGAGCTCGCTGCGTCCGGCGTCGGAGATGGTGTAGCGGACGCGGCCCTCGGCGTCCTCGCCCAGGGACTCGACCAGTCCGTCGCGCGCGAGCCGTTCGAGCGTGCCGTAGACCTGTCCGATGTTGAGGGGCCATGTGGACGCAGTTCGACGCTCGAACTCGACCTTGAGCTGGTAGCCGTAGGTGGGTCCCGAGCAAAGGATCGCGAGCAGGCTGTGTTTGACGGACATGCGCACCTCCATACCGAGTATGTAGCGACTTTACATTCTGGGTATGCATGCGGCAAGAGAGTTGCCGCTGGGTGGGTCACGGGTGCGGACCCGGACGCTGCTCGCGTCACCGTGGTGCGATGGTCCGATGCTGGCTTCAGCCACGTACAGCTGCGGCGAGGCGTTCGGCGGCGCCCACGACAGGCAGGGAGGCTTCGATCCCCGCGGCGCGTGCTTCCGGCGTGTCGAGCACGGAGCGAGTGAAGTGGTCACCGGAGCGAACGAACACGCCCTGCAGCCCGCCCACGAGCTGGTGGGTTGCCCCCCACGGATTCGCTCGCTGTTCGCTGACGAATGCCACGACTTCGGCACCCACGGGGGTGTGGGGATGTCCTTCGGTCTGGAAGTCGACGTAGTCGCCCTCGGCAGCTTGGAACGGTTGGCCGAACTTCCCGTCAAGCACCTCCTTGAGGCAACTCGCGGGCACGATCCCACCGTCCTCGATCACCCGGATCTGGCCAGCCTTGGCGCCCTTCGGCACCGCCGAGACCGAGATGGTGAGGATTCGGTAGCCCGCGCCTTCGATGCACACGTCCTTCACGCTGGCCACTCGGCCGACGACGATGCCCTGCGTGCGGGTGTCCTTGCTGAGGGCGTTGATCTTCGCGACCGGAGCGACTTGAGCGCCGGCCGTGTCAACCGTCATGACGATCCGACGGGTGTCCTCAGAGGGCGCACCTCGGGCCGCGGCCGATGCGCCGACCGCGCCTATTTGGGAATCTGGAACCGGTGCGTCGACCGGTGAAGAGCACGCCGAAACGGCGAGAAGTAGGGAGGAGGAGGCTAGGACAGCCCCGAGTAGGCGACCGAACATGGCAGGCCTTTCAGTAGAGGGCGTTAATACCGTTGGCCTCGTCCACGGTCGCCCAGAGCACGCCAGTGCCGGCGACATAGGTGTACATGAGGGTGGAACTGTCTCCGTTGTGCGCTAGGCCGAACACGTGCCCCATCTCGTGCGAGATGATTCCCTGCCGATTCGTGCAGCCGGATGTCCAGTAGATGCCCGCATTGATGTCGAACTTGCCCCACACCCAGTTCTGGTTTGGGCCAGTCCACGGTGTCACCAATGCCCCCTGCTTGTAGTGATACGTCTTCGCGCAGTAGCTGGCAGTGGGCAGGTTGACTGCGTGTACCTCCATCCGCGCGGCCGACTTGGTGGTGGTCTTGGTCCAGTACAGGGGCGTGCGCACCCCGATGCGGCTGGACGTATTGATCCAGTTTCGCATCGCGGCGTCGATGGAACCGGTGTACCCGGCGGCACTCGAGGCAATCCAATAGGCCTGGCCGCCGCCACCGATGCCGTAGATCAGGCGATTTCCATACCACGTGCTGTAAGCCTGAGCCGGTAGTGCTGTGGCGGCAGCGAGTAGGCCAGCCAAGAATGCGCCCGTGCAGATTCGGGCAATGGAACGGTGCTTCGTCATGGCTACCTCCGGGGGTGGCTGCGCCGATACGCGGCACCCTATGTCGGTGTCGACATGCCTGTCGAGAGTTGCATGGCGCCGGTCTGATGGAGGTCCTGGGTACACCACCAACCACGAGAAGCCCGGCAGGCCCACCACCCAGCCCTGCATGCGTCCGG
>CAYZXQ010000094.1:4567-5988 GCA_964482465.1 uncultured Nigerium sp. | reverse complement strand
GTCGGGGACACCCCGCCCGATCAGTCCTCGATGGGCTCGGGGCGCCACTCCAGCGTCCGGACGCCCCGGCTCAGCAGCGCGGCCGTCGCGATGACGAAGATGGCGATCCCGCACGCGAGCATCGCGGGCCGCGCGCCGAACACGGCCGCAGCAGGGCCGGCCAGCAGCAACCCGAGGGGACCGAACATCAGCGTGCCCATGGCGTCGTAGGCGCTCACGCGGGACAGGGCCTCGCCCGGCACCTCCCGCTGCATCGTGGTGTTCCACAAGACGCCGAACAGCGTGAACGCCACACCCATCGCGCCCGAGCTCACGATGACCCACGGCAGCGGCGCCGCCAGCCCCAGCAGCACGAACATGATCGGCGCGAAGACCATCGACAGGACCACCCCTGTGAGAATCGGACGCCGCGGGTGCCAGCGCAGCGCGACGAACACCGCGACCACGTTCCCGACCCCTTCGGCGGCGAGAATCCAGGCCCAGGGGGTGGGCCCGCCCAGGAACTGGTCGGCGATGACCGGACCGAGCACGGCGTGGGCCGCGTTGAAGCAGAGCATCAGCAACGACCATTGCGCGACGATCACCCAGAGCCACTCGTGCCGCGTGAACTCCTGCCAACCCTCACGGATGTCGGTCAGGACGCTGGTGTCCCGGGCGTCCTGCGACCGGTCGACCCGGGGACGAATCCGGAGCGCGAGCAGCGCCGTCACCCCGAAACCGACCGCCCCGACCCCGAGCCCCCACGCTCCCCCGACGAGCGCCGTGACGGCCCCGCCGAGCACCACACCGAGGATCCGGGCCACGCTCGCCCCGAAAGACAGCAGCGCGTTGCCGGCGTGGAGCCGATCGGACGGCACCACCTGCGGGATCAGCCCGGTCAGCGCCGGCCACCCGAGCGCGCTCCCGATGCCGCTCAGCGCCGCGGCGGTGCCGAGCAGCACCAGGTTGGTGACCCCCAGCCCGATCAGGACGCCGAGCGCCGCGAACGCCGCGAACGCGAGCATCTGGCTCAGGAACAGGATCACCTGGCGGGCGTGCCGGTCGGCAATCGCGCCGCCCACGAGCAGGAACACCACCAGCGGGATCGCCTCGCACGCCAGGACGATCGACAAGGTGGTCGGGGTGGATCCCGGCAAGTGCAGGACGCCGAACGCCAGCGCCACCGGCGCGAACGCGCTCGCCAACATGCTCAGGCTCCGTCCGGCGAAGAGGAGCGCCACCCCCGGCTCACGCAGCAGCGTGGCGTCCTCCACCCATGAACTCACCGCGACACGCTACTGCATCCACCGGACGCCCCCAACTCGGTTGCCGCCGCCACGCGCCCGCCGACGTACTCCTGCGACCCACCCGGGCGCGGACGCCACCCACCCCCCGCCGGGCGTGCAACACTCCGCCGACACACCCACCGACACACTCCTGCG
>CAYZXQ010000094.1:0-4467 GCA_964482465.1 uncultured Nigerium sp. | reverse complement strand
CAGAGGCCCCCTCATCGAGTCGGCAGGGGCGGCCACGCCACCCCGGACGACCGGGGGCGCGGCGCGCCCGAGCCGCGGCGTCCGGACCCCTCGACGCAAACGCCCGCCGCCCCACTAGGGACGACGGGCGCTGCGCGGGCGGATCAGAGCACCGGCGGGGTGTGCCAGATGCGCTTGATGTAGTCGGCCATGGACCGGTCGGAGCTGAAGAAGCCGGTCCGGGCGACGTTGAGGATCGCGGCACGCGACCAGGCGTCCTGGTCGGCGTACGCAACGTCGACGCGGGCCTGGGCGTCCAGGTAGCTGGCGTAGTCGGCCAGCGCCATGAAGCGGTCCTGGTAGAGCAGGTTCGACACGACGCCTTCGAACACCCGCGGGTCGCCGTCGGAGAACGCCCCGGACGCGATGAGATCCAGGGCACCCTTCAGGCGGGCGTCCGACTCGTAGTACTCGTGCGGGTGGTAGCCCTTCGCGGACAGCGCGGCGACCTGGGGCTCGTCCATGCCGAACAGGAAGAAGTAGTCGTCGCCCACCAGCTTGCGGATCTCGACATTAGCGCCGTCGTCGGTCCCGATGGTGAGGGCGCCGTTGAGGGCGAACTTCATGTTGCCGGTCCCGGACGCCTCCATGCCCGCGAGCGAGATCTGCTCCGACAGGTCGGCCGCCGGGATGAGCCGCTCGGCCAGGGTGACGTTGTAGTTCGGCGGGAAGACGACCGCCAGCCGGCCCTCGACGCGCGGATCGTGGTTGACGACGGCACCCACCTTGTTGATGAGGTGGATGATCTCCTTCGCCATCTTGTAGCCGGGGGCGGCCTTGGCGCCGAAGACGAACGTCCGCGGCGTCACGGCGGACGCCGCGAGGCGGCCCGACACGATCTCGTTGTAGAGCGTCACGATGTGGAGCACCTTGAGCGTCTGGCGCTTGTACTCGTGGAGGCGCTTCACCATGACATCGAGCATGTGGTCGCCCTCGGGCAGGACGATGCCGTCGCGCTGGTAGAGGCGGTCGCGGAACCGATCCTTGTTCGCGGCCTTCACGGCGCGGAACCGCTCGCGGAACTCGGGATCCTCGGCGAAGGGCTCCAGCTCGCGGAGCCGCTCGAGATCGGTGACCCAGCCGGGGCCGATGGCGTCGGTGACCAGCTCGCTCAGGCCGACATTGGCCAGCTTGAGGAAGCGACGCGGGGTGACGCCGTTGGTGACATTGGTGAACTTCTCCGGCCACAAGGCGGAGAAGTCGGGAAGCACCTTGTCGCGCAGCAGTTGGCTGTGGAGTTCGGCGACGCCGTTGACCTTCGTCCCGGCGACGGTCGCGAGGTAGGCCATGCGGACGCCGCGCTCGGGGTACTCGGAGATGATCGACATGCGGCGGACCCGCATCTCGTCGCCCGGGTAGGCCCGGCGGACCTCGGCGAGGAAGTCGTCGTTGATCCGGTAGATGATCTCGAGGTGACGCGGCAGCAGGCGACCCAGCAGCTCGGTCGGCCAGATCTCGAGGGCCTCGGGCAGCAGCGTGTGGCAGGTGTACGCGAAGCACTGGCGGGTGATGTCCCAGGCGGCGTCCCACTCCAGGCCGCGCTCGTCCACGAGGAGGCGCATGAGCTCCGGGACCGCGATCACCGGGTGGGTGTCGTTGAGCTGGAAGATGATCCGCTCGGGAAGCTGGGTCACGTCGAAGTCGGGCTCCAGGACGGCGTCCAGGTAGTTACGCAGCGAGCACGCCACGAAGAAGTACTGCTGCTGGAGGCGGAGCTCCTTGCCCTGCGGGGTGGAATCCTCAGGGTAGAGCACCTTGCTGATGTTCTCCGCGAAGGTCTGCGCGCGGACGGCCTGGGCGTAGTCGCCCGAGTTGAAGACCTGGAGGTCGAACTCCTGCGTGGCGCGGGCGCTCCACAGTCGCAGCGTGTTGACGCGGCCGTTGAGGTAGCCCGGGACCATGTAGTTGTAGGGCACGCCCTGGACGTTCCAGGCGGGGATCCACCGCGTCCGCTCGCGGCCGTCCTCGTCGGTGTACTTCTCGGTCGTGCCGCCGAAGTCGACCTGGACCGCCAGCTCCGGGTGCGGGAATTCCCACGGCGAGCCGAGATCGAGCCACGAGTCGGGCTGCTCGACCTGACGGCCGTCCACGAACGTCTGGCGGAAGATGCCGTACTCGTAGCGAATGCCGTACGCCACGCACGGGACGTTCATGGTCGCCAGCGAGTCGATGAAGCACGCGGCGAGGCGTCCGAGGCCGCCGTTGCCCAGGCCGGGCTCGACTTCCTGCGCGCGCAGCGTGGCCAGATCCAGCCCGCAGGCGGCGAGACCCTTCTCGGCGATCTCGTTGAGGTCGGCGGCGAGCAGGGCGTTGCCGAGCTGCCGGCCCAGGAGGTACTCGGCGGAGAGGTAGCCGACGGCCTTGTCCTGGGTCTGGCGCTGCTTGCGGTAGGTCTCAAGCCAGCGGGGCATGAGGTAGTTGCGCACCGTGCTGGCCAGCGCAAGGTACTGGTCGTTCACCGACGACCGGTCGAGCGTGACACCGTGGTTGGTGGTGAGTTCGTGCAGGTACTCGCGGACGAAAGCGTCCACGGAATGGGCCGGAGCGGGGACCTGGGTGAGGGCCAGCGGATGCGTCGGCGGGAACTGCGGGCCCACCCGGTGGGTCTCGGTGGTGGGCGACTCGTCGGCCGGGCCGAACTGCGCGGAAGCGCCGTCGGCGGGCGATGCGGGCAAAGACATGAGAACTACCGTATCGATTGACCACGGCGGAGCCGAAACCGGTGGCAATCGGACATGCCGCGACCCGGGCGCCTCCCCCCTGAGCGCCCGGGTCGCGGAGTCTGTGGAACCGCCTGCCTCACACGCCGAGGCGCGAACGGCGGACCAGTTCGCCCTCGGTCTGGTTGGACGTAGGGACGTGCCCGGACAGCGGCAGCACGCGCTCGTGGATGGCATCCACGATCCACTCCGGCTGCGGGAAGAAGAGGTCTTCCAGCTCGGGCGCGGGCGTGACGTGGTTGCGGGCGCCCACGATGGTCACCGGGGCGTCCAGGGCGTCGAACGCCAGCGTCTGCACCTGGTTGGCGATCGTCTGGAGCACCGAGCCGCGCTCCACGGCGTCCGAGGCGAGGACGAGGCGTCCGGTCTTCTTGACCGACTCCACCAGCGGCGCGAGGTCGAGCGGGGCGACGAAGCGCAGGTCGATGACCTCGGCGGAGACCCCATACGTCGACTGGAGCGTCTCGGCGGCCTCCATCGCGCGGTAGAGCGTGGCGCCCAGCGTCGCGATGGTGACGTCGGCGCCCGGACGCCGGACGATCGGCTGACCCTCGGGCGTCTCGTACCAACCCTCGGGGACGCCGCCCGGCTCGAACTCCTCGCCCTTGTCGTAGAGCAGTTGCGATTCGAGGAACACGACGGGATCGGTACCGCGTAGGGCCAGGTTCAGCATGCCCTTGGCGTCGGTCGGCGTGGCCGGGAAGTACACCTTGAGGCCCGGGATGTGCGCGACGAGCGCCGACCAGTCCTGGCTGTGCTGGGCGCCGTACTTGTTGCCGACGCTCACCCGCAGGACGAGCGGCATGGTCAGGATGCCCGCCGACATGGACTGCCACTTGGCCATCTGGTTGAAGACCTCATCGCCGGCGCGTCCGAGGAAGTCGCAGTACATCAACTCGACCACCGCGCGGCCGCCGCACATGGCGTAGCCGACGCCGGCGCCCACGATGGCCGCCTCGGAGATCGGGCTGTTGAACAGCCGCTTGTAGGGCAGGAGTTCGGTGAGCCCGCGGTAGACGGCGAACGCGCCACCCCAGTCGCGATTCTCCTCACCCCAGGCCGCCATCGTCGGGTCGGTGGCGAAGCCGTGGGCCATCGCCTCGAACAGGGCGTCCCGGAACTGGTACATCTTCACCTTGGAGACGGGCTTGCCGTCGACGGTGGCCGTCCGGACCTTCCCCGCGATGGCCTTGACGCGGGCGTTCTCCGCCAGCGGCTGGGCCAGCTCCGGCTCGCGGCCGGGATCGAGCGAGGGCACGTTGCCGTTGCTCAGCATGACCGACTCGATGAACGACACGTCGACGCGGGGGCAGGCCTCGTCGTCGATGGCGACCTTCAGCACCTGGACAAGCTTGTCGTCGACGGCGGCGCGCATGTCGGCGACATCGCCCGCCTTGAGCACCTTCTTGCTCACGAGGAGGTCGGCGAAGGTCTCGATGGAGTCGGCCTGCTGCCAGAGCTCGACCTCGTCCTTGGTCCGGTAGCTGGAGGCGTCGGACGGGCTGTGGCCGCTCACGCGGTAGGTGATGGTGTCCAGCAGCACCGGCCCGCGGCCGGCGAGCAGGAGTTCCTTCTTGCGGCGCACGGCGTCCGCGACCGCCAGCGGGTTGTAGCCGTCGACACGCTCGGCGTGCATGGCCTCGGGGTTCACACCGGCCCCGACGCGGGCGAGCATGTCGTAGCCCATCGTCTCGCCGTCGGTCTGGCC
>CAYZXQ010000093.1:0-6099 GCA_964482465.1 uncultured Nigerium sp. | reverse complement strand
TGGATAGCGGGACCCGGGGAAGCAAGCAGCGGCGCCCCGGCGCCCTAGGGTGGCCCACATGCTCTCCCGTGGCTGGCACACCGATCTGGCGATTCTGCTTCAGCAAGGGGCGGTGGTCGCCGAGCGACCGGACCACCTTGTCGTCACGACACCGTCGAACCCGCTCTATCACTGGGGCAACCTGGTCATCGTCACGGATCCCGCTGCCGTGGACGACGCCGACCGATGGGTCTCCACCTTCGCAGCCGCCCACCCCGGCGCCGGGCACCTGGCGATCGGCCTGCCCGTCATACCGGACACGAAGGCCTGGGCCGTCCGCGGCATCGAAATCCTCACCGATGAGGTGCTGTTCACCGACCGCATGCCCGAGGTGCGACCGCTCGACCCCCGGTACACATCGCACCCCCTGACGACGGACGCCCAGTGGGCGAGCGTCATCGCCCGCAACTGCGCGGAGAACGAGCGGAGCGGCGACTACGAACCTCTCAGTCATGAGCGATTTCTCCGCAATCAGGTCGCCGATCGCCGGTTGCTCATCGAGCGCGGGTTCGCGCAGTGGTTTGGGGCATTCGCCGAGGACGGGTCCCTGGTCAGCGACCTCGGCATCGTGGACTGCGGTTCTGGCCTCGCGCGATACCAATCCGTCGAGACCGACGCCGCCCACCGCGGTCATGGTCTCGCCAGTCATCTCCTCGGCCAGGCAGCCCGCTGGGCTGCGCATCGCGGCTGCCGCGAATGGGCCATCGTCACAGAGACGACGAACCCGGCAGGACGGCTGTACCGGTCGCTCGGCTTCAAGCCCGATGCGGTCCAGGTCCGCGCGTACCGCACGTCCTGAGGAGCGACCGGCAAGGCGCGGGACGCACCTATCGGCCAGCATCTGCGACACCCTATGAACCCGCCCGGACGCGCCCACCTCGCGGCCCGGCGCAGGGACCGCCGCCCGCGGCGTCCGCCCCTCACGATTGCGTCGCGCACGAGCTGCGGGACCGGGCTCAGCCGGCGACCCGCGGCGTCCGCATCCCGCTGCTATGTTGGTCGTGCCCTCAGCGCGAGACGGCTACATCACCGCGCTGAGGGGGGACCGTTTGGACCGGGGTCCCACAGGGGACTGTGCCAGCGCCCACTCCCACGGCTGAGCGACCTGGACAGTTCCGGACATGCCCGGACAATCGAAGGACCCCACGTGATACGACCAGAGGACGTCCACACCCGCGCCGAACTCGTTGCCGCCCTGGAGTACCTGCGCCGCTCGGCCGCGCGCGGCACGCGCCGCAGCCGCGTGTCGCTGGACCAGCTCGCCCGCTTGACGGACGTCCCACGGTCGACGATCCACTCCTACGTCAGCGGCAAGACGCTGCCCCCCAGCGATGTCCTGGACGATCTCCTGCGCGCCCTCGGCGTGGAGGGTCCCGCGCTCGGACGCTGGGCGGACGCGCTCGAGCGCGCGTCGGCGTCCGACACCCCAGCACCGACGGCGTCCGCCGCCCCGAAAGCCTCCACGATGCCGCGGGCACCCCGTCAGCTCTGGGGACGCGACGAAACGCTGGACGTCCTGACCACCGAACTCACCGCCACCGGACCGCAGGGTCCGTTGGTCCTGCTCACAGGCATGGCCGGGGTGGGCAAGACCGCGCTGGCGCTGACCTGGGGCGCCCGCCACCGGGCGCACTTCCCCGACGGACAGCTCTACGTCGACCTCCGCGGCTACTCGGGGGTCGAGCCCGTGCTGCCGGCGGCGGCCATTACGCGGCTGCTGTTGGCGCTGGGGCAGCGCCCCGAGGATCTCCCGCGCACCCAGGACGCCCTGGTCGATCACTACCGGGCCACGCTGTACGCGCGACGGTTGCTGCTCATCCTCGACAACGCCGCGGACGCCTCCCAGGTGGAGCAGCTCGTGGTCTCCAGCCCGGGGGTCGCCTCCCTCGTGACGAGCCGCGACGCCCTGTCCTCGATCGTGATCCAGCACGGGGCCGTCCGGGTGCCGGTCCCTCCCGTGGACGCCCCCTCGTCGCGTCGCTGGCTGGAGAGTTCGGCACCGTCCCTGGATCCGGGCAGCCTCCACGCGCTCGTCCAGGGGTGCCGCGGGCTCCCGTTGGCGCTGCAACTCGTGGCCGAACGGCTGCGCATCGATCCGACCCGCGCCACGGCCGAATCGATGGCGCTGGATCCGCTCGCCACCCTCTCCGTCCCGGGGCTGGCCATCCGCGACACGATCGGCTGGTCGGTGGATCGGCTGTCCGCCCCGGACCGGGCCGCGTTCGCCCGCCTCGGCGTGGTCCCCGGGGGACGGTTCTGCTCCGACATGGCCCGCGTCGTCCTGGACGATCCGCAGGCCGACCGGGTGCTTCGCCGCCTCAAGAAGGTCGGCCTGCTCGACGAGGACGACGGTTGGCGCCGCCACGACCTCGTGACCAACCTCGCCCGGGAGCACTTCCTCCGTCTCGACTCCGCCGAGCGCGACCGCATCGTCGCGCGGCTCCGGGGCTACATCGTCGGGCTCTTGCGCGCGGCCGACCCCCATCCCTGGCAACTGCGCGATCCGCGCCTGCTGGCCCTCCCCGCGGCCGACCTCACCCCCGAGGAGGCGGGCCACCGCGTCCGGACCAACGAAGACGTCATCGTCGGCCTCACCGTCGAAGCGCTCACCCGCAACGAACTCGCCTTTGCCACCGACGCCGTCATCCTGCTCACCATCGCCGCCGAACGGCACAGTTCTTCGCTGCGTTTCGCGCATCTGCTTCGGCGGGTGCACGCGGCCGCCGAGCGGTCCGAGGACGAGGACTGCTACTTCCAGCTCACCGTGCGGCTCGCCGCGGTGGAACACCAGCAGGGCCGCCTTCCGGACGCCGTCCACGTCCTCTCGCGCGCCGTCGAGCGCGTCCCCCCGCAGGCGCCCGACGGACGCTGGACCGAGCTCACCGCTCGGCTCTTCAACAACTACAGCACCCTCGGCCAGGTCGACACCGCCCGCCGCTACCTGCCGGCGATCCTGGGCAGTGCGGCGTCCGCCCCCCACGACGTGGCGACCATGGCGTGGCTCTACGTCGGGGTCTTCTATGCGACCGTCGGCGAGCACGCCACCGCGGACGAGTACTTCGCCCGGGCCGCCGCACCGGACGCCGACGGGCGATTGAGCGGCTACGGCTTCACGGCGTTGCTCAACCTGCTCGGCACGGCCACCCACGAGGCGCGCATCGCGGACGCCCGCGCCCTGCTGGAGCGCGCCCTGACCCAGGGCCACCTGCTGAGTTCCGAGCGGCTGCGGGGGCAGTTGCTGCTGATGTGGGGCGCGCTCGAGCGGGTGGCCGGCAACCACGGAGAGTCGCTCGCGATCCTGCGGGACGCCAGCGAGGTCGCCGAGCGGCAGGGGGACGCGTACAACCGCGTCCGCATCAGGATCCAGCTCGCCCGCAACCATCACGCGCTGCAGGACCTGGACGCCGCCGAAGAGCAGTACCGCCAGGCACTCTTCCTGGCACGCCAACACACCTTCGGCTACGACGAACTCTGCGCCGGGATCGAGCTGGTCGGCGTCCTCCTCGAGCGCGACCGGTCGGGCACGGCCCTCAGCCTCCTCGACCAGCTCGGTCCGGTGCTGCATTGCTACGGCTCGCCGCAGCGCCTCGGCGAGTACGAGTCCCTTCGGGAGCGGGCCCAGCGCGGGACGCGGCGCTGAGGCGTCCGGGTTCGTCCAGCGGCGTCCAGATCGAAAGCTGCGGACGCCGTCCGCTCGACATGCTGGCGCGGCCACCGCGAAGCGCGGGGCCGGGAGGGAAGCAGCGTGGAGATCAAACGACGGACTCTGGCACTCGGCGTCGCCTGGACGACCCCCGCCGTCCTGAACGCGGTAGCGGCGCCGGCATTCGCGGCCAGCGTGTGCCAGCACACGTGCGCGACGCTGTCCAAGACCAACAACACGGCGTCCAACCCGTTCTGGTTCGGCAACGACACGTCGGGCAGCAACGCCGATGCGCTCTGGAACGGCACCGGGAAGTACTTCACGGACGGCAACGGCTGGAAGGCCACGTCCAACACGCCGTGGCAGAACAAGTACCGCGACGACGACTACTGGAACGGCGACGCCCGGATCAGCCGGGTCTACGCGTGGGGTCCGTCCGCCACGCCGACCTGCGACAGTTGGGGGTTCCCGTGCATCGCCGGGACGAAGCTCACCGGCGAGTCGGTCGTCCTGTTCAGCGGCGACCCGCTGTTCGCCGGCCAGTACTGGACCTACTCCTCCGGCCTCATCTGCCTGTCCCCGGGGATGTACTCGTTCGCCTACGACTACACCTACCTCGGCTGCTACTGGCGGACGCAGTATATGCAGGCGTCGATGGTCCAGGTGGTCAACGGGGTCCCCAGCGGGATGCCGATTCCCATGGGTGGCCAAATCACGGCGTCCAGCAAGACGAACCCGTCGACCGGGACGCAGACCGGCATGCTCACCGTGACGACCGACTCGACGTGGCGTTGGACCTACAAGTGGTGGTCCAACGACACCGATCCCAACGCGTCGCCGCTTCCGGTGACCAACCGCAAAGCGTGCAACGTCAATACCAACGACATCGGGGTCTCCAAGCCGCGCTGCACGAGCCAATCGCCCATCGTGAGCTGACGGGGCGTCGGCGACGACGAGTTCAGCTCGCCGGCACCCACGGCGTCCCGGGACGTCGCCGCCATCGGGCCATTCCAGGGCGTCCCAGGCGTCCTGCTCGTCCTCGGACAACTCGTCGTCGCGGATGCCCTGGTGCAGGAATCGCGCCGGCACGGGCACCGACCGGGGCCCGATCAGCCAACCGTCGGTGGGGACGCCGTCCTCGAGGTGGGACAGCTCCACCGTCCCGACGCGGCCAGCGGAGCGAGGATCGGAGCGTGTTCGAACGCTGCGCCACCTGTTCGAACGGTTGTTTGAAAAAAAGTGTCCGCATGCTGGTCAGAGGCGGGTTGGGCGGAGCACAAATGTCAGACCCGGTGTCTAGCTTGTCTGGTATGGGCACCACCACGAACGCCGGGCCGACCGGGCACGTCCTAGCCGCGATCGATGCCGCGCTGGACGGGTTCCCGCCCGATCTGCGGTTGGTGTCGGACGCCGACCTGCTCGCCCTGGTCGCCGGGCTACGGCGCCTGACCAGCCGACTCCAGGCCACCACCGCGCACGTGGCGGGCTGGGTCGCGGACGCCGAGGTCGCCGACCGCGCGACCGGGCTACCGCTGGCATCCTGGTTGACCGCTCACTCCCTGACCACCCGCCGCGAAGCCCACCGCCTCATCGGTGCCGGACGCGACCTCAACCGGTTCCCCCACGTGATCGCCGACACCCAGAACGGAACCGTGTCCTTCGACCAAGCCACCGCCATCGTCACAGCCCTGAAAACGCTTCCGGCGGAGTTCTCCACCACCCAGATCGAACACGCCCAACACACCCTGCTCGACCACGCCCAACGATTCGACAGCCACGATCTGGGCACCCTCGCCCGCCACCTCACCGAACTCATCGACCCCGACGGCGCCGAAGCCCGCGAAGCCACCCGACTCGACCGCGAACTCGCCACCGCAACCGCCAACCGCCACCTCACCTTCGCCTCCGACGGCTGCGGCTCGATCCACATCCGCGGCAGCCTGCCCCACCTCGACGCCGAACCCCTCATCCGGCTGATCGACACCTACACCCACCTCGAACGCGACCGCGCCCAACGCACCACCGCAGACACCGGCATCGTCACCCCCGCCATGCGCCGCGCCGACGCCCTCTGCGCCCTCATCGCCGCCCACCACGTCCGCACCGACATCCCCCACCCCCGCAGCGAGCGGGCCCGGATCGTCGTCACCCTCCACTACGACGCCCTCCACGCCCGCTGCGTCCACGCCGGGCTGCTCCGCACCGGCCAACCCATCACCGCCGGACAGCTCCGCCGACTCGCCGCCGACGCCGACCTCATCCCCACCGTCCTCGGCGGCGACTCCCAACCCCTCGACATCGGACGCACCCGCCGCCTCGTCACCCCCACCCTCAGACTCGCCCTCGAACTCCGCGACCACGGCTGCGTGTTCCCCGGCTGCCACACCCCCGCCCCCGCCTGCCACGCCCACCACATC
>CAYZXQ010000092.1:0-6144 GCA_964482465.1 uncultured Nigerium sp. | reverse complement strand
CGTGCTTGGCCGGACCGGATGGGCGCGACACACGGACGGGACGCTCGTCCGGACCAAGCTGCGGGACAGCTCGCCGCGTGCTTGGCCGGACCGGATGGGCGCGACACACGGACGGGACGCTCGTCCGGACCGAACTGCGGGACGACCGCCGCGAACGCGCCCGAAGCGGACGCGGCGCGACGATGGGTTTTGTCGGTGGGCGCTGGCAGAGTGATCTCCGACATGGACGCCGACGCTCTCGACCGCTTCTCCCGCGCCACCGCCGCGTGGTTCGGGGCGAACTTCGCCGCGCCGACGCCGGTCCAGGCGCAGGCGTGGGCGGCCATCGCGCGCGGCGACCACACGCTCGTCGTCGCCCCCACCGGCTCGGGCAAGACGCTGGCGGCGTTCCTGTGGGCCATCGACCGGCTCGCGCAGGCGCCGGAGGCGTCCGGGTGCCGGGTGCTGTACGTGTCCCCGCTGAAGGCGCTGGCGGTCGACGTCGAGCGCAACCTGCGTTCGCCGCTGGTCGGCATCGGGCACGCCGCGACACGACTGGGGCTGCCGCGCCCCGAGATCACGACGGCGATCCGGTCCGGGGACACCCCCGCCGACGAGCGCCGCCGGTTCGCCAAGGCGCCGGCCGACATCCTCATCACGACCCCCGAGTCGCTGTTCCTGCTGCTCACGTCCGGCGCGCGCGAGGCGCTGCGGGGCGTCGAGACGGTGATCGTCGACGAGATTCACGCCGTCGCGGGCACCAAGCGCGGGGCCCACCTCGCCGTGAGCCTCGACCGCCTGGACGCCCTGGCGCCCCGGCCCGCGCAGCGCATCGGGCTGTCGGCGACGGTGCGTCCGGTGAGCGAGGTGGCGCGGTTCCTGGCGGGCGGGCGTCCGACCACCATCGTCGATCCCCCGACCGACAAGCGGTGGCAGCTCGACGTGGTCGTCCCGGTGCCCGATCTGGCCAGCCTCGGCGAGCCCACCGGCGACCTGAGCGGTCCGGCGGCGGGCGACCCGCGGCGCGCGTCGATCTGGCCGCACGTCGAGGAGCGGATCGTCGATCTGATCGAGGCCCACAGCTCCACCCTGGTGTTCGCCAACTCGCGGCGGCTGGCGGAGCGGCTCACCGCCCGGCTCAACGACATCGCCGTCGGGCGGGCCGATGCCGTCGACGCCGAGGCCGCGGCGCGGGCGTCCGCCACCCACGAGGCGCAGGTGCGCTGGCTCGGGGGGCCGCTCCAGACCCGGGCGCCGCGGCGTCCGCCGGCGGAGGTGATGGCGCAGTCCGGGGTGGCGACGGGGGGCCCACCGGTCCTGGCGCGCGCCCACCATGGGTCGGTGAGCCGCGAGCAGCGCGCGCAGACCGAAGACGACCTCAAGGCCGGACGCCTGCCCGCGGTGGTGGCGACGTCCAGCCTGGAGTTGGGCATCGACATGGGGGCGGTCGATCTCGTCGTGCAGGTCGAGGCGCCGCCGAGCGTGGCGTCCGGGCTGCAGCGGGTGGGCCGTGCGGGCCACCAGGTGGGGGCGACGAGCCAC
Organism: uncultured Nigerium sp.; assembly: GCA_964482465.1. GTDB lineage: Bacteria > Actinomycetota > Actinomycetes > Propionibacteriales > Propionibacteriaceae > Propioniciclava. The sequence goes on along the minus strand of CAYZXQ010000092.1, from coordinate 4,623 downwards.
GGGGTGTTCTTCCCGAAGTTCCGAGGCGATCTGGTCGCGTCGGCGGTCATCGTGGAGCGCATGCGGGCCGGGGAGATCGAGGAGTTGCGGGTGCCGTCGCAGCCTCTGGACGTCCTGGCGCAGCAGATCGTCGCGATGGTCGCGCTCGACGATTGGACGGTCGACGACCTGCACGCGCTGGTCCGGCGGTCGGCGCCGTTCGCCGCGCTCGGGCGTGCGGTGCTGGAGTCGGTGCTCGACATGCTGTCGGGCCGCTACCCGAGCGAGGAGTTCGCCGAACTGCGTCCGCGCCTGGTGTGGGATCGCGTAGCCGGCACGCTCGTCGGACGCCGCGGCGCCCAGCGGATCGCCGTCACCTCGGGCGGCACGATCCCCGACCGGGGGCTGTATGGGGTGTTCGTCGCCGGGGAGGGTCCGGGGCGGCGCGTGGGCGAACTCGACGAAGAGATGGTCTACGAGTCGCGGGTCGGCGACGTCATCACCCTCGGCACCACCAGTTGGCGCATCGAGGACATCACCCACGACCAGGTGCTCGTCACCCCGGCCCCAGGCGAGCCTGGGCGTCTCCCCTTCTGGAAGGGCGACACGCTCGGACGTCCGGCCGAACTGGGGGCCGCCGTGGGCGCGTTCGTCCGCGAGGTGGGTGGACTGGCGCCGGACGCCGCCCGCGCCCGGCTGGGCGCCGCCGGACTGGACGCGTGGGCGTCCGACAACCTGCTCGCCTACCTGACCGAGCAGCGCGAGGCCACCGGCCGCCTCCCCCACGACCGGCAGATCGTCGTGGAGCGGTTCACCGACGAGTTGGGCGACTGGCGGCTGGTGATCCACACGCCGTACGGGGCGGGGGTCCATGCGCCGTGGGCGCTCGCCATCGGTGCGCGGCTGCGCGAGAGGCACGGCGTGGACGTGGCCGCGATGCACTCCGACGACGGGATCGTCCTGCGCCTGCCCGACCTGGGCGACGACGCGCCGGACACCTGGCTGGCCGATCTGCTGCTCGACCCCGACGAGGTGTCCGCCCTAGTCACCGAGCAGATCGGGGGCAGCGCGCTGTTCGCGAGCCGGTTCCGGGAGTGCGCCGGCCGCGCGCTCCTGCTGCCGCGCCGCCACCCCGGCCGCCGCCAGCCCCTGTGGCAGCAGCGGCAACGCTCGGCGCAGTTGCTGCAGGTGGCGGCGCAGTATCCGAGCTTCCCGATCGTGCTGGAGGCGGTCCGCGAGGTGCTGCAGGATGTCTTCGACCTGCCCGCCCTGGTCGAGCTGATGCGGCGCGTCCGCTCGCGCGAGGTGGGCGTCGTCGAGGTGCGGACGCCCGCGCCCAGCCCCTTCGCGCAGTCGTTGCTGTTCGGGTACGTGGCGCAGTTCATGTACGAGGGCGATTCGCCGCTGGCGGAGCGGCGGGCGGCGGCGCTCACCCTCGACCCCGACTTGCTGGCCGAGCTCCTCGGCACCTCCGACGGCCTCAGCTTGCGCGACCTGCTCGATCCCGCGGCCCTCGCGCGTACCGAGGCCGAACTGCAATACCTCGTCGCGTCCCGGCACGCCCGGGACCCCGACGACCTCACCGACCTGCTGCGCGTGCTGGGGCCGTTGTCGGGCGACGAGCTCGCGGCCCGGTCGTCCGGGTTCGATCCGGCGTGGGTCGAGCGTCTGGCGGCGTCGGGCCGAATCTACGCCGCCGGCTTCGGCGGGGAGGTGCGGTGGGCCGCCATCGAAGACGCCGGACGCCTGCGCGACGCCCTCGGCGTGGCCATGCCGCTGGGGGTTCCGGACGCCTTCGCCGCGGTCACCGCCGATCCGCTCGGCGACCTGCTGCTGCGCTGGGCCCGCAGTCACGGCCCGTTCACGGCGGCGTCCGTCGCGGCGCGGTACGGGCTGGGTCCGGCGGTGGCGGCCGACGCGCTGCGGCGCCTGCTCGCCGACGGGCGGCTCGTGGAGGGCGAGTTCACGCCGGGGGCATCCGGGCTGGAGTTCTGCGATCCGGGGGTGCTGCGGACGATCCGGCGGCGGTCCGTGGCGGCGCTGCGCGCCGAGGTCGAGCCGGTACCGCAGGCCGACTTCGCGCGGTTCCTGGGGGCGTGGGCCGGGCTGGGGAGCGAAGCGGGGGGTGCCGGGGAGCGGCGTCCGGCGTTGTCGGGCCCGGACGGGGTCTTGCGGGCGGTCGAACAACTGGCGGGGGTGGTGCTGCCCGCGTCGGCGGTGGAGTCGCTGATCCTGCCGGCGCGGGTGCGGGGCTACGCGCCCGCGCTGCTGGACGAGCTGTGCGCCGCGGGCGAGGTGGTGTGGCGCGGTCACGGCGAACTCGCCGGCCGGGACGGCTGGGTGTCGTTCGCGCCGGCGGAGCTGGCAGGGCTGCTGGGGTCCGGGGGGCCGGGCGCGCCGGAGGGCCCGCTGGACGCCGCGCTGCTGGACGCCCTGGGCGACGGTGGGGCGTACTTTTTCGGGGCGCTGGAGGCGCGGGTGCGGGCGAGGGCCGAGGCGACCACCCGCGAGATCGCCGACGCGCTGTGGTCGCTCGTGTGGCGGGGGCTGGTCACGAACGACACGCTCACCCCGCTGCGGGCGCGACTGTCGGCGGGTACGACGACGGTCCGGGCGCGGCGTCCGGCCCCGCGCGGCCGCTACGGGTCGCTCCGGCTGCCCCGGCCGGTCGTCCCCGCGGACGTCGCCGGACGCTGGTCGCTGTTCCCGGTGCCGGAGGCGACGCCCACCGAGCGGCTCGTCGTCACGTCGGAGGTGCTGCTCGACCGCTACGGCGTCGTGACCCGCGGCAGCGTCGGCGCCGAGGACATCGCCGGCGGCTTTGCCGCGGTGTATCGCACCTTGTCGGCGTCCGAAGAGGCCGGCCGGGTGCGCCGGGGCTACTTCGTCGAGGGGCTCGGTGCCGCCCAGTTCGCGCCGGTGGGGGCCATCGACCGGCTGCGGTCGGCGCCCGCCCAGCCCGCCGTGGCGCTCGCGGCGTCCGACCCCGCCCAGCCCTACGGGGCCGCGCTGCCCTGGCCCGCCACCCCCGGCAGCCACAAGCCCGCGCGCAAGGCGGGGGCCCTCGTGGTGCTGCGCGAGGGCGAGCCCGTGGTGTACCTCGAACGCGGCGGACGCACCGCGCTGGTGTGGTCCCGCGACCCGGCCGCCCTGGCCGACGCGGCGGCGGCGCTGGCGGGGTTGGTCCGGGCGGGGCGGCTGGCGTCCCTGACGGTCGACAAGATCGACGGCGAGCCCGTGTTGGGTCCTCGGCATCCGTTCGCGGACGCCCTGGCCGCCGCCGGATTCACCCTGACGCCCAAGGGCCTGCGTCTCCGCCGCTGAGGTGCGGGGCGGCGTCCGTGGTCGGATGGCAACCGACGTGACAGGCGGGCGCCCATGCATCAAGGTGGCGGGGTGATGTCGACGCCCCGGTTGTCCACGCTTCCTGGCCTGGCGCTGTCGCTCGCTGTGGCTGGGGCGGCGCTGCTGCTGAGCTTGTGGCTGCCGGTCGCCAGCCCGCTGCTCACGGCGATTCTCGCCGGCGTGCTGGCCACCAACACCACCGGCATTGCGGCCCGCCTCGAGCCCGGCCTGGCGGTCGCCTCCCGGCGGCTGCTGCGGATCGGGATCGTCCTGCTGGGGCTGAAGCTGTCGCTGGGGGACATCCTGGGTCTGGGCTGGCAGACGATCGTCCTGGTGGTGGCGGTGGTCGGGGGCGGCCTGCTCGTCGCCGAGTACGCCGGACGGTCCCTCGCGATCCCACCCACGCGGCGTCTCCTCATCGGCTGTGGCTTCTCGATCTGTGGCGCGGCCGCCGTCGCAGCGGTCGAGGGCACCCTGGAGGACGCCGAGGACGAAGACGTGGTGACCGCCCTCGCCCTGGTGGTCCTCTTCGGCACGCTCATGATCCCGCTCGTCCCGGTCGTCGTGGCCGGCGTCGGCTGGACGCCCCGGGCGGGCGGACTGTGGGCGGGGGCGTCCGTTCACGAGGTTGCCCAGGTCGTCGCGGCCGCCGGGCTCATCGGTCCGGCCGCCCTCAAGGTCGGCGTCGTGGTGAAGCTGGCGCGCGTGCTGCTGTTGGCGCCGATCATCGCTGGGTTGGGTCTGATGGCCCGCCGACGCGCGGCAGCCTCCACCCGCACCTCGACCGGTCCGAGCGCGCTGCCGCCGATCGTCCCGCTGTTCGTGGCGGGCTTCCTGGCCGCTGCGGCCGTCCGCTCCACCGGGATCGTCCCCGGGCCTGCCCTCGATGCCTTCGGCTACGCCCAGACGATCCTGCTTGCGGCGGCCATGTTCGCGCTGGGCTGTGGCGTCAAGGCCCGTACTCTCCTGGCCGTCGGCGGGCGACCGGTCGCCCTGGCCGCCATCGTCACCACGGCCGTCGCGGGGATCGCCGCGGGGGGCGTGGTGTGGATCGGCTGAGCCGGCCGAGGGGGTCCTCGAGTCACGCGGGCCTCGCCACGGGAGTCCGGTCCGGCTGGGCGGGCTGGCTCAGGGAAAGATGCCGCGGACGACCCGATCCGCCAGGGAACCGCTGAGTAATGCTGTTCTTGGCGAGGACGGGTCGGGCGAGATGAGCCGGAACCCCTCGATCGTGGGCTCGTATGGAACATACGGGCCCAGATCCAGGGGGTTCGGATCGCTCGATCCGGGCCGCCGCAG
>CAYZXQ010000091.1:0-6317 GCA_964482465.1 uncultured Nigerium sp. | reverse complement strand
CTAGAGTCGCGCGCAACAGCCCGAGGAGGTTCGCCGTGGACGTGTTCTCCCCCACCTGGGACGGACCGCCCTTCGAGCTGTTCGGGCGCGAGCACCTGCTGGCCCTCACGCTCGTGGTGTTGTTCCAGGTCGTGCTGGTCTGGCGGTTCCGGGGTGCGGACGCCGCCACCCGCCGCCGCGTCCGCTGGGGGCTCGTGGCCGCCCTGTGGGCCCAGGAGGTGAGCTATCACGTCTGGCGGCTCGCGTCCGGCACCTGGACCTACCAGGAGATGCTGCCGCTCCACCTCTGCTCGCAGGCGGTGTGGCTGGGCGGGTTGGCCCTGCTCACCCGCGGGCCGCGCCTGGCCTCGTATGTCTACTTCGTCGCGCTGGCGGGCGCCTCCCAGGCTCTGGCGACCCCGGACGCCGGACCGTACGGCTGGCCGCACTACCGCTTCGTCCAGTTCTTCGTGAGCCACGGCCTCATCGTCAGCGCGCCGCTGTGGCTGTCGCTGGTCGAGGGACGGCGTCCGACGGCGACGGGGCTGGCGGCCGCGGCGGCCGGGACCATCGCGTCCGGGCTCGCGCTCATCCCGCTCAACCGGCGACTGGGCAGCAACTACATGTTCAGCGCGCGCAAGCCGGACACCGCCAGCCTGCTGGACAAGCTGCCGCCGTGGCCGCACTACCTCGGCGTGGTGGCCGGGCTCGTCGTGGCCGTCTACGGCGCGCTGTACGCCCCGTGGGCGGTCGCGGACGCCCGCGCGCGCCGCCGTCAGGCCTGGGTGTAGGCGAACGTCTCGGCGTCCGCGGCGTCCGTGGCCCGGATCGTGAACGCGGCCGTGGCCAGGTCGGCGTCCAACACCGCGGTGTGCCCGGCCCGACGCCAGACCAGCCGCAGGCGGGCGTCCGGAGTCTCGGCCACCTCGATGGCGGCATCCCACCCGAACGCGGGGCACTCGCGACGGAACCGGAGCAGGGCGAGCTGGTCGGCGACGACCCGGCGCTCCAAGCCGGACGCGACCGCGGCGGCGTCGAGGTTGGTCCGGTTGATCTCCTTGTGGCCTCCCTCGCCCGCGCGCGCGACCGCGGCATGGTCGTTGCGTCCGGCGAACACGTCGAGGTACCAGACCTGCGGCTTGCCGGGCACGAACAGGTGGATGGCGCGCGCGAGCAGCATGCGGCGGTCGTCCTCGCCGAGGGCGCTGTAGTAGGTGGCGTTGACCTGGTAGTACATCGCCTTGGCGCCGTGGAGGTCCTTGACGATGCCGCCGCGGGCCTTGAGGCGGGCGATCAGCTCGTCGATGCGGGCCTCAGGCAGCAGCCCCTTGAGGTCGAGGACGCCGATGCCGTCGTGACAGCCGAGCATGGTGACGGTCCGGATCTTCTTGTCGAGCACCTCGCCGATCCACCGCTTGAGGACCGAGGCGTCGGCGCGGTCGAGGGCGTCGAGCAGCAGGCCGGGGAGGAAGAAGTCGTAGGTCATGAACCCCTTCGCTGCGATGAGTTCGTGGATGCCCTCCTCGTAGCGGCTGTGGATCTCGGGCAGCAGGGTGAGGCCGCGGCGCGAGGCGAGGGCCTTGACGCGGTCGAGCAGGTCCCATGTGCCGGGGTCGTTGAGGAAGTTCGGGGCGCCCGGCTCCTTGGGGGCGTAGGCGAAGGCGTCGAGGCGGACGATGCGCGCGCCGTAGCCGGCGAGGCGGTCCAGGACCTCGGCGTAGAACTGCCAGACCGCGGCGGAGCGGATGTCGAGATCCATTTGGCCGAGGTAGGTCCGGCGGGACTCCAGGTACTCGATCGTCGCCGGACGCGCCGCCTCGACTCCGGCGAAGTCGACATCGGCCGGACGCCCGCCCGCATCCAACGTGGCGGCGATGCGGGCGGCGAGCCGGTGCGCCTGCGTGTACTGGAGTCCGGTGGCGGCCATGAGTTCGGGGGCGTCCGGACGCGGGTAGCGGACCTCCTGGTAGAACGTGTTCCAGTAGGGGCGCTCGGTGCCGTCGGGGAACCGCACCATGAGGATCGGCAGGCCGGGCTTGCGGAAGAACATGCCCGCCAGCAGCTCGGGGTCGGGCTGGATGTAGCCCGCCTCCGTGAGCTCGCCGCGACCCGCCCAGAACTTGTTCCAGTCGAGGAAGAAGTCGGCGTAGGGCGACGCGTCGCCGTGCCGCAGGAGGTCCTGGAACTGCGGCGACAACACCGACGCGTGGTTGAGGACGAAGTCGAACTTGAAGTCGAGCCCGGCGTCGGCGAGGGCCGCGAGGTCGGCGTCCGTGGCGTAGGCGGCGTTGAGCCGGTAGTCGATGACGGAGAAGCCCCGGTCGAGGTCGGAGTCGAAGATGCTCGGCAGGAGGTAGGCCGACTCGAAGACGCCGGCGACCTGCGGGGCGGCGACGAACGCGGCCAGGTCGGCGAGCGTCCCGCCGATGCTGTCGGGGTAGGCATTCAGCATGGGTCCGCAACCGGCCAGGTGATCGCCCATGGCGGCGAGGTAGGCGTCGTGGCTGAGGAGTTCGCCCGAGCGGGACACGATGATGGCGGCCTTGGACGCCTGCCGGTGGAGCGCGGCCTGCTCCAGCCCGAGGACGAGCGTGGTGAACGGGCTGTCGAGGTTGCCGTCCCGGGCGCGGGAGCGGCGGTGGGCGAGGGTCTCCTCGGGGGTGCTGTTGAGGAGGATCGAGAGGTCGACGCCGACGAGGTTGTCGTTGTTGCCGTGGGTCCACTCGACGACGAGGACCTGGATCTCGGACACGTCCACGGTGTCGTACCACAGCTCGTCGCGCACCCGGCCCATGCGCTTGAGCGTGAGCGTCGGCGCCCCGGCGTGGAAGTCGGCCAGGATCGCGTTGAGCTCGCCGAAGTCGACCTCGGCGGAGGTGCCGAGGTAGGCGCGCAGGGCCGCCGTCCCGGCCTTCTGGTAGGTGGCCAGCCACGGGTGGTCGGCCACCTGCGCAGGGTCGGCGTCCGCGTCGCCTCGGCGCAGGGTGGCGAGCTCGTCGTGCACGGCGTCGGTCCACACGCCGGCGAGGGCCAGACCGCGGGCGCCGCCGGTGCGGAAGATGCGGTGCCGCTCGGCGTCGTTGTCGGCTGGGATGCGCCGCGGATAGTTGTCGCCCGAGAGGACGTAGGCGCCCAACCCGAGGCTGCGGAGGCCGGCCGCGATGAGCGTCCCGGTCTCCGACTTGCCGACCCCCGAACCGCCGGTCACCGCCACCACCGCGCGACGGTGCGGGCTGGCGTCCAGGATCGGCTGGAGCAGGGAGACCAGGTGGGGGAAGAACACCCGAACCTTGGCCACGTGGGCTTCGGTGATCTGGACCTTGTCGCCCGGCATGTCCCCGGTGGGGAGCGCGTCGAAGTCGGCGATTTCGGGGAAGCTGACGCTCATGGTGCACTCCTCGGCGGGGAGAAGGACTGGTACTCGCGCCGTCGGGCAAGGGAGCCCCTCGGCCGTCGCCAGCGGCGCGTCAACAGCACCCTAGCGCCGCGACCGGGGCCGGGTAAATCGGTTTTTCAGGATTCGTTCCCGGGGAATTCGGGGGCGGCGAACCCCTCGGCGGGCCGCGGCGTCCGCGACCTGAGGAAGCGTCGCGTCCCTCCCGGGATCTCGCGCCGAACCGGCCTGTCGACGGTCCCGCGCGATCCCGCGGGAGGTTCCCGGGAACCCATTTCCCGTCGCGGCCGACTACTGTGGTGAACCAGCCGTACGTCGTCCTCCCTTAGGAGTCCTCATGCTGTCGCGTCGCGGATTGTTCGCCACTGCCGCTCTCATCCCGCTGGCCGGGTGCATGCCCACGCCTCCCGCGGCGTCGCCGGGCGCCCCGGGTTCGGCACCGGACGCGTCCGGATCGGCGGCACCCGCGGGTGCGGCGTCCGGGTCGGCCGCTGCCGCCGCCGGCGCGGTGCTGGTCTACGCCCCGGGCGCGATGGCCTCCCAGACGAAGGCACTCGCCGAGGCCTTCGCGAAGTCCGGAGCGGGGACCGTCACGTTCGAGGTCGGCCACACCCCCATCCAGCGGGAGCAGTTGGCCCAGGGTGCCACGCCCGATGTGTGGATCGCGGCCAGCCCCCAGGACCTGCAGGCGGCCGCCGACAAGGGCAACGTCGACAAGGCCGGCGTCAAGCAGGTCGCGCGGACCAAGCTCGCCGTCGTCGTCGCGCCGAACAACCCCGGCAAGATCAACTCGTTCGTGGACATCGCACGCCCTGGCGTCAAGCTGCTCATGGGCGCCGACACCCTGCCCATCGGCACGGCGACCGAATCGGCGCTGGACAAGATGGAGGGCATGCTGCCCGGCCTGAAGGACAAGATCCTGGCCAACGTGGTGAGCCGCGAGATGGGCGTCCAGCCGATCGTCACCAAGGTCCAGATGGGCGAGGCCCAGGCGGGCATCGTGTTCGTGACGGACGTCCCCGCCGACCGCAAGGGCGTCACCGTGGTCGAGATCCCCGAGGGCGTCAACCAGTACATCGCGCTGGCCGCCGCCCCCGTCACCGCGGGCAAGAACAAGGCCGGCGCCAAGGCATTCATCGAGTTCCTGGTGAACGGCGCGGGCAAGGAGGTCCTCACGGCCGCGGGGTACGAGCCGCCCACGGCATGAGACGAGTCCGCGACGCGGCGCCGTTCGTCCTGCCGGCGGCCGCGCTGCTGAGTCTGCTCGGGATCCCGATCCTGGGCCTGCTGTGGCTGGCGCTCACCGACGACCTGACGACCTACCTGGCCGACCCGGCCGTCCACTCGGCCGTGGTCTTGTCGCTGGTGACGGCGGCGATCAGCATCGCCCTGGTCATCCTCACCGGGACTCCGCTGGCCTACCTCCTCGCCCGCTGGAACTTCCCCGGCCGCACCCTGGCCCAGTTGCTGGTCGACCTGCCGATCGTGCTGCCGCCGATGGTGGCGGGCATCGCGATGCTGAGCGTCTTCGGACGCCAGGGGTGGCTGGGTGCCCCGTTGGCCGCCTGGGGGATCACGCTGCCCTTCACGACGGCCGCGGTGATCCTGTCGCAGGTCTTCGTCGCCGGACCGTTCTACGTCCGCGCCGCCCGCATCGGGTTCGCCCACGTCGACAGTTCCCTGCGCGAGGCGGCGCGGGTCGACGGCGCGGGCGAGGTGCGGCTGTTCGTGCACATCATGATCCCGGTGGCGCGCCGGGCGATCCTCGCCGGCCTCGTGCTGGCGTGGGCGCGCGCGCTGGGCGAGTTCGGCGCGACGATCTTCTTCGCCGGCAACCGCGAAGGCGTCACTCAGACGATGCCCCTGGCGATCTTCATCGGCTTCGAGTCCAACTTGGCGCTGGCCATCGGGCTGTCGTTCGTCCTGCTGGTGCTGAGCCTCGCCGTGTTGCTGGTCATGCGGGCACTGGGCGACGCCTCCGCCGAGTGAGCCGACGCCGCGGGCGTCGGCCGGCGGACGTCAGGCGCGGATGACCGTGACGCCGGCCTCCTCCAACTCGGCGGCCAGGTCGGCGTCCACGGCCTCGTCGGTGACGAGCGTGTCGATCTGGTCGAGGGACGCCCACGTGACGAGTTCGTCGCGGCCCACCTTGCTGTGATCGGCCAGGACCACCACGCGTCGCGCGGCCCTCACGAGCATCCGCTTCATCTCGGCCTCGGTGACGTCGGGTGTGGTGAGGCCGTGTTGCGCGGAGATGCCGTTGGTGCCCAGGAAGGCGATGTCGGCGTGCAGGCTCGACAGCGCCGCGGTCGCCCAGGGGCCGACGGAAGCCAAGGTGCGTCCCCGCACCACGCCCCCGACCAGGTGCAGGGTGATGTTCGGCAGCGTCGCCACGCGTGCGGCGACCGGGAAGGCGTTGGTGATGACGGTCAGTTCGTGGTCGTTGGACAGCAGGGACGCCAGTCGGATGGTGGTGGTGCCGCCGTCGAGCAGGACGGTCCGGACGCCGTCGAGCTCGCCCAGGGCCGCGCGCGCGATGGCCTCCTTGGCGGCGACGTTGACGTCCTCCCGCTCGTGGACCGACGGCTCCAGCGTCAACCGTTCGACCGCCACGGCGCCGCCGTGCACGCGGCGCAGCAGCCCGCGGCGCTCGAGCTGGGTGAGGTCGCGGCGGATCGTCTCGGTGGTGACCTCCAGGTCGCGCGCCAGCGCGGTGACCTCGACCCGGCCGTCGCGGCGGGCCCGCGAGACGATCTCGACGTGGCGTTCCGGTGCGTACACGGGCAACCTTCCGGCGTTGGTGGGCTGGCTCCCCCATCCTCTCACTCCCCCCGCCGCGTTCCTATCCCGCAGCGGGACGAAGTAGACGGGGGACGGCCTCGTGAATCTGGGAACCGCTGATTGATGCTGTTCTTGGCGAGGACGGGTCGGGCGAGATGAGCCG
>CAYZXQ010000090.1:0-6619 GCA_964482465.1 uncultured Nigerium sp. | reverse complement strand
GGTCAGCGGCGAAGCGCGGGTCCAGACGTGAGGGGTGAGGGCCTGACGCGAGGGGGGGGGGGCGGAGGGTCAGACGCGAGGCGCGGTCGTCAGTGGCGAGGCGCGGGTCCAGACGGGAGGGGTGAGGGCCTGACGCGCGGGGGGCGGAGGGTCAGACGCGAGGCGCGGTCGTCAGTGGCGAGGCGCGGGTCCAGACGTGAGGGGTGAGGGTCTGACGCGAGGGGTGAGGGTCAGATGCGAGGTGGGGTTGGTGGGGAGGGTCTGATGCAAGGGGTGGGTTGGAGGGGAGGGGCGAGGGCCAGAGGCTGGTGGCGCGGTGCAGGTGTGCCGGCGAGGGCCGGAGGTGAGGGCTGCCGTCGGAGGTGAGGGGTGAGACGGGGTCGCTCGTGGCCGCGGGGCGGACTTCGACGACGGATGGCGGCATGGTGGCTTGCCAGCGCGGGGCGAGGACCGCGTGTTGACGCAGGAAGGGGGTGCGCGGAGGGAAGAGGAGGGTGGAACGCGGGCACTTGGATTCCGTTGCGCGCCCGATGGACTCCCGCGGATAGGGAGTGGCCGGGACCGGCGTGGCGTCGATCCCGGCCAGGAGGCCAGGATCTCCAGGGCGATCTTCTTTGCCTCCGCCGAGGTCACCGCGTCCAGGACCCTTTGCGTCGCCTCGCGGCCCTGGACCAACGTCACCTTGCTCAATGGAGTGGCCGGGACCGGCGTGGCGTCGATCCCGGCCGTACTCGTCGTCAGGACGCCAGGACCTCCAGGGCGATCTTCTTCGCCTCCGCCGAGGTCACCGCTTCCAGGACCCTCTGCGCCGCCTCGCGGCACTGGACCAACGTCACCTTGCTCAGCTGCACGCCCACGGACGGCACGGCGGCCGGCGCCATGGACAGCGACGTGATGCCCATGCCCGTCAGGACGCACGCCAGGATCGGGTCCGCCGCGGCCTCGCCGCAGACGCCGACGGGCTTGCCCGCGTGGATGCCAGCCCACGCGGTCTTTGCGATGAGCTGCAGCACGGCCGGCTGCCACGGGTCCGTCAGGTACGCCAGTCCGGGGGCCAGGCGGTCGGCGGCCATCGTGTACTGCGTCAGGTCATTGGTGCCGATGGACAGGAAGTCGACCTCCTTGATGAATTGGTCGGCCAGCACCGCCACGGACGGCACCTCGACCATGATCCCGGCCCACAGCCCGCGGCTGCGCGCCTCGGAGGCGAACCGCCGCGCCTCGTCGATCGTCGCGATCATCGGGGCCATCACCCAGACCTTGGACTTGTCGCCCTCCTGCGTCTTGGTCGCTTCGACGATGCCGTCGAGCTGATGGTCGAGCAGTCCCTCCTTGCTGAAAGAGAGCCGGATGCCGCGGACGCCGAGCGCCGGATTCTCCTCCTCCTCGTGGTTCGCGAAGGGAACGGGCTTGTCGGAGCCCGCATCGAGGGTCCGGATGACGACCTTCTGCCCCGGGAACGCGTCGAGCACCTCGCGGTAGATCTTCGCCTGCTCCGTCACGGACGGCTCGCTCTTGGCCGACAGGAAGCACAGCTCCGTCCGGAACAGCCCCACACCCTCGACGTCCACCTGCGCGGCCTTGCGCGCCGCGGCCCCGTCCTGGACGTTCGCCAGCAGCTGCACCGGCTGCCCCGACTTCAACGTCGCCGGGCCCTGCCACGCCTTGATCTCCGCGCGCCGGGCGTTCTCCTCCAGCACGAGCTTCTGCGCCTCGAGCTCCGGGACGCCCCACCGGATCGTTCCCGTCGTGCCGTCCACCACGATGGGCGTGCCGTCGGTGACCACCCCGAGGTCGGAGACCGCGACCACGCAGGGAATGCCGAGCTGACGAGCGATGATGGCGGTGTGGCTCGTCGGGCCGCCGAACTGGGTGACAAGCGCGATAACCAGCGACGGGTCGAGCCCGGCGGTGTCGGCCGGCGCCAGATCCGGGGCGAGCAGCACGATGGGCGACTCCGGCTTCGGGACGCCCGGCTCCGGCAGCCCCAAGACCTCCGCCACGACCCGGTCGCGGATGTCCTTGAGGTCCGTGGTGCGCTCGGCCATGAGCCCACCCAGCTTCTCGAACTTGACCACGAAGTCGGCGATGGCCTCGACGGTAGCCTGGGTGGCCGGACGCCCGCCCGCGATGAGCTTCTGCGCCGCGCGGTTCCAGCCGCGGTCCTTCGCCAGATTGGCGGTGGCGATCAAGACCTCGCTGGCAACCCCGGTCGCGTGCGAGGCCCGGTCGGCGAAGCGCTGGGCGACGGTGGCCGACGCGGCTACGAACTTCGCCTTCTCCGCCTCGCGCGCCTCCTCGGGGATCACGCTGTTGTCGGTGGGCAGCGCCGGGCTCGGGCGGGTCCAGCCCGCCGGGGCGTAGGCGATACCGGGGACGACGCCGGTGCCGGTGACGGAGTTCTTGGTCTCACTCATGGGGATCTCACCTTCGACGGAGGGGTTTCCCACATGTTCCCACACAACCATTCGGGCCACAAGGGGTTGCAATCCCACACAAAACAAGATAGAAACACTCTCAAACGCAGACAAACACGAAGAGGAGGAGCGATGCAGGCAGCCAGCGGCACCGACCGGCAGGGCCCCTCGGCCAGGTCCACCCTCGACCTCGTTCCCCCTCAGCCCCCGGACGCTCCTCGGCTCCGGACCACACCCCGCACCACACGAATGGAGGCCGTGATCGCATGATCGTCACGTTCACCGCGAATCCGAGCATCGACAAGACCATCGCCCTGACCGGACCCCTCCAGCGGGGAGAGGTGCAGCGCGCCGCTTCGGCGACTGAGCAGGCCGCCGGCAAGGGCGTCAACGTCGCCCGCGTCATCGCTGCGGCGGGGGTGGACGTCCACGCCGTCCTCCCCTTCACCGACGAGGGCTTCCAGGCCCGGCTGCTGGCCGACCGGACGCCCGGCATGACCGTGGTCGCCCCCGCCGGACCGTCGCACCATGCCCGAACCAACACCACCATCACCGAGCCCGACGGCACGACCACCAAGCTCAACGAGCCCGGACCGACCCTCACCCAGGCCGACCTCGACGCCGCCACCGCCGCTCTGGTCGGCGCCAGCGCCGACGCCGCCTGGGTCGTCCTCTCCGGGTCGCTGCCCCCCGGCGCCCCGGACGGCTGGTACGCGGATCTCGCCAAGGCGGTCCGGACGCCCGCCTGCAAGGTCGCCATCGACACCTCCGATGCGGCCCTGGACGCCGTGCTCGCTGCCCTCCCGGACGCGGCGTTCGACCTGATCAAGCCCAACTCCGACGAGCTCGCGCAGCTCACGGGCGGGGACGCCGCGGCGTTCGAGGAGTCCGCTGCCGCGGGCGATCTCAGCGCCATCGTCGCGGCCGCCCGCACGCTGCACGAGCGTGGCATCACGCACGTCGTGGTTACCCTCGGGGGCGCCGGCGCCGTCCTCGTCAATGCGAAGGGCGCGTGGTACGCCACCGCCCCGAAGATCACCGTCAAGAGCACCGTCGGTGCTGGGGATTCGTCCGTCGCCGGGTTTGTCCTGGCCGACGTGGCGGGCTCCGACCCCGCCGGATGTCTCGCGCACGCCGTGGCCTACGGGTCCGCGGCTGCCTCGCTCCCCGGCACCACGCTGCCGACTCCCTCCGATGTGCCCCCGGTCCCGGCGACCGTCACCCGCCTCGCCTGACCATCCCGTAACCCGAAAGGCTCCCCACATGTCCCTCATCACCGAACAACTGGTCGCGCTCGACCAGGATCTCGGTTCGACCAAGGACGAGGTCATCGCAAACTTGGCGCGCCTCGTCGCCGGTGCCGGACGCGCCGACGCCGAAGGCCTGACGGCCGATGCCATGGATCGCGAAGCCAAGGCCGCCACCGGCCTGCCCGGCGGCTTCGCCATCCCCCACTGCCGCTCCGCCGCCGTGACCGAGGCCTCCCTGGCGTTCGCCCGGTTGTCCCGCACGGTCGACTTCGGCGCCAAGGACGGCCCTGCCGACCTCGTCTTCCTCATCGCGGCCGCCGCCGACGGCGACGCCGATCACCTCAAGCTCCTCACCCAGCTCGCCCGCGCGCTGGTCAAGAAGGACTTCCTCGCCTCGCTCCGCGCCGCCGCCTCGCCCGCCGAGATCGTCGCGCTGGTGCAGGCCGTCGTGGAGCCGAAGGCGGACGCCCCTGCCGCGGCTCCCGCTGCCCCCGTCGCGGCGGCGTCCGCGGCGCTGCCGGTCATCGTGGGCGTCACCGCTTGCCCGACCGGCATCGCCCACACCTACATGGCCGCCGACTCCCTCGTCGCGGCCGGCAAGGAACTCGGCTACGACGTGCAGATCGAGACCCAAGGCTCCGGCGGCGTGACGCCGCTCCCCGCGGCCACGATCGGCAAGGCCATCGCGGCGATCTTCGCCACCGATGTCGGCGTCAAGGAGCGGGAGCGGTTCGCGGGCCTGCCCGTCATCGAGTCCGGCGTCAAGCGCGCCATCAACGAGCCCGGCAAGATGCTCGAAGAGGCCGTGGCGGCGTCCAAGAATCCGTCGGCGCGTCGCGTCGCGGGCGGCGAGGCCGGCGCGGCGCCGGCGCAGCAGTCCGGCGAGTCGCTGAGCCTCGGCAAGCGCACCATGCAGGCGCTCATGACCGGCGTCTCCTACATGATCCCGTTCGTGGCGGCCGGCGGCCTGCTCATCGCGCTCGGCTTCCTCTTCGGCGGCTTCGACATCGCGCTCGCGCCCGGCGCCAACTCGGCGACCCGGACCTGCGCGCAGCTCACCTGGGCCGACCCCGTCGCCTGCGCCAAGGCCAGCAGCATCGCCGACCTCGCCATCGCGGCCGGTTTCGGCTCGGGGATCAACTACCTCGGGGCGGTGCTCTTCAAGATCGGCGCGGCGGCCTTCGGGTTCCTCGTGCCGGCGCTGTCGGGCTACATCGCCTACGCCATCGCGGGCCGTCCGGGCATCGCGCCCGGCTTCGTCGGCGGCGCCATCTCGGCCACCCTCGGTGCCGGCTTCCTCGGCGGCATCCTGACCGGCCTGCTGGCCGGCGTCATCGCGGCGTTCCTCGCCAGCCGCAAGGTGCCCCGCTGGCTCGGCGGTCTCATGCCGGTCGTCATCATCCCGCTCGTCACCACCCTCGTGGTCGGCGGCTTGATGTACTTCGTCCTCGGGACGCCGCTGGCCAACCTCACCAAGGCGATGCAGGACAGCCTGACGGGCATGTCCGGCGGCTCGAGAATCCTCCTCGGCGTGATCCTCGGCCTCATGATGTGCTTCGACCTGGGTGGACCGGTCAACAAGGCCGCCTACCTCTTCGCGACCGCTGGCCTCTCCCCGGACAACACCGCCTCCCTCCAGATCATGGCCGCGGTCATGGCCGCGGGCATGGTTCCCCCGATCGCGATGTCGCTCGCGACGTTCGTCCGCAAGAACCTGTTCACCAAAACCGAGCGTGAGAACGGCCAGTCCGCCTGGCTGCTGGGCCTCTCGTTCATCTCCGAGGGCGCCATCCCGTTCGCGGCGGCCGACCCGCTGCGCGTGATCCCGGCGATGATGGTGGGCGGGGCCCTGACGGGCGCGCTGTCCATGGGGCTCGGGGTGGGCAGCCTGGCCCCGCACGGTGGCCTGTTCGTCTTCTTCGCGATCCAGAACTTCCTCGGCTTCGTCATCTCGATTCTCGTGGGCATCGTCGTGGCGACCGCACTGGTGATCCTGCTCAAGCAGTTCACGGCCAAGAAGGCTGCGGCGTAGGGCGCCGACTCAGTAGCCTGAACCCATCCACAGCACGAAGGAGCACTCCATGGCAAGCAAGACCGTCATCGTCGGATCGGCCGTTGGCCTGCACGCCCGTCCGGCCTCCCTCATCGCGCAGGCTGCCGAGGCGTTCGACGACGAGATCCTCCTCAAGTTGGAGGACGCCGACGACGACGACGCGGTGGACGCCGCGTCGAGCCTGATGATCATGACCCTCGGTGCCGAGAAGGGTGCCTCCGTCGTGGTCACCTCCGACAACGCCGAGGCCGTCGAGGCCATCGCGGCGCTCATCGAGAAGGACCTGGACGCCTGACGTCGGGTTCGGCCACCACGGCCATCGCACGTGGGGGAGGGTCCAGCCGGGCCCTCCCCTTCGTCGTGTCCCGGATGACCATTCGTCGGCCCGGCGGGCGGCGCTGCCCGTAGTCAGCTCGACGGAGCGTCCGAAACTGCCCCCGCGTTCGCGACGGCGGGCGACTTCCGCCATGATGGGTCCCATGTGGCTGGCAAAGGATAACGGGGACCTTCCGGGAGGAGTGTCGCGACACGCCAGCAGCATTCTCGAGCAGGCCCAGCTCCTCGCCGAGCGGCTCCGCGAAGAGGCCCTCGATGAGGCTGCCCGCATCGTCGCGGACGCCGAAGCCGCCCGCCGCCAAGCCGAGGACGAGCAGGCCGCAGCCCTCGCGCGTGCCGGTGAGATCGAGGCCTCCCGCCGTGAGGCCGAGCAGGTGCTGGCGGACGCCCGCGCGGACGCCGCCCGCCTCCTCTCCGACGCCGCGGCCCAGGCGGCCGCCACCACCGAGTCCGCGGACCGGGTCGCCACCCAGGCCCTCGCCGAGGCGCGCGAGGAAGCCGCCGCCCTCGTGGCCGCCGCCCAGGCCCACGCCGAGCGGATCGCGGCCGAGGCCGCGGACGTC
>CAYZXQ010000089.1:0-6810 GCA_964482465.1 uncultured Nigerium sp. | reverse complement strand
ATCAGCGGTTCCCTAGCAGGAATCCGACATGGCGTGGGGCCTCACCAGGAGGCAACGTCCCCGAGTCGCAGCGCGAGCGACCCCGGACCATGCCCGAAGGCCGCGCGCGCGAGCGCCACGCCGTCCGGAACGATCTCGGCGGCAATCGACGCCGCGACCTCGTTCCCGTGCGCTTGCGCGAGAGCGGCAAACTCGCCCACCAACACGCCTGAGACCAGGTCGAATGCGCCGAGCTGGCGGAGTTGGTGCAGGCCCGCGCGCAGGTTCTGCGGGGTGGCGCCGAACGACTCCAGGGCCAGAACCGCGCCGGTGAGGTCCGGCCACCAGGGCGTGCCGGCGAGCTTGAGCAGGCAACGGAGGTTGCCGCCGGCGAGCGGTCCGGAAGCGGTGCCGCGTAGGGGCTCGCCGCCGGTGGCCCAGAGGTCGGGCCCGTCGGCCAGGAACGAGGCCTCGAAGCGGGCCTGCTGGGTGGCGGCGTCGGAGCGCACGAGGTTGCGGACCGACCACACGATCGTCCGCCCGCCCCGGGACGCGAGGGCGTTGGCCAGGACCGTCAGGTCGGAGTAGCCGACGAAGGGCGTCCGGGAGGTTGCGGCGTCCGCCACGTCGAGGTGGGTCAGGATTCCGCCCGCCAGGTCGCCGCCGGAGACGTCGAAGACGCAGGCCACCTGCGGATCGGCCAGGGCGTCGGCGAGCACGCGGGCGCGGGCAGCGTCGGGTCCCGGGACGAGGCCGACGCTGTGGTCGGGCGCGAAGAGGTAGGGACTCTCGGCGACGAGCAGCCCGTAGCCCTCCAGAGCGGCCACGAGTGCTTCGTGCTCCCGACGGTCGCGGCTGGTGAGGCCGTCGGAGCAGGCCACGAGGGCGACGGTGTCGCCGGAGGTGAGCAGCGGCATGTCGCAAGGGTAAGGCCGGGCCCCGCCGAGAGGGCGTGGGAGGGGGCTCCGGGGCGAACCGGCCATATGCCGCTTTTCGTTGTCCGGTCACACGGTTGACCCGCGCCCCCACGCCCACGAAAAGCGGGAAAGGGCCGATTGCCTCCCGCGACCGGGCCCGGAGGCGCCCGTCAGGCGTCCGTCAGGCGTCCGAAGCGGTCGCCACGCGGACCGTCAGCGCCCCCGGACGCACCCGGCACACCATCGAACGCACCGCCCCGACCGCGTCGCCGTCCAGTTCGCCGGTGATCGGCCGCCGCAGCCGCACGTCCACGCGCGCGCCGGTGTCGCGGCGCAGGGCGGGGTGCCCCAGGTGGTGGCGCGTGGCGATGTCGGCCACCACCGCGGCCCAACCCACCAGCCCGCGGGGCGCGACGACCACGACATCGAGGATGCCGTCGTCGAGGCGCGCGTCGGGCATCAACTGCGCCCCTGCGGTGAGCTCGCCGCAGTTGCCGACCAGGACGGTCCGGCAACGCTGGGCGCTGGTCCGGGTGCCGTCGGCGACGACGCGGGCGGCGAACCCGGGCTTGAGCAGCGCGGACACCCCGGACACGAGGTACGCGAGCCACCCTGCGACACGCTTGAGGTTCTCGTCGGCGTTGTCCATGGTGTCGGCGTCCGCACCCACCCCGGCCATGACCAGGAACGTCATCGGCTCGCCGCCGTCGAACCGGACTTCGCCCACGTCGATGGACCGGTCCACGCCGGTCAGCGCGACCGTCAGCGCCCGCACCCGGTCGTCAATAGGCAGCCCGAGGTTGCGCGCGAGGAGGTTCCCGGTGCCGCCGGGCAGCAACCCCAGCGGCACTCGCCCGTCCACCAACGCGGACGCCACCGCCCGGACCGTCCCGTCCCCGCCCAGCGGGCAGACGACCGTGGCGCCGTCGGCGATCGCCTGGCGTGCCTGGCCGGTCCCCGGGTCGTCGGCGGTGGTCTCGTAGAAGGTCGGGGCGGGCGCGCCGAGCGCCAGGCAGGCGTCGGTCAGCTCGGCCTGGACCTCCGCCAAGTCGGCGAACTTCGTCGGGTTGACGACGACGGCGACCCGTCCGGGAGCTGCGCCAGGATTCATGCGTTCACCCTAGCCAAGCAGCGCTGTGAGCACAGCGGGCACGGCGGGCATCGCCACGACGGCCACCAGCGCCGTCACCGACACCAGGAACGCGGAGGCCCGCACGTCCAGGCCGGCCTCCCCGGTAAACGCGACCGACATCGCGGGCAGCGGGGCGAACGCCAGCATCAACACCACGAGCCGTTGGTCCGGATTCATCGGGAAGAACCAGGCGACCACGCAGAGCCCAGCGACGACGAGGTAGCGCGCCCCCAGCAGCCGCAGCACCCGCACCCCGGTCGGCACCGCCAACTCCAAGCTCACCCCGATCATGAGCATCGCCACGAACGTGTTCGCGCTGCCGACGAGCTGCGCGAACGCCAGGACCGGCCCCGGCAGGTGCAGCCCCACCAAGCGCATCCCGGCCAGCAACACATAGGCGATAAGCACTGGCGAGCGCACGATCGACACGCCCGCCGGCACCGGACGACCGTCCGGCCGCGCCATCACCACCGCCCAGCCGTAGCCGATCCCGGCCGCGGCGACGGAGCTACCGAGGTCGAACATCGCCGCATACACGATGGCGTCCGGGCCCACGAACGTGGCCACGAACGGCATCGCGAACAGCCCGATGTTGAACCCTTGGACGTTGAGGATGCCGAACGCGGCTTCCCGCCGCTTCCGCCCCGTCATGCCTCCCGCGAACATGAGAGCCAGGCTCGCGAGCAGACCCAGATACGTCAGTCGCCACAGGGACGGCACCATGTCGAAGGAATCGAAGCTCACCGCCAGCGCGCACGGCAGCGTGATCCGCAGCGCGATGACGCTGAGCGGACCGAACGCGTCCGCGGACACCCACCCGATCCGCTTGATGCCGTACCCCAACGCGATGATCGCCACCAAGAAAACTACCTCTAGCTGCACCGCACCTCCTCGCGCGTACCGTACGCCGGCGGTGTCGGTCGCGGACGTCGTTCCGCGGCCACAGTGCCCGACCAGGAGGCCCTACCGCTGGAACGCGGACGCCGTCCCGCGGCCGCAGCACCCGGCCAGGGGGCCCTACCGCTGGAACGCGGCCGCGTACTGGGCTGCGACGGACGGCTTGAGCTGCCCGGTCACCCGGAGGAGGGCAGCGCCCCTCACGGTGTGGTACTCGGTTCCGAAGGCGGGGGTGTCCTTGAGGATCCCTTGGATGTAGGCCGAGCGCCGCTCGGCGTCCGCGGGCGTGGGCCACACCTCGACCGTGGCACCGCAGGACGCCCCCAGGCTGGAGCATTTCGTTCCCGCGTCGTAGAGGATGGCCGCAGAGACGTAGCCGTTGGGGCGACCGATCAGGTGGTTGGGATCGTTGTCCTCGGTGATGGTGACGACCTTCTTCACGCTGGGCACGGCCAGCGACTGAGCGATGGTCGTGGCGTCCTGCTTCACAGCGCTCGGCGTGCTCGACGCGATCACGCTCGGGCTGGCCACGCTCGTAGCGGGGGCGGGCGCCGTCGGCGTAGGCGGCGTGACGGCCGGGGCCGCACACCCCGAA
This sequence comes from uncultured Nigerium sp., assembly GCA_964482465.1. Lineage (GTDB taxonomy): Bacteria > Actinomycetota > Actinomycetes > Propionibacteriales > Propionibacteriaceae > Propioniciclava. The sequence goes on along the minus strand of CAYZXQ010000089.1, from coordinate 3,290 downwards.
AGAACGATCACGACCGCCAAAGGGACCAGAGCCCGAATCCTCATAGCCAAGAGTCTGTCAGGACTCCTCCCCGACGCGCCCCTGGGCCGCGGTTTCGGACGCCGCGCTCAACTCCATCTCCGGCGGCACCCCTCCCCGACGCGCCCCTGGGCAGCGGTTTCGGACGCCGCGCTCAACTCCATCTCCGGCGGCACCCCTCCCCGACGCGCCCCTGGGCAGCGGTTTCGGACGCCGCGCTCAACTCCATCTCCGGCGGCACCCCTCCCCGTCCGCTTGTGAGTGAGCACTCACTCATCTACCATGACGCGGTGCCCCGAGCCACTCCCCTGTCCCCCGACGAGCGCCGCCGCGCGCTCGTGGACGCGACATTGCCCCTGCTCCGGACGCACGGCGCAGGCGTGTCCACGCGCCAGATCGCGGAGGCCGCGGGCGTCGCCGAAGGGACCATCTTCCGCGCGTTCCCCAGCAAGGACGATCTCATCAACGAGGCCGTCGCCGAGGCCCTGGACCCCGGTCGACTGGTCGAGCGGCTGAGGCGGGCGGCGTCCGACCCCGACCTGGAGGCCAGCGTGACCGGCGTCGTCGGCGTCCTGCAGGAGCACTCGCGCGACACGCGCCTGCTGTTCACGATCGCCCAGCAGCCCGGCACCGCGTGCCGCGACCCCCACGCCACGCCGCGCCAGGTCAAGGCGGCTCTCGCCGACCTGCTGGCCCCGTTCGCGGACCGCCTCACGCTCGATCCGGCGTCCGCGGCCGGCGTCATCATGGGGCTGAGCTTCGGCTCGGCCCTGGCCGCCCTCACCGGCGGACCGACCCCTTCCCCCGCGCAGGTCGCGGGGGTCCTGCTCCACGGCATCGCGAAGGAGATCTGATGCTGTTCACCCTCTTGGGTCGCTACCTGAAGCCCTACCTCGGCGCCATCGCCACGGTCGTGGCGCTGCAGCTCATGGCCGTCGGGGCGTCGCTGTTCCTGCCGAGCTTGAACGCGTCGATCATCGACGACGGCGTGGCGCGCGGCGACACCGGCTACATCCTGTCCCGGGGCGCGCTCATGCTGGGCGTCTCGCTCGTGCAGATCGCCGGACAGGTCGGCGCGGCGTGGTTCGGCGCCCGGACCGCCCTGGGCTTCGGACGCGACGTCCGGGCCGCGGTGTTCGCCCGGACGCTGTCGTTCTCGGCCCGCGAGGTCAACACCTTCGGCGCGCCCAGCCTCATCACCCGGACGACCAACGACGTGCAGCAGGTGCAGCAGTTGATCCTGATGAGCGCGTTCATGATCGTCCAGGCGCCGATCATGATGGTCGGCGGCGTGGTCATGGCCTTGCGCGAGGACCTGGGGCTGGCGTGGCTCGCCGCCGTCGCGGTGGGCGCGTTGGCCCTCGTCATCGGCGTCATCATGGTCCAGACCATGCCGCTGTTCGGCCGCATGCAGACCCGGATCGACGCGCTCAACCGCGTCCTGCGCGAGCGGTTGAGCGGTCTGCGGGTGATCCGGGCGTTCGTCCGGGAGCCCTACGAGGACGCGCGGTTCGCCGACGCCAACCGCGACCTGACCGAGGTCGCGCTGGCGGTCGGACGCCGCATGATGACCCTGTTCCCCACGGTCATGCTCATCATGAACCTCGCCACCGTCGCCGCCATGTGGTTCGGTGCCGCCCGCGTCGCCGACGGACACCTCCAGGTCGGCCAGCTCACGGCGTTCATCCAGTACCTGACCCTCATCCTGATGTCGGTGATGATGAGCACGATGATCTTGATGATCGGGCCGCGGGCCGCCATCTGCGCGCGCCGCATCATGGAGGTCCTGGGCACCGAGTCCAGCGTCGTGCCCCCGGCCGACCCGGTCGACCACGTGGGCGTCCGCGGCCATGTCGACTTCGAGCGCGTCGAGTTCAGCTATCCCGGCGCCGAGGCGCCCGTCCTGCGGGACGTGACGTTCGCGCTCACCCCCGGCCGGACGACCGCCGTGATCGGCTCCACGGGCTCGGGCAAGTCGACGCTGGTCAACCTCGTGCCGCGGCTGTTCGACGTCACCGGCGGGCGGGTGCTCGTGGACGGCGTGGACGTCCGCGACCTCGATCCCGACGTGCTGTGGGCGCAGATCGGGCTGGTCCCGCAGAAGGCGTACCTCTTCACCGGCACCGTCGCCTCCAACCTGCGTTATGGCAACCCGGACGCCACGGACGACGACCTGTGGCACGCCCTCGACGTCGCCCAGGCCCGCGAGTTCGTCGAGCAGATGCCCGGCCAACTCGAGGCGCCCATCGCCCAGGGCGGGACGAACGTCTCCGGCGGCCAGCGGCAACGCCTGTCCATCGCGCGGGCGCTGGTCCGGCGTCCCAACATCTACATCTTCGACGACTCGTTCTCCGCCCTCGACGTGACGACGGACGCCCGCCTGCGGGCCGCGCTCGCCCCCGAGACCGCGGACGCCGCCGTCCTGATCGTCGCCCAGCGGGTGTCCACGATCGTGGACGCGGACCAGATCGTCGTCCTGGACGACGGCCGGATCGACGGGATGGGCACCCACGAGCACCTGCTCGCCACCTGCCCCACCTATGCCGAGATCGTCGACTCCCAGCTCCGTGCCGAGGAGGCAGCATGACCACCCAGCCGTCCCCCCGCTCCGGGGTGCTCGCCGCGCGCGAGGGCGAGAAGATCACCAAGGCCGCGACCCGCGACAAGCACGCCCCCCGCGGCGCCCAGCACGGCCCGATGGCCGGCATGGGCCGCAACGAGAAGGCCATCAACTTCGGTCCGAGCCTGCGGCGCCTGCTGCGGCTGCTGCGTCCGGACCGGGCGCTGCTCGTGGTCGTCGTGATCTTCACGGTGGCGAGCCAGATCGCCAACGTGTTCGGACCGGTCCTGCTGGGCAACGCCACGAACGTGGTGTTCGCGGGCGTCGTCAGCTCGACCATGGCCCCCGGGCAGTCGAAACAGGAAGTCATCGAGGGGCTCCGTGCCCAGGGCAACCAGACGCTCGCCGACATGATCGCGGCGATGGATCTCGTGCCCGGCGCCGGGATCGACTTCGGCCAGCTCGCCTCCTGGCTCGTCATCATGGGCATCCTGGCGCTGGTCGGCGGCGCGTTCATGTGGTTCGGCGGGTGGATCCTCAACGGGATCGTCCAGCGCGCGGTCTACCGCATGCGCGAGGCGGTCGCCGAGAAGCTCAACCACCTGCCGCTGCGGTACTTCGACGGCCAGCCGCGCGGCGAGTTGCTGAGCCGCGTCACCAACGACATCGACAACGTCAGCCAGACGATGCAGCAGACGTTCAGCCAACTGCT
>CAYZXQ010000088.1:0-6927 GCA_964482465.1 uncultured Nigerium sp. | reverse complement strand
AGTTGGGACGAGATCATGTTCGGCTCGCCCCACAAGGACCGCTGAGCGGCTAGGGGACCGCTGATTGATGCTGTTCGTGGGGAGGACGGGTCGAGCGGGATGAGTCGGAACCACGAGCTCGTGGGCCCGTATTGACCATGCGGGCCCAGATCGCGGGGGTTCGGATCGCTAGATCCGAACCCCCGCAGCCAGAGCATGATCGATCAGCGTTTCCCTAGGGGACCGCTGATTAATGCTGTTCTTGGCGAGGACGGGTCGGGCGAGATGAGCCGGAACCACGAGCTCGTGGGCCCGTATTGACCATACGGGCCCAGATCGCGGGGGTTCGGATCGCTAGATCCGAACCCCCGCAGCCAGAGCATGATCGATCAGCGTTTCCCTAGGGGACCGCTGATTAATGCTGTTCTTGGCGAGGACGGGTCGGGCGAGATGAGCCGGAACCACGAGCTCGTGGGCCCGTATTGACCATACGGGCCCAGATCGCGGGGGTTCGGATCGCACGATCCGAACCCCCGCAGCCAGAGCATGATCGATCAGCGTTTCCCTAGGGGACCGCTGACTAATGCTGTTCTTGGCGAGGACGGGTCGGGCGAGATGAGCCGGAACCACGAGCTCGTGGGCCCGTATTGACCATACGGGCCCAGATCGCGGGGGTTCGGATCGCACGATCCGGGCCGCCGCAGCCAGAACATGATCGATCAGCGTTCTTAGGCCGAGTCGAACGGCAGCGGGTCGGGCGTCAGGTCGACGCCGCCGACCGTCGAGGGGACTTGGGCCCGGTGGTGGCGTCGGCACAGCACCTCGTAGCGCACGTCCGCGCTGCCGTCGGTGTCGCCCACGACCACTTGGTCCCCCTCGGTCACCATGACGCCGCCCACCACGCGCGCGTTGTGGGTGGCGGGCGCGCCGCACCAGCAGCGCGGCCGGGCCTGGAGCAGTTGGATGCTGTCGGCCAGTTCGACGAGGCGGCGCGATCCCGGGAACAACTCGGTCCGGAAGTCGGCGAGGATCCCGAAGCAGTACACGTCGATGTCGAGGTCGTCCACGATGCGGGCCAGGTCCTCGATGTGGCGCGTCGTGTAGAACTGCGCCTCGTCGCAGACCAGGAAGTCCACGCGGCGTCCGGCCACCAACTCGGCCGTGACGAGCTTCCAGAAGTCGAGCTCGGGGGTGACCTCAAGCGCGTCCTCGGCGAGCCCGATCCGGGACGTGATCCGCGCCACACCCCCGCGGTCGAAGCAGGTGAACCGCAGGCCGCGGCGTCCGACCGACCCTTCGGTGTAGTCGATCTGGAGCGCCAGCGTCGACTTGCCGCAGTTCATCGGACCGGTGAAGTAGGTCAGGTGCGCCATCAGGCCACCACCAGCGGGACGAGCATCTCCTGCGGGGTGAGCGATCCGTGCATGCCGACGAGCCCGAACTCGCGCGGTTGCGTGGTGGTCATCACGGCCGCATCGCCGCGCATCACCACGAGGACGTCGCCGATCCGCTCACGGACGCCGCGGGCGAGCGTCGGTCCGAACCAGCCGGCGTCCAGGGCCTCGTCCCGGGTACGGACCCACGCGGTGTCGCCGAGGCGATCGGCCCAGCGCGCCGCGACGTGCTCGGGGCGCGGGGTGTAGAGCTGCCGGAAGCGTCCCTCGCCGCCGATCAGGACGACGTCGTCGGTGAGACCAGGTTCGTCCTCGGCGACGATCCAGGCCGAGCGCGGGGCGTCCATCATGCCGTGGTCGCCGGTGACGACCAGGCGCACGTCGTCCGGGAGCGCGTCCCGCAGGCGGCGGGCCAGCGTGTCGACGTGGGTCAGCGTGTCGAGCCATTCGTGGCTGCGCCAGCCGCTGCTGTGGCCCGCGTGGTCGAGGAACCGCTCGTAGACGTACACGAGCGTCCGGTCGCCCGCCACGGCGGCATCGGAGGCCCATCCCACGCGCGCCGCCACGTCGGACTCGTCGGGGACTCCGATGAACCGGGCGCCGCGCAGCGCGGCGTCGGTGAGTCCGGTGCCTTCGAAGCGCGCCGGGGAGACCGACGCCACGCCGATCCCGTCGGCGGTGAGCCGCTCGAACATGGTGAGTTGGGGCTGCACGTCGAGCCCGGAGTGGCCCTCGCGCCACGTGAGCGCGTTGAGCAACTCGCCGTCCAGGGGGCTGCGGAACGAGTAGCCCACCATGCCGTGCTGCCCGGGGGTGAGGCCCGTGCCGAGGCAGGAGATGCTCGTCGCGGTGGTGCTGGGGACCGCGCTGGTGATCGTCCGGTGGTTGCCGGACGCCCACGCGGCGGCCAGGAACGGCGCGCGTTCGGCGGTCTCGGCCAGGTTGATCGCGCCGAGCCCGTCGATCATGAGCAGGACCCAGCGGGCGGCGTCCGGAAGCCCAAGAACGTCGGTGTGAGCACGCGAGCCGAGCCGGGCGGCGATCCCCGGGACGACCTCGGCCAGCGTCGAGATGCCGTAGTCGGGCAGGAGCGGCTCGGCGGGTTCCAGGAAGGGGGTGGCCATTCCTCAGACCGTCGCCCGCTGCAGCAGGGTGCCGAACTCGACGAGCCGGGCGACCGCCGCCTCGCCGTCTGCGGCCGCGCTCACGCGGACCGTGAGGTCGTCGGTGGCGTCCTGGGCGGTGTAGCCGTGGTCGGCGTCGCAGGTGGGATCGCCGCACGTGGCGGGCTCGACCTCGATGCGGCGGACCGCGCCCCACCCCACGACCAGCCACGTCTCGACCAGCGGCGGCGCGGTCCGGGACCGGCCGTAACGCTCGGGATGCGACACCACCTGGGTCAGCGACACCGACCGCAGGTGGCGCAGCGGCACCGTCTCCACCGTCGTCAACGCCTGCGAGGCTCCAGGCGTGTCGCCGTCGTCGGTGTGGCCGACGATGAGGCGGGTGGGGGTCATGACCAGCACCGTCACATGCCGCTTGATCTCGTCCCGATCGAAGGTGGCCTCGTGGTGGACGACCGACGACACGACCCGCTCGTCGCCGAGCGCGGCCCGCACCGTGGCCTCCACGAACTCCGGGAAGTAACCCGAGGCGACGATGGAGTCGTGCAGATCGCGCGGGAGTTGGCCGGTGGTCACCCGGTCATTGTCCCATCGCGCGTCGCGGCGACAAAACCGTTACCTTGGAGCCCGTGAGCCACCGCCCTTTCATCGCCGCGCGCGTCGAGATGTTCCTCGACCGCCGCGCCGAGCGCCTGTTCCGCGCGCTCGGGTGGAAGGAGCGCGTGATCGCGTACACCGGCTACGGCAACGAGGATGCCGCCCGGGTGGTCGGACGCGTCGTACTGGCCCCGCAGTGGACGCGATCGACGCTGGGTAAGGCCGCCGAGGAGTTCCTGCAGCGCCGGGGTTGGCGCAACTTCGTGACCGCCGCGTGCGTCCATGCGCGCTACCGGGTCTGCTTCGGGGACGCCGAGGTTCAGGGCACCACCGACCGGGGCGGCTACATCGACCACCGGCTGCGCGACCACGGGCAGACCCCGGGGTGGCGCCGCGGCGAGATCTGCACCGAGGAGTCCGACCGGTCGCCCATCGACGTCCAGGTGGTCCCCAACGGCGAGACGTTCGGGATCGTGAGCGATATCGACGACACCATCTTGACGACCATGCTGCCCCGCCCGTTCATCGCGGCGTGGAACTCGTTCATCCGCACCGAGTCCGCCCGCCAGGCCGTCCCGGGCATGGCCGCGCTCTACCGCAAACTGCTCGCGGACCGGCCCCACGCCCCGGTCGTCTACGTCTCGACCGGCGCCTGGAACACCCACGGCTTCCTCACGCGGTTCGTGGCCCGACACCGCTACCCGCCGGGATCGATGCTGCTCACCGACTGGGGTCCCACGAACACCGGCTGGTTCCGGTCGGGTCAGGAGCACAAGCGCAACGCCCTGTTGCAGCTCTCGGTGGACTTCCCCGCGATCCGCTGGCTGTTGGTGGGCGACGACGGTCAACACGACCCCGAGATCTACGCCGAGTTCGCGCGCAACAACCCCGACCGCGTCCGCGCGATCGCGATCCGCGAGCTCACCGCGGCGGAGCAGTTCCTCGCGCACGGTACCGCCGAGCCGATCGGCCACCACGACGAGGTGCCCAGCGATGTCCCGGTGTTCCGCGCCCCCGACGGCCGCGGCCTGCACGATCAGGTCGTGAGCTACCTGCGGCGTCGGTGACCGGCACGCCTCCTGCTCGACCGCGCCCCCGCGCGGCACAATGACCGAGCCCAGCAACGAACGAGAGGCGGAGATGGTAGGCAAGCGCCCCACCGACGACGACGTCACCGAGAAGATCGTCGACGTCGACGTGTCGGCGGAGATGGAGGCGAGCTTCCTCGAGTACGCCTACTCCGTCATCTACTCGCGCGCGCTTCCGGACGCCCGCGACGGGCTCAAGCCCGTCCAGCGCCGCATCCTCTACTCGATGGACGAGATGGGGCTGCGCCCCGACCGTTCCCACGTCAAGAGCGCCCGCGTCGTCGGCGAGGTCATGGGCAAGCTGCACCCGCACGGCGACTCGGCGATCTACGACGCGCTGGTGCGGCTGGGCCAGGACTTCGCCATGCGTCTGCCGGTCATCGACGGGCACGGCAACTTCGGGTCGTTGGACGCCGGCCCCGCGGCCATGCGGTACACCGAGGCCCGACTCGCCAAGGCGGCCACGGCCATGACGGCGGGGCTGGACGAGGACACCGTCGACTTCCGTCCCAACTACGACGGCAAGCTGACCGAGCCGGTGGTCCTGCCCGCCGCGTTCCCCCACCTGCTCGTGAACGGCTCCACCGGCATCGCCGTGGGCATGGCGACCAACATCCCGCCGCACAACCTGGTCGAGTGCGTCCAGGCGCTGAAGTACCTGCTCGCGCACCCGAGCGCCGCGGTCGAGGACCTGATGCGCTTCGTCCCGGGCCCCGACCTCCCGACCGGGGGGAAGATCGTGGGCCTGGACGGCATCCGCGACGCCTACGAAGGCGGACGCGGCACCTTCCGGATCCGCGCCACGGCCCGCATCGAACAGGTATCGCCCCGCCGCAAGGGGATCGTCGTCACCGAGCTGCCGTACATGATCGGTCCGGAACGGATCGTCGAGCAGATCAAGACGCTCCACCAGGCCAAGAAGATCACCGGCATCGCCGACGTCAAGGACCTCACCGACCTGACCAACGGGCTGCGGCTCGTGATCGAGGTCAAGAACGGCATCAACCCCGAGGTGCTGCTGGAGCAGCTCTACAAGCTGACCAAGCTGGAAGACAGCTTCGGCATCAACATGGTCGCGCTCGTGGACGGCCAACCCCAGACGCTGAGCCTCGGCGACGCCCTGCGCGTCTACGCCGACCACCGCCTGGACGTGACGCTGCGCCGGACGCGGTTCCAGCACCGCAAGGCCGCCGACCGCCTACACCTCGTCGAGGGCCTGCTCATCGCCATCGTCGACATCGACGATGTCATCGCCCTCATCCGCAGCTCCGACGATGTCCCCGAGGCCCGCCGCCGGCTCATGGAAGCCTTCGACCTCAGCGAGACCCAGACCAACTACATCCTCGACCTGCCGCTGCGGCGGCTCACCAAGTTCAGCAAGATCGAGCTGGAGTCCGAACGCGAGGATCTGGAGCGTCGCCTCGCCGCGCTGTCGGCGATCATCGAGAACGACGACCAGTTGCGCTCGCTGGTCTCCAGCGAACTGGAGGAGGTCGCCCGCCAGCACGGCACGCCCCGCCGGACCGTCCTGCTCGCCGGGGGCGGCGCGACCGTCACCGCGGCGTCCGCACCCCTGGAGATCGCCGACGACCCGTGCTGGGTCATGCTGGGCTCGGCGGGCCTGCTGGCCCGCGCCGACACCCCCGACGACCTCGCCACCACCGGACGCCGCGCCCACCACGATGTGGTGGTCTCTGCGGTCCGGACGACCGCCCGCGGGGATTATGGGGTGCTCACCTCGCGCGGCCGCGTGCTGCGGGCGCACGCCATCGAGCTGCCGAGCGTCGCCCTCACCGTCGACGCTCCCACCTTGCAGGGTGGCTCGCCGGCGTCCGAGCTCCTCCCGCTGGAGAAGGGCGAACGCATCCTGGGGCTCACGTCGCTGGGCGAGCGGACGTTCGGATGGGCCCTCGGCACGGCCCAGGGCGTCGTCAAGCGCACCAACCCCGAGATCTTGGCCAAGGACGCCTGGGAGCTGATCCGGCTCGACCCGGGCGACACGGTGGTCGGGGCCGTCGAACTCGGCGACGACGCCGGCGAGCTGTGCTTCATCACCGCGGACGCCCAACTCCTGCACTTCCCCGCCGCCAGCGTGCGGCCGCAAGGACGCAGCGGCGGCGGGATGGCGGGCATCAAGCTCGGCTCGGGCGACCAGGCGATCTTCTTCGGTCAGGTGCCGGCGGGCGCGGACGCCACGGTCGTCACCGTGTCCGGATCGGGCGAGGGGCTGCCAGGGACCGAGGCCGGTCAGGTGAAGGTCACCGACTTCGCCGAGTACCCCGCGAAGGGACGGGCGACCGGCGGCGTCCGGTGCCACCGGTTCCTGAAGGGCGAGCGGCTGCTGTTGCTGGCGTGGGCCGGACCGAAACCCGCCATCGCCGCGGCGCCCAGCGGCGCCGCCATCGATCTCCACACGACCCACGTGGGCCGCCGGGACGGCTCGGGAACGCCGGTCCTCCAGCCGATGGCGGCCGTGGGGACGCGGCGCCACGGCACGATCACGCCCGCGGCGTCCGATCCGGAGCCCGAGCCGGAGCCCCTCGCCGCACCGGGCGAGGGACAGGACACGCTCCTCTAGGGAGCCGCTGATCCGTCATGGTCTGGCTGCGGCGGCCCGGATCGAGCGATCCGAACCCCCTCGATCTGGGCCCGTAGGGTCAATACGAGCCCAAAATCGAGTGGTGGTTCCAGCTCATCTCGCCCGACCCGTCCTCGCCAAGAACAGCATCAATCAGCGGTTCCCTG
>CAYZXQ010000087.1:0-7097 GCA_964482465.1 uncultured Nigerium sp. | reverse complement strand
CCCCAGGCCCCAGAACACCCGGTCCATGACCTGGCGGGCCCGCCGGGCGGACCGGCCCCAGTCGTCCAGGAAGACCGAGGTCTCACCCTTGGCGTAGCCCAGCAGTTCGGCGACGGCCGCCTGGTCGCGGATATCGACCGGGATCGAGTCGGAGGCCTTGCCCCGCAGCACCATCACCGCGTTGCGGATCCGCGACGCCAGGACCCACGCCGCGCGCAGGTCGTGGGCGTCGGCGTCCGTGAGCAGGCCCGCCTCGTGCTCGGCGTCCAGGGCCGCCAGCGTCATCGTCGTCCGCAGCGCCGGGACCTCCGCACCGTGCTGGAGTTGCAGCAGTTGGACGCACCACTCGACATCCGAGAGCCCACCGCCGCCGAGCTTCACATTGCGGCGGGGATCGCCGCCGCGCGGGGCGCGCTCGGCCTCCATCCGCGCCTTGAGCTTGCGGATCTCGGTGACCTGACGCTGCTCCAGCCCACCCTCGGGGTAGCGGAGCCCGTCCAGGACCGCCAGCAACTCGCCGGCCAGCTCCCGGTCGCCCGCGCCCCAGGACGCCCGCAGCATCGCCTGGGCCTCCCACGTGGACGACCACGTGCGGTAGTAGGCGCGCATGGACGACAGGGTTCGCACCACAGGACCGTTCTTGCCCTCCGGACGCAGGTCCAGGTCGAGGCTGAGGGCCGGGTCCGGCCCGGGCTGCGAGAGCAGCTTGCGGGTCGTGGCGATCAGGGTCATCGCGCGCTTGACGTCGCCGGGGTCGTCGGAATCCGCGACGACGACGAGCGCGTCGGCGTCCGACCCATACGACAGCTCACGCCCGCCCCACCGGCCCAACGCGAGGATCGCCAGCCGGGGCACCGGCTCGACGCCGCGCGCGGCCACGCGCAAGGTCGCGTCCACGGTGGCGGACTCGACGGCCGACAGTGCGACGCCCACCGCCTCGACGTCCACCTGGCCCAGCAGGTTGCCGAACACCAGCCGCAGCAACTCCTCCCGTCGGACGGCCCGGATGGCGGCGACCGCCTTCACAGGGTCGGCGTGCCGGGCCGCGGACGCATGCATCTCCCGGACGATCTCCTCCAGCGTCCGGGGCAGGATCGCGTCCGGATCGGCCAGCAGGGAGACGCCGTGGGGGGCGCGCAGCAACAGGTCGACGGCGTACCGGCTGGAGGCCAGCACACGCGCGAGGTTCTCGGCCATGGCGCCCTCGTCGCGCAGCGCCCGCAGGTACCACGACGTCGATCCCAGCGACTCCGACACCTGCCGGAACGCCAGCAGCCCGTGGTCGGGGTTGGGACCGTCGGCGAACCAGCCGAGCATGGCCGGCAGCAGTTGGCGCTGGATCTCGGCCGACCGCGACACGCCCGTGCCGAGCGCCTGGATGTGACGCAGCGCCGCCTTCGGGTCGGCGAACCCCAGCGCGGCCAGCCGTGTCTCCGCGGCCTCCGACGTCAGCCGGACCGCCTCGCTCGGCACCCGCGCCACGGCCTCCAACAGCGGGGAGTAGAACAGGCGCCGGTGCAGGCGCAGCACGAGCCGCTTGGACGCCCGCCAGGCCTCGACCACGGCGTCCGGACCCGCCAACCCCATGCTCCGCGCGACCCGACGCAGGTCGTGCGGATCGGTGGGCAGCAAGTGGGTGCGGCGCAGCCGGAAGAGCTGGGCGCGATGCTCCAGGACGCGCTGCACGCGGTAGGCCTGGTCGAGTTGCGCGCCGTCGGCGCGTCCGACGTAGCCGTGCGCCACGAGGGCGTCCAACGCCTCGAAGGTGCCCCGCAGCCGCAGTCGCTCGTCCGCGCGGCCGTGGACCAACTGCAGCAACTGCACGCTGAACTCGGTGTCGCGCAGGCCGCCCGCCCCGAGCTTGATCTCGACATCGGCCTCGCGCGGCGGGATGAGCGAGATGACGCGCTTGCGCATCGCCTGGGTCTGGCCGACGAACTGCGGGTTGTCGGCGACGCGCCACACGTGGGGCGCGACGAGGTCGACGAACGCTTGGGCGAGTTCGCGGTCCCCCGCCATGGGGCGGGCCTTGAGCATCGCCTGGAACTCCCAGTTCTCGGCCCAGCGCTCGTAGTAGGCGCGCATGCTCGCCAGCGTGCGCACGAGCGGGCCCTGCTTGCCCTCGGGCCGGAGGTTGGCGTCCACCTGCCAGATCGTCCCGGCGGCGGTGTTGGCCGAGCAGATGCGGGCGACCGCGGCCGCCAGGCGGGTGGCGACCGGCAGCGCCTCGGCCGGCTCGGCGACGTAGACGACGTCGACATCGGAGACATAGTTCAACTCGCGGGCGCCGGCCTTGCCCATGGCGAGCACGCCGATGCGGCAGGACTCCCACTCGCGGACCTCCCCGCGCGCCAGCGCCAGCGCGGTCTCGACGGTGGCGTCCGCGAGATCGGCCAGTTCGGCCGCGACGCCCGGCAGGACGGCGGCGGGGTCGGACGCCGTGAGGTCGCGTCCGGCGATCCGCAGCAGCGCGCGCCGGTAGGCCAAGCGCAGGTCGTCCGCGCGGGCGGGCTCGGCGACGGGGGTGTCGGACGCGGCGTCCGCACCCACCGCGGTCAGCAGCTCGGCGCGCAGGTCGGCCGCCGACCGGGCCGAGATATCCCCGGCGAGGGCGCGGGCGGCGTCCGGACGCACCCCCAGGTGCTGGTTGAGGGCGACCGACGCCCCCACCACCCGCGCGATCCGTCGCAACCAGGCGGCGTCCGCAGCCAAGGCTCGGAAGAGGTCGGGGGCCCCGGACGCCAGGCGCGTGAGCCCGGCGAGCGCGAGGTCGGGGTCGGCACTGGCCAACACCTCGTCCGCGACCCGCTCGAGGGCGGCCGCGTCGCCGCCGAGGACGGCCAGCCACCCCTCCAGCGTCGTCGCGGCGCCCGCGGGGTCGCCGAACCCGCGCCGGGCGAGCCTGCCTGTCTGCGTCGACCTGCGGTCCATGGCGCGATCGTAGCGACCGGGCACCGGGGCACGCCGGGCCGTCGCGCCCACCGGACGGCCGGTGCGGCGCGTCAGGTGGTTGACTGACGCCATGGCAGGAGCTTCGGATCCCGGGACGGTCGCCGCGCTGGCGGACGCCCTCGCCGCCGGCGAGCCGGTGGCACGGTCGGCAGCGGCCGCGGCGGTCCGCGGGTCGCTGAAGGACCTGGCCGCCGCGCATCCCGGGCGGCTGGTGGAGGTGCGGGTGCCGCCGTGGGGCGCCGTCCAAGTGGGTGCGCCGGGGGCGACGAGCGTGCATCGCCGCGGCACTCCCCCCAACGTCGTGGAGACCGATCCGGCGACCTGGCTGGCGCTGGCGTCCGGACGACTGACGTGGGCCGACGCCGTCGCCGCCCGCCGTGTGTCCGCCAGCGGCGTCCACGCCGACCTCGCCGCACACCTGCCGCTGTGGACCTCGGGATGAGGGTGCCCGCCGATCACAGGCGTCTCACAGGTTCCTGACAGCGACTCACAGCCTCACCACAGGTTCTGGCGACTACCGTAGGGGCGTCCCATGGCATGGTGCCGGGCGGGCGGCGTGGAGGAGGGCGGGACGTGGCGCGTACCCCCGGGAGGAAGATCCGCAAGCGTTGGTTCGCGCTCGGCGCCGTGGCACTCGTCGCGATCGCGGTGGTCGCGTTCTTCGTGTTCCGGCCCGAGTCCGGGCAGCCGACCACGCGCACCCAGGACGTCACGGTCACCAAGAGCACCGAGCAGATCACGGTGTCCATGACGGGCACGCTGGCGTCCGCCCGGCAGGCCGAGCTGAGCTTCGGGGCGTCCGGGACCGTCACGAGTGTGCCCGCCACGGTCGGCAAGGCGGTGTCGCAGGGCACCGTGCTCGCCACCATCGACGACTCGGTGCTCCAGGACAACGTGGCGCTGGCGTCCGCCCAGCTCACCGCGGCGCGCGCCAACCTCACCCAGGTGTCGGGCACGAGCGGGGCGACGTCGGCCGCCATCGCGTCCGCGCGCGCCCAGGTGAACTCCGCGCAGGCGAAGCTGTCGAGCGCGCAGACCAACCTGGCGTCCGCGACGATCACCGCGCCCTTCGACGGGGTCGTCGCCGCCGTGAACGTGAGCGTGGGCAACACCGCCAGCGGACAGGCGGCCGCGGCGAGCGGCATCGGGGCGGCGACCGGGATGGCGTCGTCCGCCAGCCAGTCCGCGATCGTCCTGATCGACCCGCACGCCTGGATCGTCAACGGCAACGTCGGCGCCGCCGATGTGGGCGCGTTGAAGGCCGACCAGTCCGCGACCCTCCGCGTCCAGGGCACGACGGTCACCGCTCCGGCGGCGGTCCGGACGGTCGGGATCGTGGCGTCCACGACCAGCGGCACCACGGCGTTCCCCGTCACGCTCCGCGTCGAGGGCAACCCGGCGGGGTTGTACTACGGCGCCAGCGTCGACGTGAGCGTGAACGCCGGAACCTACGCCGACATCCTCACCATCCCGACGAACGCGATCACGACGACGGGGACCACGACGACGGTCCAGAAGCTGGTCGACGGCGCGCCCGTGGCGACGCCCGTGACCCTCGGCAAGGTCTTCGGCGACCGGACGCAGGTGATCGCGGGCCTGGCCGAGGGCGACCTGCTCCGCGTCACCCTCCGGACGAACCCGCAGCGGTCGGCCGGCGGCTTTGGAGGCTTCGGGGGGCCGGGCGGGTCCGGACGCCCCGGCGCTCCGCCCACAGGCGGGGGCACGCACCCGTGATCCTCATGACCGATGTCCGCAAGACGTACGCGACCGGCTCCCTGGAGGTCGAGGCGCTCCGGGGCATCGACCTGCGCGTCGACCCCGGGGAGTACCTCGCGATCATGGGACCGTCCGGCTCGGGCAAGTCGACCCTCATGCACATCATCGGCTGCCTGGACGTCCCCAGTTCGGGCACCTACCTGCTCAACGACGTGAACGTCGGCACCATGAGCGAGCGGGAGCTGGCCCACGTGCGCAACGCCCAGATCGGGTTCGTGTTCCAGCAGTTCAACCTGCTCCCGAGCATCACCGCCCTGCGGAACGTCGAGTTGCCGCTGGTGTACGCGGGCGTCCCGGGGGCCGAGCGCCGCGAACGCGCGCTCGCCGCCCTCGACCGGGTGGGCCTGGCGGACCGCGTGGCGCACCGTCCCGGCGAGCTGTCCGGGGGCCAGCAGCAGCGGGTGTCCATCGCCCGTGCCCTCGTCACCAACCCGGCGATCCTGCTCGCGGACGAACCCACGGGCAACCTCGACTCCCACGCCACCACCGACGTCCTCGACCTGTTCGACGAGCTCCACTCCTCCGGCCGGACGCTCGTCCTCATCACCCACGAGGCCGATGTCGGAGCGCGGGCGAGCCGCCGCGTCCGCATCGACGACGGTCTGCTGAGCGAGGAGGCGGCGTCCTGATGGGCTGGATCGAGACCGTCCGCACCGCCGTCGCCGCGCTCGGCGCGCGGCGGATGCGCTCGCTGCTCACCGTGCTGGGCATCCTCATCGGCATCTCCGCCGTGATGCTCACGGTGGGGCTGGGCCAGGGCGCCCGAGTCGCGATCACCAACCAGATCAACTCCCTCGGATCCAACCTCATCATCGTGACACCCAGCGCGGGATCCTCGACGTCCGGCGTCCGCGGCGGCGGCAGCATGGCCACGACCCTCACCCTGGACGACGCCGCCCTGCTGGCCGACCGCGAGGTCGCCCCCGACATCGGCGGCGTCGCGCCGGTGGTGAGCACGCAGGCGAGCTTGCAGGCGAACGGGCAGACGTGGACGTCCACGGTCAACGGCACCAACCCGGCGTGGGTGAGCGTCCGGGCGCAGACGGTGTCGGTGGGCCGGTTCTTCACCCCGGCGGACTACAACGGCGGCACGCAGGTGGCGGTCCTGGGCAACACGGTGTCGGGCCAGCTCTTCGCCAACGCCAACCCCATCGGCCAGACGCTCCAGATCGGCAGCCAGCAGTTCACCGTGATCGGGGTGCTGGCGGCGTCCGGATCGACCTCGATCGTCGACCAGGACAACCAGGTCGTCGTGCCGCTCACCACGTTCCAGGCCCGGCTCGGCTCGGCGGCGACCTCCGGCAACCTCTCGACCATCTACGTGTCGGCCACGAGCGACCAGACGCTGTCGGCGGCCTACGCCCAGACCACGAATGTCCTGCTCAACGCGCACCGCGTGACGGCCGCGACGCAGGACTTCTCGGTGTCCACGTTCGCGTCGTTGGTGAGCGTGGCGACGACCATGACCAACATCCTCACCGCGCTGCTCGGCGGCATCGCCGCCATCTCCCTGCTCGTGGGCGGCATCGGCGTCATGAACATCATGCTGGTGAGCGTCAGCGAGCGCGTCCGCGAGATCGGCCTCCGCAAGGCCATCGGCGCCACCCCCGCGATCATCCGGCGGCAGTTCCTCGTCGAGGCGTCGATCCTGGGGCTGCTGGGCGGCGTCCTCGGCGTCGTCCTCGGGCTGATCGGCGCCGCGGCCCTCACCCCGGTGCTGGGCATCCCGGTGACCATCTCGTGGGTCGCGACCGCGCTGGCGCTGGCCGTCTCCCTCGGCATCGGCCTGGTGGCGGGCGTCTATCCCGCCTCCCGCGCCGCCAACCTGGCGCCCATCGACGCCCTGAGGAGTGAGTGAGATGACCGGACGCCCCCGCCGCCGGTCCGTGCTCGCCTGGGTCGCGGGCGCCCTCGCCGCCGTCCTCGTGCTCGGCGGCATCGCCTTCGCCCTGACGCGCCCCCAAGCCCCCGCCTACACCACCGCGACCGTGCGCACCGGCTCCATCGCTCAGTCCTGGACGGCCACCGGCACCGTCGCGCGGATCAACCAGGTCGCCGCCACCTTCGGGACCGTCGGCGAGGTGACGGAGGTGGCCGTCCAGGTGGGCGAGCACGTGGAACAGGGACAGACGCTGGCCCGCATCGACGACAGCCAGCTCCGCCTGGCCGTGCTCCAGGCCCAGGCCGGGGTCGCGCAGGCGCAGGCGCAACTGGAGGCCGACCTGAATGCGGGATCCGCGTCCTCGGGCGCCGCGAGCGCCGCCGCGGCCGCCGCCGCGCAGGCCCAGGCGCTGGCGCAGCTCCAGGCCCAGGTCGTCGCGCTCACCGCCCAGCTCAAGGGCGCCACGCAGGCTGCCGCCGCCGGCCAG
>CAYZXQ010000086.1:0-7609 GCA_964482465.1 uncultured Nigerium sp. | reverse complement strand
CGCTCGATCCGGGCCGCCGCAGCCAGAACATGATGGATCCGCGCTTCCCTAAGGATCGGACGCGGTCGCTCGCCTCGGACGACGCCGCCGACGGACCCGGGTTCACCCGGTCCGGGGGCTACGCCAAGACGAGCACCGGGACCGGGGAATGGCGGACGATCCGGGTTGCCGTCGACCCCAGGAAGACGCGCGACAACAGGGGCTGGCTGGCACTCGACCCCAGCAGCAGGAGGTCGCCGGGTTCCCAGTCGGGCACGTCGAGCGCCTCGGTCCACGACGTGCCCTCGGCCACGAGCGTCTCGGGATCGCGTTGGTCCGGCTGCGCGGTGGCGGCCACGGCGTCCGCGATCATGGCGTCCACCTGGCTGCGCCAGGCCGACACGACCGCCTGTTCGGCGTGGAGTCCGACCTCGGGTGGGTACATGGCACCCGCCCGGACGGCGAAGGTGGCGATCCGGAGCGACGCCTTCGCCTGGGCGGCCAGCGCGCGGGCATGGCGGAGAACGCCCTCGGTCGCGTCGGTTCCGTCGACGGCGACCGTGATGCGGCGCACGCGGGTCCCCGGCGGATAGCGCAACCCGCGCGGCGCCACCGCGACCGGGATGGGCGAGGAGTGCAGCAGCCGGTCGGTGACGCTCCCCAGGGCGATGTGCCCCCAGGCTCCGTCCGCGGACGATCCGACCACCAACGCGCGGGCCTCGTGGCGTTCGGACGCCTCGAGCAGGCCCGTGGGCGCCGAACGTGCTCGCACCACCTCGTAGCTCACGTCCTGGCACCCGGCGAGCGTCTCGCGCGCGGTGTGGAGCGCGCGTTCGGCCAGCCCCGCCACGTAGGCGTCGAACTCCGCGTCGTGACTGCGGGCGATCGATACCGGCTCCCACCGGTTGGGGATCACGCAGCACACCACCAGCGCCTGCCCGGACGACTCCGCGAGCAGGCGTGCCAGC
The DNA here is from genome assembly GCA_964482465.1 of uncultured Nigerium sp. Classification (GTDB taxonomy): domain Bacteria; phylum Actinomycetota; class Actinomycetes; order Propionibacteriales; family Propionibacteriaceae; genus Propioniciclava. The sequence continues at coordinate 6,662 of CAYZXQ010000086.1, read as the reverse complement.
GCCAGAGCGCCGTTCCCTCGGGCTTCGGGCCCGTAGCCGACGACGATGCTCATGCTTCTTCGTCGCTTCTGGGGTAGGGCTCGAGGTTGGAGTGTTTGATGCCGTACACGAAGTAGAAGATCAGGAACGCGCCGACCCACACTCCGAAGGCGACGAAGGTGATCCACGAGAGGCCCGACAGCACGAAGACGCAGGCCGCGACGGACAACAACGGCGTCACGGGGTAGCCGGGCACCTTGAACGGCCGATGGAGGTCCGGATCGCGGCGCCGGAGGATGATGACCGTCAACGACACCACGGCGAAGGCTACGAGGGTGCCGATGCTGGTCAAGTCCGCGAGGTAGTCGAGCGGAACCAGGCCGGCCAGGAAAGCGACGACGCCACCCACGATCAGCGTGTTGGCGACCGGCGTCAGCGACCGGGGGTTGACACGCTTGAAGACCGGCGGGACGACGCCGTCGGTTCCCATGGTGAACAGGATGCGGCTCTGTCCGTACAAGGTGACCAGGGTGACCGAGAAGATCGACACGACCGCCCCGAGCGCGAGCGCCGTCGCGGGCCAACTCTGACCCGTCACATTCGCGAGGATCTGTGCCAGGCCGGCCTCTTGACCCTCGAACTCCTGCCACGGCTGCGCCGCCACCCCGACCAGGGCGACGGAGACGTAGATCACCGTGACGATCACCAGCGCCAGGACGATGGCCCGGGGCATGGTGCGGGTCGGGTCCTTGACCTCCTCGCCGGCGGTCGAGACCGCGTCCAACCCGATGAACGAGAAGAAGATGCCGCCGGTAGCCGCCCACACCCCCTGGGCGCCGAAGGGGGCGAAATCCGCCAGGTTGTTGGAGTTCCAGCCCTGGAGCCCGATCACGATGAACATGATCAGGACGGCGATCTTGACGAGCACCATGATGGCGTTCGCCGTCGCGGACTCGCTGGCCCCCCGGACCAACAGCAGCACGCACAACCCGACAAGCACCATGGCCGGCAGGTTGATGATCCCTGGGTCTTTGTCCCAGGGTGCGGCAGACAAGTAGTGCGGAACGGTGACCCCGATCGTGTTGTGCAGGAACTCGTTGAGGTACTGCGACCAACCCACGGCGACGGCTGCCGACGAGACCCCGTATTCCAGCAGCAGACAGGCGGCGATCCCCATCGCCACCACTTCGCCGAGCGTGGCGTAGGCGTAGGAGTAGGACGATCCCGACACCGGGACCGAGCTGGCCAGCTCGGCGTAGCACACCGCCGTGAGCCCCGCCACGATGGCGGCGATCACGAACGAGAACACGATCGCGGGCCCGGCCTTCTTCACGTTCGTCCCGAGGATGAAGAAGATGCCGGTGCCGATGGTGGCGCCCACGCCGAACATCGTGAGCTGGAAGAGGCCGAGCGAGCGTTTGAGCCCGGAGTCCTGGCCGCCTGGGACGAGCGCCTTGCGGCGCATCATGCGCTGGAGGAGGGGTTGTTGCGGAGCGGAGACGGGGGGCATGGGACTCCTTGGGGATGGCGGGCGACAAGCGGGTCGCGTCCGGTGATCGGGAATTTCGCGGATCACCCGGCCTGCGCGCAAGGGTTGTCGCGAGATTGCCATCCAGGAGCATCAAGATCGTCGCGTAGGAGGCCGCCGGGCCGCCTCGACAGGCACGGGTGTCGGCCGAGGGCGACCAGCGCGAACGCGGGGAGCGACCGGTGAGCCTCAGCGGTCCATGGCGGACGCCAAGCGCCTCAGCCCTTCCTCGATCATCTCGGGGGAGTTCGTGACGTAGCTCAGCCGCATGGTCGAACGATCCGGACGGCTCGCGAAGAAGCTCCAGCCGGGGACGAACGCGACGCCCTCCTCGACCGCGACCTGGAGCAGTTCGGCGGTATCGGTCCCGTCGTTGAGGGTGACCCAGCAGAACATGCCACCGTCCGGGCGGGTGACGTGGGCGGCGTCCGGAAGCATGGCCACGAGCCCGTCGTACATGACGTCGCGGCGCTCGCGGTACGACGTGACGACGCGCGCGATGTGGGCGTCCAGGTCGTGGTGGGTCAGGTAGTGGGCGACGGCGAGTTGGTTGAGCGCGGGCGACTGCAAGGTGACGGCCGACTTGGCGATGCCGAGCACCTGGCGGACGTTGCCCTCGACGCGCATCCACCCGATCCGCAGGCCCGGGGCCATCACCTTGCTCATCGAGTTGAGCAGGATGGTCCGCTCGGCCATACCCGGGAGGGCGGCGATGGGGGGCGCGGGCGTCCCCTCGAACCGCAGGGCGCCGTAGGGATCGTCCTCGACGAGGACGACGTCGGAGCCCAGCAGCACGTCCGCGACGGCCCGGCGCCGCTCGGCCGGCATCGACTTGCCGGAGGGGTTGGCGAACGTGGGGATGAGGTAGACGAACTTCGGGTGGTGCTCGGCGATGGCGGCGGCGAGGGCGTCCGGCAGCATGCCGTCGGCGTCCGTCGGCACCCCCACCATCCGGGCCCCGTTGAGCATGAACGCCTGGACCGCCGCGAGGTACGTCGGCTCCTCCACCAGCACGACGTCACCCGGCGAGAGCAGCGCCTGCGCGGAGAGGTAGATGCCCTCCTGGCTCCCGGACGTGACGAGCACCTGGTCCGGCGTCGTCGGGAGGTGTCGCGAGAGGTGGCGGGCGGCGGCCTCGCGCAGTTCGGGCTCGCCGGGGGTCGCGCCGTACTGCAGCGCGCGCCGCGCATGATGGGAGAGCACCTCGGCGAACGAGTCGGCGATGTCGGCGAACTCGAAGAGGGCGCCGTCCGGGATGCCGCCCGCGAACGAGATGATGTCGCCCCTGCTGAGCACCGAGAAGAGGTCGCCGACGGGATCCGCGGGCTCCGCGCCGAACCGCGCGCTGATCGGGAACGTGAAAGGCACGGGTTCGATCCTCCCACCGTCGTCCGCGGGCCCCCTGCCCCGCCCATCCGTTGGTCCGGAGGGCCCTTCGCGGGCGGAGAAGGCCACAAACCGCTTCTCGTTGGCGAAAACCGGCTCACACGGGGCGCTGCGGGCATCTGGCAGCGGAAAAGGGCCTTCTCCGGCGCGAGCCCGCCCTCACGGGGTGCCTGGGTAGGCTGGATGCGGACATCTCGTCGTCCCGATCGGAGGAACCCGTGCCCACCGTCGCCTGCCCCGCGTGCGGGACCAAGAACCGCGTGCCCGCCGTCGCCACCGGGCTGCCGCAGTGCGCCGCGTGCCACGCCAAACTGCCCTGGCTGGTGGGGGCCTCCGACGCCGACTTCGTCGCGGTGGCCGACTCCGCGAAGGTCCTCGTCCTGGTGGACCTGTGGGCGCCGTGGTGCCGGCCGTGCCTGATGGTCGCGCCGCTGCTGGAGACCCTCGCGGTCGAGCGGGCCGGGAAGGTCAAGGTCGTCAAGGTCAACGTCGACGACAACCCGCGCACCCAGGCCCAGTACGGCGCCCAGTCGATCCCGACGATGGTCCTGCTGCGCGGCGGACGCGAGGTAGCGCGCCAAGTCGGCGCCCTCCCTCTGGACCGCCTGCGCTCCTGGGTGGACGCCCACTCCGCCTGATCCCGCCCCCGCGGCGGCCGGGCTGAGGGAGGGGGTGTGTCCCCGCGGCCGGACGGCTAGGCTCGAGGACACAGCGTCGATGCTCGTGGAGGCCACCATGCACGCCGTCCGCCAGCCCGCCGTCGCGGGCAGTTTCTATCCCGCCGATCCCGCCGAGTTGACCCGCGCCGTGGACCGTCACCTCGCGGCCGCCCGGACCGTCCTGCCCGCGGACGCCGTCGCCCCCAAGGCGGTGATCGTCCCGCACGCGGGCTATGTCTACTCCGGTGCCACCGCCGCTCTCGCCTACGCGCGCCTCGAACTGGCGCGCGACCGCATCGAGCGTGTCGTCCTGCTCGGACCCTGCCATCGCGTGGCCGTCCGCGGACTCGCGCTGTCGGGCGTCCCGGTGTGGCGGACGCCGCTGGGTGAGGTCGGCACCGAGGAGCATCTGCCGGGCCTCGACCGGCTGCACCACGTCGTGACCAGCCCCGATGTCCACCGGTGGGAGCACTCGCTCGAGGTGCAGCTCCCGTTCCTGCAGCGCGTCCTGGGCGAGTTCACGCTCGTCCCGCTGGCGGTGGGGGATGCCGCGCCCGCCGAGGTCGCCGAGGTTCTCGACTTCTGCTGGGGCGGCCCCGAGACCGCCATCGTCGTGAGCTCGGACCTCTCCCACTACCATCCCTACGCCCAAGCCCAGCGCCTCGATGCCGAGACCGTCGACCGCATCCTCGCCCTGGACGGCCCGATCCCCACCGACCGAGCCTGCGGCGGACGCCCCGTCAGCGGCCTACTGGAGGCCGCCGGCCTGCATCCCCTCACCCCGCGCCTGCTCGGCCTGTGTAACTCCGGGGACACCGCCGGCGACAAGGGCCGGGTCGTCGGCTACGCGGCGGTCGCGTTCGAGGCGGCGTCGTGAACCCCGTCGTCGGCGCTGCCCTGCTGCGCATGGCGCGCGCGGCGATCGCCGAGCGTCTGGGGGTGGCGGACGCCGTGCCGCCCGAGCCCGACGAAGCGTTTGCCGACGAGTTGGACGCTGCCGCGGACTTCCCCGAGGAGGCGGCGTCCCTGCCCGCAACCCTCGCCGCTCCCGGCGCCACCTTCGTGACCCTCACCCGGGACGGACGCCTGCGCGGCTGCATCGGCTCGCTGGAGGCGTGGCGTCCGCTGGCCGAAGACGTCCGGGCGAACGCGGTGGCGGCGGCGTTCCGGGACCCGCGTTTCCCGAAGCTGCGCGCGGACGAACTGGTGGGCGTCCGCATCGAGGTGTCCGTGCTCGGCCCGACCCACCCGATGGCCTTCCAGGACGAACCCGACTTGCTGCGCCAGCTCAACCCCCACGTCGACGGCGTGGTCCTCGTGGCGGGCGGACACCGCGCGACGTTCCTGCCGCAGGTGTGGGAGCAGTTGCCCGACCCCCTCACGTTCCTGCGCCACCTCAAGCGCAAGGCGGGGCTGCCGGAGCAGTACTGGGGCCCGGACGTGGAGGTCAGCCGCTACCGCGTCACCAGTTACCACGAGTGACGGCCGTGTCGCGCCCCACGTCGGCGACGCGCCGCAGCGCTCGGAAGGGACCGGGCCGATGAGCGCCCCGGACGCCGCCCCGTCCGGCGAGCCCGGACGCCCGGCGCGCTATGGCGTCGTGGACGGCGACCGCATCGTCTGTCGGCTCTGCCCGCGGCATTGCCGCTTGCGGGAGGGGCAACGCGGGTTCTGTTTCGTCCGGACCAACGTCGGCGGACGCCTCTGGCTCAGCACCTGGGGACGCAGTTCGGGGTTCTGCATCGACCCCATCGAGAAGAAGCCGCTGCACCATTTCCTGCCGGGGTCGGCGGTCCTCAGCTTCGGGACCGCCGGCTGCAATCTCGCCTGCCGCTTCTGCCAGAACTGGGACATCTCCACCGCCCGCGATGTCGACCGCCTCGCGGACGCCGCCACCCCCGAGGCCATCGCCGCCGCAGCCCGGGCGTGGGGATGCGACTCGGTGGCATTCACCTACAACGATCCGGTCGTCTTCGCCGAGTACGCCATCGACGTCGCCGAGGCCTGCCGCGCGGTCGGCGTCCGGACCGTCGCCGTCACCGCCGGCTATGTCGAGGATCCCGGACGGACCGATCTGTTCGCCGTCATGGACGCCGCCAACGTCGACCTCAAGGGCTTCACCGACGACTTCTACGTCCGGCTCACCGGCGGGCACCTGCGCACCGTGCTCGACACCCTCGAGCACCTCGCCGCCACCGACACCTGGCTCGAGATCACCACGCTGCTGATCCCGGGCCACAACGATGCGGACGCCGAGCTGGCCGCCCTGTGCCGCTGGGTGGTCGACCACCTCGGCCCGGACGTCCCCCTCCACTTCTCCGCGTTCCACCCCGACCACCGGCTGCGCGGGGTGCCGCGGACGCCGCCCGCCACCCTCACCCGCGCCCGCCGCATCGCGCTGGACGCCGGCGTCCGCTACCCCTACACGGGTAACGTCCACGATCGGGTTGGGGACACCACGTTCTGCCCGGGGTGCGGTCTGGCGCTGGTCGAGCGCGACTGGTACGAGCTGGGTGCGTATCGGCTGGTTGCGGACGCCACGGGCTCGGCCCGCTGCCCCGACTGCGGGACCCCCGTCGCCGGGCGGTTCGCCGCCGCGGCCGGCGCGTTCGGGGCGCGACGCATCCCGATCCGGATCGGCTGACAGCCGGGTCGAGGGTCCACCCCCACGCCCCCTCGGATTCGGAGCGGGGGACGGGGTAGGTCGATGCTGCGCCGCACGTCGCATCGGGTTCGGAGTGGAGGACGGGGCGGGTCGACGCTGCGCCGCACGTCCCATCGGCTCCCGAAAGCAGGGACGGCGCCCGCGGGGGCGCCGTCCCTGGTGGGCGGATCGGTCAGTGACCGCGGAGCCGGGTCTGGCCGCCGTCCTCGTCCCAGTCGGGATGCGTCTCCGAGTCCGCCTGGCTGGGCGGAGCCCAGGGCTGCTGGCTCGACGGCGCGCTGGCCGGGGTTCCCCAGCCCTGCTGCGGGGCGGGCGGCTGCCACGCCTGCTGCGGCGCTTGCGGTGCCGACGTCTGGCTGGTGGGCGGTTGCCATGCCGGCTGGGCGGGCGGTTGCCATGCCTGCTGGGCCGGGGGTTGGGGGGCGGAGGTTTGGCTGGTGGGCGG
>CAYZXQ010000085.1:0-7683 GCA_964482465.1 uncultured Nigerium sp. | reverse complement strand
CCCTCCGTCTCCCGGCGACCGCAGCCCTCCACCTCCCGAACGGCCCTACCCCGACCGCCGACTCAAGGTCGCGGGGCTCCCGCGCGGAATCACGGGTTACGAGCGGGCCCACGCCTCCGGGACGGCCCTACGCCAACCGCCGACTCGGGTCACGCGCCCCTGCGAGCGATCACCGTTGCCAGCCGACCCTCCGCCTCCCGGCACCCGCTTCCCGACCAGCGACTCCGGGTTGCCCGCTCCCCTGCGCGGACTCACAGGGGCAGCGCCCCTTCGACTCATGGACGTCAGCGCCCTGCTCCCGGCTCGCATTCCCCCGGCGCTTCCTGCGACCAGATCCCCCTCCTCAGGGGGTGATGACGATCTTGCCCAGGACGTCACCCCCTGCCATCGCGGCGAGCCCCTCGCCCACATCCGTCAGCGCCAACACCCGGTCGATCCGCGGCCGGAGCCCGGAGCTCGCGAGCAGCCCCAGCAGCGCTTCCACATCCTCGCGGGTGCCCATGGTCGAGCCTTGGACCCTCAATTGCAGGAATAACACCCGGTTGAGATCCGCAGGCGGGTTCGCCCCGGACGTGGCACCGCACACGACCACCGTCCCGCCCGGCCGCAGGGCGCGCAGCGAGTGCGCCCACGTCGCCTCGCCGACGGTCTCCACCACGCAGTCCACGCGCTCGGGCAGCCGCGCGCCGGACTCGAACGCGGCGTCCGCACCCACCTCCAACGCCCAGGCTCGCTTCGCGGGCGTGCGGGCCGTCGCCCAGACCCGCAATCCGAACAGCCGCCCGAGCTGGATCGCCGCCGTCGCGACGCCCCCGGACGCTCCCTGCACCAAGACCGTGTCGCCGGAGTCGAGGCGGCAGCGCCGCAACATCCGGTAGGCGGTCAGGTACGCGGTGGGAAGGCAGGACGCCTCCTCGAACGTGAGTTGCGCCGGCTTGGCGACCACGTTGCGCTCCGGGACCGTCACATACTCGGCCAACGTGCCCGCGTGCAGTTCGGACAGCAGCGTGCGCCGCGGGTCAAGGGTCTCGTCGCCCACCCACCCGGGCGTGGAGATCACGGCGTGCACCACCACCGCCCGCCCGTCGTCGGTCGTGCCCGCGGCGTCGGTGCCGAGGATCATCGGCATCCGCTCAGGAGGAAGGCCTACTCCGCGCAGGGACCACAGATCGTGGTGGTTGAGCGAGGCCGCCCGGACGCGGACGCGGACCCACCCCTCGGGCACGACGGGCTCGGGACGCTCACCCACCACGAGTGCGGCGAGCGGATCGGCGGGGTTGGCCTCGGCGACGTAGGCGGCAAGCATGCGGCCAGCCTAACCACGACCTCTGACATTTCTTGGGGTGCGATGCCGCCCATGCGCAGTCGATCCAGCGGCTGTCCGTGGGGAGTGATGGGCCACCGCGGGCGCTCCGGCCGCCACGTGGAATGTCAGCGCGAGCCGCGGCGTCCGGACCCTCGACCAACCGCACCCACCAGCCCACGCGGGCGGCGTCCGCACCCCCTCACAGAACCGACTCGACCACCAGCGCCACGCCATCGTCGTCGTTGCCGGACGTGACGGCGTCCGCGGCGACGAGGGCTTCGGGGTGGGCGTCCGCCATCGCGACCCCCCACCCGGCCCACGCGAGCATGGGCGCATCGTTGGCATGGTCGCCGAACGCGAGCACCTCGTCGGCCCGGACGCCGAGGCGCGCACAAAGCCACGCCAGCCCGGACGCCTTGGTGACGCCTGCCGCGGACACCTCCAGGAACGGCACCCCGGACAGCACCACCTCGCACCCCGGCACGGCCGCGGCGCGCGCGGCGGCGAGGAGGGCCTCGGGATCGACGTCCGGGTCGCGCAGGACGAGCTTCACCGACGGCGCCGCCAGGACGTCCGCGAGGTCGTACTCGGGGAGGTCACCGACGCGGTCGTGGTCGCGGGGATTCATGTATCCCACGTAGCCACGCTGCGGAAAGAATGACGACCCGCCGTCGCGGACCGACGCGCACCGCACCCCCGGGAACCGCGCGACCATGGCGGCGTGCAGGGCGGTCTGCGCGGCGACGGACAGCGGCTCCTCGTGCAGGATCTCACCCGTGGCGAGGTCGCCGATCGCCGCCCCGTTGGAGCCGATGGCGACGCGCTCAAAGGGGGTCCCGGCCAGGACGTTGCGCATCGAGAAGAGCTGGCGTCCGGACGCCGCGACGATGGCCACGCCGGCGTCCAAGGCCGCCTCGAACGCGGCGCGAGTGCGCGGGGAGAGGGTCCGGTCGGAGCGCAGCAGGGTGCCGTCGAGGTCGGTGGCGATGAGCCGCGGACGCATCACGCACCCACGCGGCGGCGTCCGGAGAAGGCGCGTCCGAGGGTGACCTCGTCGGCGTATTCGAGGTCGCCGCCGACCGGCAGCCCCGACGCCAGGCGCGACACGGTGATGCCGGTGTCGGCGAGGAGCCGGGCGATGAAGGTGGCCGTGGCTTCGCCCTCAAGGTTGGGGTCGGTGGCGAGGATGACCTCGGTGACGGTGGCGTCCTGGAGGCGCTTGAGGAGTTCACCGATCCGCAGATCGCTCGGACCGACGTGGTCGATCGGGCTGATCGCCCCGCCGAGCACGTGGTAGAGCCCCCGAAACTCGCGCGTCCGTTCGATGGCACCGACGTCCTTGGGCTCCTCGACGACGCAGATCGTGGTGCGGTCGCGGCGCGGGTCCTGGCAGACGCGGCAGAGTTCGTCGGCGGAGATGTTGAAGCACACGTCGCAGAAGCGCACCTTCTCGGTGACCTCGCGCAGGGCATCGGCCAGCCGCTCCACGTCGGTCCTGTCGGCCGTGAGGATGTGGAACGCGATCCGTTGCGCGCTCTTGGGGCCGATGCCGGGCAGCCGTCCGAGCTCGTCCATCAACTGCTGGATGGGGCCCTCGTACAAGGGGGGTCCTTTCGGTGGTCGGCGACGGGCGGTCGGGTCGCGGACGCCGTGGGCGCGGCCCCGGCGGTGGTGACGTCAGAAACCAAGCCCGGGAATCTGCGGCATGGACGCCTGCGCGAGGGTCTGTGCGCGGTGCGCAGCGTCGCGGATGGCGGCGACGACGAGGTCGCCGAGGGTCTCGGTGTCCTCGGGATCGCAGGCCTCGGGCTTGATGACGACGGACGTCACCTCGCCGGTGCCGGTCATGGTGACCGTGACCAGGTCGCCCCCGGCGCTGCCGGTGACGGTCTTGCCCGCCAGTTCGTCCTGAGCGTTGGCGAGTTGCTGCTGCATCGCCTGCGCCTGGGCCAGCAGGGCGTTCATGTCGAACCCGCCCTCGCCACCGAACATGGACATGCTCACTCCTTCGTCTTGGTCGCCGTCATCGTATCCAGCGGTCACGGCCTGATCTCTTCCTCGGCGATCAGGTGGGCGCCGAGGACCTTGGTCAGCAGTTCGTTGGCGTCGGTGGTTTCGTCCGGGACGTCGAGATCGTCGCGGTCGGGTTCCACCTCAGGCTCGTCGCTGAGGTTTCCGATCTGGGTGGGCCGGATGTTCGCCCGGGCCGCCCGTCCGGGTGCGGACGCCGTGGCCCCGGGATCGCCCGCGCGCGTCGCCGCCGGGTCGTCTGGTCGCATCATCCCGGGGTCTGGCCGGCCCGCCATCCCTGGACCCGCCCCGCGCGTCGTCCCGGGATCGGCTGGTCGCATCGTCCCGGGGTCGGCCCGGCGCCCCTCCGTCGGTCCGTCCAGGGTCGCCGCCGCGTTCGCTGACGCCGGATCGTTCGGTCGGCGCCGATCGGCTGCCGAAATCGCCGCCGAGCGAGATACCGAACTGCCCGCCGCCGAGTCGGCTTGTCGGCGCAGATCCGCTGGCGGCTCGTGGGCGTCGGCCCAGCCAGCCACCTCCGACGCCCCGGACTCCGGCACGCGCTCACCGCTCCGCCCCCGGCCCGGGCGGCCCTCCGGGTCGCCGACCGCGGGCGTCGCGGGCTCGTGGGGCCGGCCGCTGTCGGCTCTTGCCCCGGGGTCTCCGCCGCCCTCCGACGGACCTCCGCTGCTGGTCGGCGCCCAGGGATCGACCATCGCCGAATCCCCGCCGCCTGCCCGGGCGGCCGGTGCCGACCGCTCAGGTCCGGACGACTCCCCCGGACCGCCCCCGGGGCCGCGGCCCGCGGCGTCCGCGGCACCTCTCGCACGACCGCCGGTCCAGAGCTCACGCGGCGGAAGGTCGGAGTTCGCGGGGATCACCCGGATCGTGGGCGCGATGCCGACCACCTGCAGCACCGACTCGCGGATGATGTCGTCGCTGCCCCCGCGGGTCAGCATGTCGAGCGCACCCGGGTTGTTGACGGCGAGGGTGAGGACGCCGTCGGCCAGTTCGTGAACCTGCGTGTTCTGCTGCAAGCCGATCCACGTGACGCGCCGTCGTCCCTTGACCGCGTCGAGCACCTGCGGCCAGACGTTGCGCAGGTCGGCGGTGCCGAACCGACTGGGGTCGTGGGCTCCGGCGGCTCGGGATCGTCCGGGTTCGGACGCCGCCCCGTCGGCCCGGCCGGCAGGCTCGCCCGACGCGGGGGGAATGCGCTCGGCGGCGACTCCGGACGCCTCCCGACGGTCGCCGCCCCGGCGGGACGCCAACCCGTCGACGTCGGCCTGACCAGCGGGAACGCGGGGCGCGGCCACCTGATCCGGGGACGCGCCCGCGTCAGCGCGCCCGCCGGCGACCTGAGGGAGCGTCGATGGGTTGGCGTCGGCATGCCCACCGGGATCCTGCGGACGCTCCTCGCCCGCGACAGACGGGACCGCGCGGCCGTCGGTTTCGGGGGCGTGCGGGCGCGCGCCTCCCTCGGACCTAGCCGGCCACGGCTCCGCCTCGGCAGGCGAAGCCGAACGCTGCGCCGCAGCCGACGCCGCGCCGCCCCGGGTGGCGGGAGACGACCCCTCGGCGACCGCTCCGTCGGCCAGGGGCGCCTGAGCCTGTCGGCCCCGGATGGGGCCGGACCGATAGGGGTCGGACGCCTCGCTCGGCGGCTCGTCCAGCCACGCAGGAGGCTCGGGGACGTCGTACTCGGCGGAGGCTGTGTCCCGAGCTGGCGTTGCCCGCTCGGGGGCGCTGCGCTGCCTCGCGTTCGGCGCGGCCGCGGCGCGTCCGCCGAAGCCAGAAGCGGAACCAGCCGCGGCCGGGGCTCCCTCGGGCACCGGTGCGGCGGCATCGCGTCGCGTCGATCGACGGGATCCCTCGGGTTCGTTTCCGTGGGATCCGCCCGACCCCGCGGCGCCCGGCTCGACCGGTGCGCCTGCGGCGCCGTCGCCACCGGGCTGCCGCGACGCGCCTCGCCCCGTCGCTGCGGACGCCGCTTGGCCGAGCGTCGCTCCGCCCTGCTCCGCCTCGCCCCGCCGACGGGATCCAGGGTGCGGATCGGCGTCCGGCACCCCCTCGGGAGGCGCAGCCGCGGCAGCCGGGCGGGACGGCGTCCGAGCACTGCCCGGGCGCGTCTGTCCGGCGCCCGCACTCTCGTCGCCACCGGCCATGTTGAGGCGTCGCTCCAGGCGGTCGAGCCGGGCGTGGACGCCGCGTCCGTCGACATCGGCGCCCGGCAGTAGGACCCGGGCGCACATGAGTTCCAGGTGCAGCCGAGGCGCCGTCGTGCCGCGCATCTCGGTGAGCCCGTTCGCGATCACCTCGGCGGCCCGCGTCAACTCGCCCGGGCCCAACCCGTTCGCCTGGACCGTCAACCGCTCACCCTGATCGCCGGCGACATCGACCAAGCCGGTGGCCAGGGCGTCCGGGACCGCGGCCACGATGATGAGGTCGCGCAGCCGCCGGAGGAGGTCTTCGGCGAACCGGCGAGGATCCTGACCGACCTCGATGACCTTGTCGATGCAGGCGAAGACACCCTCGGCGTCGTCGGCGGCGAACGCGTCCACGATCTCGTCGAGCAGGGTGTCCGGGGTGTAGCCGAGCAACCCGGTGGCCTGGCGGTAGCTGACGCCCGCATCGCCGGCGGCTCCGAGCAACTGGTCGAGGACGCTCAGGGAATCCCGGACCGACCCCGCCCCCGCCCGCACCACCAGCGGCAGGACGGCCGGATCGACCGCAACGCCCTCCGCCTCGCAGAGCCGCGCGAGGTAGCCCGCGAGCGTCTTCGGCGGGACCAGTCGGAAGGGGTAGTGATGGGTCCGGGAACGGATGGTGCCGAGCACCTTCTCGGGTTCGGTCGTCGCGAAGATGAACTTGACGTGGGCGGGCGGTTCTTCGACGACCTTGAGCAGGGCGTTGAAGCCCTGCGGCGTGACCATGTGGGCCTCGTCGATGATGTAGATCTTGTAGCGGCTGTGGACGGGGCTGAAGAACGCGCGCTCGCGGAGGCTACGGGCGTCCTCGACCAGGCCGTGGGTGGCGGCGTCCATCTCGATGACGTCGATCGATCCGGGACCGCCGCGCGCCAAATCGCGACACGACCGGCACTCGCCGCACGGGGACGGCGTGGGGCCCTGTTCGCAGTTGAGGCACCGGGCGAGGATCCGCGCCGACGATGTCTTGCCGCAGCCGCGCGGGCCGCTGAAGAGGTACGCGTGGTTGACCCGGTTGTTGACGAGCGCGCGCTGGAGCGGCTCAGTGACGTGCTCTTGGCCGATCACGTCCGCGAACGTGTCCGGCCGGTAGCGGCGGTAGAGCGCCAAGGGGGCGGCGGGTCGCTCGCGGGCGGGGTCGGACGCCGCAGCGTCCGCCTCGTCTTGCCTTGTGGCAGTGGAGTGAGGGGCTTCCGGGACGACCGAATCCGGCGCGATGCGGGGGGTGGGCTGCGCGCCGGCGGCGGGGACGGACCGGGCGGCGTCCGGAGCATCGTCGTCTGCTGGCTCCTCGTCGGGGTCGATGGGAATCTCGGCCATCTCGTCGAGGGGGAGATCCATGTCGGGGTCGGGGGTCGGGACGGGCTCGGTGGGCAGGATCAACTCGTCCGGCTCGGTGCCGAACAGGTCGGGCCCATCCTGGGCATAGGCATCCGCGTCGAACCCGGTGCCGGAGTCGCCGAAGAGGTCGTCGCTGGAGTCGTCGTCCACGCGTTGAACGATACGGGGTCGGTCCGACAGTTTTCACCGGGGTCGCTCGGACCTCGGGGCCGATTCGGCCGCGCCGCGCTGCGAGTCGGGGGCTCGGGGCAGCGCTCGACCGGCGTCGCGCCGTGCCGGGTCGTCTGTCCGCCTCGCACGTGCGGCGGGGCGGAGCGCGCCGCAGGCACGCGAAGGGCCCCCGCGCACCTGACAGAGCTCACTGACCCTTGCTGCCTTCCGGCCCTGGGGGGGTTGGGCGAGGTATCACCGCGCGGGGACCCGGCCGCAACTCTACCGGACGTGGGTCCGGCGCCCAACCGCGAGCGCCTGGGCCGGGGCGGGCGCGCTCCGACGATCCGCGTCACCGGCGTCGCGTCCTCGGCGTGGACCGCCCCGAGGGCACACTCGCTCACCCCTCCTGCGCTCACGGAGGTCGGGGGCACTCCTCGACTGCTGCAATCCCGCCGACTGTCCGCCGGCAGGTCAGACAACGACCCTCCGACAAGGACATTCGCTGACCGCACCACCCCCACGCCCTGACTGTCGACGTTGTTGCAGCAAGGAGCCGTGGCGCCTGAGTCCGCGCATACCGACAGGTACGTCCCGACGATGGGCCGGGGGCATCTGTAGCGCGGATCGTCGCCACCAAGGGAGCCCAGGCCGCCGCGTCACGTCGGC
>CAYZXQ010000084.1:0-7751 GCA_964482465.1 uncultured Nigerium sp. | reverse complement strand
GGCGACGCGAACGCGGTTCGGTACCGTCTGAGGTGTGGAGACATGGGAGCCCGGGCGCACGGCGGTGGTGTGGATGAACGTCCTGGGCGCCATCGCGGCCGTGGTCGGGGGCATCGCCTTCCTGTGGGCATGGGGCTCCGGTCGCGGCGAGGTGATCGTCGTGTTCGACCTGGTCGCGCTGCTCGGGATGGCCTTGGTGGTGGTGGGGGTGGTGATGGCCGGGGTCGTCCACGAGGGGGTGCATGCGCTGGCGATGCTTCCCTTCGGGGCGCAGCCCCGGTTCGGTGCCACACGGATCCACGGGGCGCCGGCGTGGTACTGCACCGCGGAAGGACACCGCTTCACGAAGGCGCAGTTCGGGTTCGTCGCGCTCGCTCCCACCGTGGTGGTCTCGGCGCTGATCTGGGCGCTGGCGGTTCAGCCGTGGATGGGGATGGGGGTGGTCGTGGTCGGGGCGATCCACTTGTCCGGCTGCGGGGGCGACTGGGTGATGCTGGCCGTCGCCGCCCGCCAACCGCGCGGCACGCTGGTCGAAGACCGCGCCCAAGGGATGCGGTTCCACCGAATCTGAGGGTCGAGCAGGGAACGGGCATGCGACTGTGCCCCCATCCTTGGGCGCAAAGGCGCACGTGAAGAGCGCCGATGGCTCGCGGACGCGTCCGCGGGGTGGCGCGGCGGCGTCCGGACCGGAAGGATGGACACGGACGAACGCGATGCCCCTGATGAGGGGTAGGGACAAGGAGGTCTCCCCATGCAGAACCGTTACGTGCTGACCGAGCACAACCTCGGACTCGACCTGATGCGTGCCACGGAGGCGGCGGCGCTGGCCGCCGGCCGTTGGGCGGGCCGCGGCGAGAAGGAGTCGGGCGACAAGGCCGCCGTGGACGCGATGCGCGCGGTCCTCAACCAGGTGGAGATGGACGGCATCATCACCATCGGCGAGGGCGAGAAGGACGAGGCCCCCATGCTCGCCAACGGCGAGAAGGTGGGCACGGGCAAGGGCCCGAAGATCGACATCGCGGTCGACCCCGTCGACGGCACGCGCCTGCTGGCGTGGGGCATGCGGAACTCCATCGCGGTGCTCGCCGCCGCCGAGGGCGGGACGATGTACGACCCGCACATGTGCTTCTACATGGACAAGCTCGTCGTGGGCGCGGACGCCGCGGACGCCATCGACCTGAACCTGCCGATCGCCGAGAACATCCGCCGGGTGGCCGAGGCCAAGAACAAGCCGGTGTCCGACATCGTCGTGGGCGTGCTCAACCGTCCGCGTCACGACAACCTCGTGCAGCAGATCCGCGGCGCGGGTGCGGCGACCCGCATGTTCACCGACGGCGACGTGGCGGCGGGCGTCGCCGCCGCTTCCCCGGGCGTCAAGATCGACATGCTGGCCGGCATCGGCGGCAGCCCCGAGGGCGTCGTCACCGCGTGTGCCATGAAGTGCCTCGGCGGCCGAATCCTCGCCCGCCTGCACCCGACCACCGACGAGGAGCGCTCGCGGACCCTCGCGGCCGGCTTCGATCCCGACCGGGTCCTCGACACCCACGACCTCGTGGGCACCGACAACACGCTGTTCGTGGCGACCGGCATCACCGAGGGCGATCTGGTCGACGGCGTCCGCTACTTCGCCGACGGCAGCGCGCGCACCCACTCGGTGGTCATGCGGTCCCGCTCCGGGACGGTCCGGTACGTCGAGGCCATCCACCACCTCGACAAGGTGGCGGCCTGGGCCGAGGCGCACGGCGCGTAGCTCCTCGACACGCATTCGGCTCGCGGCCGTCGGACGATGCGTCCGGCGGCCGCTGGCCGTCCGGGCGCAGGCGCCGGGCGGCCGGCTCGGTACCACGACGGTCCTGCGGGTTGCGTCCAGGGTCCGAATCCTGCCGACAAGGCTCGACAGCGACCGGGGCGGGGGAGCACGCTCGTGTCATGACGAAGAACTGGATGGCGGCTCTGGTGCTCCTGCCGCTCGCGGCCTGCGCACCCGCGGTGCCCGCCAGCCCCGCGTCGCCGGCCAGCCCGGCTCCGTCGACGAGCCCCGTGCCGTCGTCCTCGCCGAACGCCGGCGCGTCCGGACGTCCGGGCTTCGAGTCCGCTCCCGCGTGGAATTCCGGGACCGGGACCCCAGCGGCGTTGTCGGACGCCCGCCTGCAGGCCATCCGCGCCGACCTGCGGGCACGGAACGTGGCCACGGACACCCTCGCCGTCGTGGAGTCGGTCGCCGTCACCTGGAACGACGGCTCGTGGGGCTGCCCGACGCCTGGGCACTCCTACACTCAGGCGCTGGTACCGGGCCAGCGCGTGGTGGTCGAGGTGGGCGGCGTCCGCTACGACTATCGCTTCGGAAGCGGCGACGAGCCCAAGCTCTGCGAACGCCGCTGACGCCCCAGGGGTGTTCCCCGGCCGACGACCGGGCGGACGCCGCGGCGTCCGGAGACGAACGAGGCCCCCGCTCGCGCGGGGGCCTCGTCGCTGAGGGGAGTTACCGGACCGGGACGAGCAGCGCCTCGGAGTCGCCCGCGGCGTTGTCGAACACGACGGCCATCAGCCCGAGGGGCTTCTGGGCGGCCTTCTGCGCGGCATCGATGGTCCCGTTGAGCTTCGTGGGAGCCTTCGTGGCCACGTCGGCCCACGTGGCGTCCAGGCTGAACACCTTGTGCCACGGGTCGTAGGTCGCGCTGCCCTCGATGGTGTCGGTGCCGGCACCTTCCACGCTGTAGGCGGTGACGGAGTAGGTGAACGCGCCGGTCACGCCGAGGTCGCTGGCGTACACCGGCAGCAGCAGGGTGCTGCTGTCCGTCGGGGCCATGGTGTAGGCGCTGGCCGAGACGGCCTTCGTCGCCACGTCGTAGATGAACGTCGCGCTCTTGCCGTTGTAGTCGCCGGTCGTGATGGCGCCGAAGTCCATGGCGAACACGACCTTGTCGGGCTTGCCGTCACCGTTGACGTCGATCGCGATCTCGTAGTCGTTGGTGGCCGCGTTCGAGAAGCGGTCCCAGTTGTTGATCGCGAAGACGATCTGCTTGTCGGCGCCGTCGTCGAAGGACTGGACGCCCACGGCCCGCAGGTCGTAGCCGGCGCCGGCGTTCTTCTTGTAGTCGACATCGCGTCCGTCGGTGAGACCCCACTGGTAGAAGTCCGTGCCGCCGGTGAGCGCGCCACCGATGTTGAGCAGGGTGAGCGGAGCGTTGCCGCCGGAGTTCCCGAAGCCCAGGCCCAGGGCCCGCACGTTCGAGTCGGCGCGCGGCACCATGAGGTACGGGATCCGCAAGTTCTCGCCCGCGGCGGACACCTTGATGCTGCCCGAGACCTCGGCGAACCCGAAGCCTCCGGTGAGCGAGCTGCCGACCTTGCTCATCTGGACCGACACGGTGACCAGCACCTCGGCGGATCCACGCGCCGGGACCTTCACCGACGTGCGGCTGAGCGTCACGGTGGCGGGCTTGGACTGCTTGCTGGGCTCGGCGGCCAGCGTGTAGGTGACCGGACGGTCGCTCTTGTTCACGATGGTCAGCCGCTTGGTGTCGAGGGCGAACAGGGCCGATTCGGCGAACCCGAAGCTGAGCGTGGGCTCGCGGAGGCGACCGGAGGTCGTCCGGAACGAATCGCCGAGGATGACCGTCGACGTGGCGACGACCTGGGCGGCGTCCACGACACCGTTGCCGGCGACGGGCAGGGTGTAGCCCTTGACCTTCTCCGGGTCGGCCGTGGTGACGATCGCCGCGGAGATGTCCTGGGCCGACCACGTCGGGTGGGCCTGGACGCCGAGGGCGGCCACGCCGGCGACGTGCGGGGCGGCCATGGAGGTGCCGGACATGACCTCGTCGCCGCTACCGGTGGCGACGCCGGCCGAGCGGATGGAGACGCCGGGCGCGGTGACGCTGGGCTTGAGCCCCGAGTCGCCGTTGCGCGGGCCGCCGGAGGTGAAGTCGGCGGGAGCCGTGAACGCCGGGTTGTCGAGCGGCTTCGGCGCCAGGGTCAGGCTCTGGCCGTTGGCGGCGCGCAGGGCCGCGCCGTCGGTGCTGCGGACGCCGAGGAACGGGATCGCGACGGTCGCGGGCGCCCCGGTGTCCGGGTTGGCCGTGATGGTGCCCTCGAACGGCGGGTAGGACGCCGAGCTGTTGATCTGGATCACCGCGGCGGCGCCGGCCTCGGCGCCGTAGACCGCCTTGGCGACGCGGGCGCAGGTGCCCCGGTTGACGACGGCGGCCTGGTTACCGCCCGCGTGGATGCCCGCCTTCGTGAAGGCTTCGGCCGAGCAGCCCAGGGACTCGTTCTCGGGGGTGGCGGGGTCGTTCGGGACCACCACGATGGTCAGCGGACCGGCGGGCAGCGGCGTGAAGCCGTTGGCGTTGATCGCGTCCATCTGGGTGGAGCCGAAGGACATGACGGCACCCGGGAACTGCGCGGTGCTGTCGTTGGCGGCGACGGAGATGACACCGCGTCCGGCGCCCGGAGCGCCCGTGATGTAGGGGTTCTGGCCGGAGTTGCCGGCGGACGCCACCACGACGACACCAGCGCCGACGGCGTTGCTGGCGGCCACGGACGAGGGGTCGTCCGCGCGGCCGAACGGCGAGCCGAGCGACATGTTGATGACGTTCATGCCGTCCTTGACGGCGCGGTCGATGGCCTCGGTCGTCACGTCGGTCGAGCCGTGGCAGCCGAACACGCGGTAGGCGTACAGGTCGGCCTGCGGGGCGACGCCCGGACCCACCTTCCAGCTCAGCGACGCGGTGGCCGCGTTGTAGGGGCCGGTGTACGCGGCGCCTGCGGCGGTCACGCCGCCGCCGGCGGTCGTCCCGGCGACGTGGGTGCCGTGGCCGGCGGTCGCGCAGTCGAGGGGGTTGGCGTCCGGAGCCGGGACGGGGTTCTTCTCGGCGTCGTAGGCGTCGCCGACGAAGTCCCAGCCGCCCTTGACGCGCGGCGCGGTCGGGCCGAACAGCGCGGGATTGGCCGGGGCGGCCTCCTGGGCGTGCGCGGCGTCGTACGCGGCGGTCGTGCCCGGGCCGCCGAAGTCGGCGTGGGTGTAGTCGATGCCGGTGTCGATGATCCCGACCTTGACGCCCTTGCCGGTGAAGCCCGTGGACTGCCACACCTGCGGCGCGCCCAGGTACGGCACGCTCACGGCGTTGTCCGGGGTGAAGCGGGTGACGGAGTGCACCGCCACGACATTGGGCAGGTCGGCGAGGCTCGACACGTGGTTGCGCTGGATGCTGAGGTGGACGCCGTTGTAGGCGTCCTGCATCTGCGACACGACCTTGGCGCCCTTGGACTTGGCGGCCGAGACGACGGGGGCCTGCTGCTCGCGCACCTTGGCGCGGACGTTCTCCTTCTCGGGGGCCGACAGCGGACGATCGGTGTTGGCCTGGACGACGGCGACGGGATCGTCGCTGAGCTCGACGATGACCTTGACCTGGCTGGTGTCGTCGACGGAGGTAGGCAGGACCTTCGCGTCGACGACGCCGCGGGTGGGCGTGGCTTCGAACCGGGGAGACCCGGTCGCGGGGGAGGCGTGGGCGGACAGGGGGGCCACGAGGGCGAGCGCTGCCGCGCCGACGAGAATGCGGAGGGGTTTCACAGGCGGCCTTTCTGGGAACCGGAGTCGTCCCGACAAGGGAACTCTGGGGCTGAGGCTAGGGAATTCGCGGAACCCCGACAACGCGTCTTGGCGAACAGGTGGGCCCCGTGAGTTTCACTGTGAGGTGGGAGTTGAGGGTTCGGACGCCCGCGCGCCGCGTCCGTGGAACTGTTCACCCGAGAGGACAATGGGATCGACCGGAGTTGAGGGTTCGGACGCCCGCGCGCCACGTCCGTGCGCCCCTCGCCCGAGGGCCGAGACCGGCCGAGGCGGCCGGGTTACGCTGGCGGGGTGTTGGGCGGCCTGCTGGTGATCCTCGTGTGTCAGCTGATCGGCGACCTCATCGTGCGGGCGACCGGTCTGCCCGTGCCGGGTCCCGTCGTGGGGATGCTGCTGTTTCTCGTGTGGCTGCTCGTCCGCAAGCCCGCGGAGGACGCCGTCGAGGTGCGCGCCGCGGACGGCCTGATCGCCTACCTGCCGCTGTTCTTCGTCCCCGCCGGCATCGGGATCATCGCCTATGTGCCGCAGCTCCTGGCCGAATGGCTGCCCATCACCCTCGGGCTGTTCCTGTCGTGGCTGGTGGCGCTGCTCGTGACCGGCGCGGTGGCGACGCTGTTCGTCCGGGGCCGGACGCCCGCGGTGCGGAAGGGGCGCTCGTGATCGACGCGTTCGCCGGCGTGGTCAACTCGCCGCTCTACGGCATCACCCTCACGCTGGCGGTCTACTGGGTGGCGGTCCGGCTGTGGGAGCGCACCGGACGGCACGTGCTGCTCAACCCCGTGCTCGTCGCGATGATGCTGGGGGCGGTCGCGGTCTGGGCCCTGGGGACGACCTACGAGCAGTACCTCGCCGGCGGGCGGTTCATCGGATTCCTACTGGGACCGTCCACCGTGGCGCTCGCGCTGCCCATCTACCGGCAGCGCGACACGATCCGGAAGGCGGCGCCGATGGTGGTCACGTCGCTGGTGGTGGGCTGCGTCGCCGCCATCGCCGCCGGCTACTGGGCGACGCGGCTGCTCGGCGGCTCGCGCGAGATGTCCCTGACGATGGCGCCGAAGTCGGCGACCACGCCCATCTCGATCGCGTTGGCGCAGCAGATCGGCGGCATCCCCGCACTGGCGGCCATCTTCACCATCGTGGCGGGCGTGATCGGCGGGGTGATCGGTCCGGCGCTGCTGACGGCGGTCCGGATCCGCGACGAGCGCGCCCGCGGCCTCGCCATCGGTGTGTCCTCCCATGGCGTCGGCACGGCGCGGGCCCTGGCCGAGGACGAGACCACCGGCGCCTTCTCGGGGCTGGCCATGGCGCTAAACGGCCTGGCCACGTCGCTGTTGGTCGGCGGCGTGCTGGCGCTGATGGGCGTGTGAGCGTCGGGGGGTGAGGTGGCGGACGCCGCCCGCGCAGAACTGTCGGCGTGGGTCGGCGGCGTGCTGGCGCTGATGGGCGTGTGAGCGTCGGGGGGTGAGGTGGCGGACGCCGCCCGCGCAGAAACTGTCGGCGCGCGTCGCTAGCATCCCGACATGGCCGACGTGACGATCTATCACAACCCCCTATGCAGCAAGTCCCGCGCGGGCGTTCAGGCGCTCGCGGACGCCGGCGTCGCCGCCGACGTGGTGGAATACCTCAAGCATCCGCTGTCCCGTGCGCAGCTCACCACCCTCGTGGCGGGGCTGGAGGATCCGCCCGGGGCTCTGGTGCGCCGCGATCCCGCGTTCCGCGCGGCCGGGCTCGCGGCCTCCGATGTCGCCACCGCCGAGCAGGTGGTCGACGTGCTCGTGGAGCACCCGGCGCTCATGGAGCGCCCGGTGATCGTCCGCGGCAGCCGGGCTGTCATCGGGCGCCCGACCGAGCGGGTGGTGCCGTTCGCGACGTCCTAGCCGCGGGCGTCGCGGTTCCGGACGGCCCGAGCCTGAGGTGTCCCTGGGGTGGTCGGTGAGGTTCCGCCGGAAGGGACGCCCGGGCGTCAGGTGTCCCCGGGGTTGGTCGGTGAGGGACCCCCGGAACGGACGTCCGAGCCTCAGGTGTCCTGGGGTGGTCGGTGAGGTTCCGCCGGAAGGGACGCCCGGGCGTCAGGTTTCCCTGGGGTGGGCGGAGTGCTCCGGCGTTGGACGGCCCGAGCCTCAGGTGTCCCGGGGTGGTCGGTGAGGGACCCCCGGAACGGACGCCCGAGCCT
>CAYZXQ010000083.1:0-8508 GCA_964482465.1 uncultured Nigerium sp. | reverse complement strand
CGAAATGCCTTGGTGGAGCTAAGGGGATTCGAACCCCTGACCTTCTCATTGCGAACGAGACGCGCTACCAGCTGCGCCATAGCCCCAAAGCACGTACCAGTTTACACGCCCCACCCGGGACGACAAATCGGGGGGTCAGCCGGCCCGGCGCTCGCCGGGGGCCGCGGCGTCCGGACCCTCGTCGGCGGACGGGGCGTCGGCGGTCACCGGGACGCGCGCGGCGGCCGGGACCGGCGCGGACAGGTCGATCGTCCGGACCGTCCTGGGGGCCAGGGGGCTGCTGACGTACGTGGGCGGGGTCACCGGGATGGGATCCCACAGGGACCCGGGCGACTCGACCGGCGCGGTCAACTCGACGGACTTCTCGTAGGCCCCCACCTCTTCGTCGATGGACGGGATGGCGATGGTGACCTCGTCCACGTCGGCGCCGCCGCGGATGACGTCCGCGCGGGCGTCCAGCTTGCGCCGCATCACCCGGACCGAGAACCGCGCCACCACGAGGAACGCGACCACCAGCGCGCCCGGGATCGCGGGCGTCCACGGCGCCACGATCTCGAAGATCGCCAGCACGCCCACGGCCAGCGTCGCAAGCACCAAGACGGCGAGCACGCGCCGCCGACGTCGCGCGGCGCCGGCGTCCAGTTCGGCGAGTTCGCGTAGGGCGGCGCGACGGTTGAGCGGGGTCGAGACGACGGCCACGACCTCGTCGGGGGTGTCCAGCGGGGTGCCGCGCCGGACGATGGTGACGGACGCCGTGAAGGGCTCCACGGGCTCCGCCTCGTGGGACAGCCCGCTGTCACGCCGGTACAGGAACAGGGGCACGAGGTAGATCAGGCAGGCCGCCGCGATGATGCCGAAGATCAGACCCGTCCAGTTCACGTCCCCGACGTTAAGGCGACTCTCAGGCGGTTTCCGCCAGGCTCGCCGGTGGGACGGCAAGTCCGGGCGCGAATCCCGGCACCGGACGCCTCCCGCCTCACGCCGACCCGCGCGCGAGGCGTCCGAGCAACCCCTGCGGACCGACCTCGTCGGCGTGCAGCGCGAACATCAGATGATCCCGCCAGGCGTGGTCCACATGCAGGTAGGCGGGCCGCTCCCCCTCCAGACGGAACCCCAGCTTCTCCACCACCCGCAGGCTCTTGATGTTCTCCGGCCGGATCGCCACCTCGAGCCGATGCAGCAGCAGCTCGCCGAAGCAGTAGTCGCCCGCCAGGGCGAGGGCGGTCGGCACGATCCCGTGCCCCGCCCACGCGACGTCGACCCAGTACCCGGCGCTGCACCACCGCGCCGATCCGTAGGTGATGCCCGAGATCGTCAGCTGACCGACCAGCCGCGGACGCCCCCCGTCCGGTTCGTAGGTGATGCCCCAGGGCAGCGACCGCCCGGCCCGCGCCTCGGCGTTCGAGAACCGCACCATCTGCCGGAACGACAGCGGGGCTGCGGACGCCTCGGGTGGACGTGTCGCGTCCCACGGCCCGGTCCACGCCTGATTGCGTCGTCGCAGGTCGTGCCACGCGGCCTGGTCGAAGGTCCGCAGCGGCCGCAACCCCACCGGTCCGTGCGCCAGCGCAACAGGCCAGCGACGCGGCCCGAACGGGCTCACCGCCCGGCGATGGCCACGTCGTCGAGGACGAGGCACTCCACGTGGCTGCCGGGGGCGACGCCGCCCCACGTGTCGGGGATGATCATTAGGACGTTCGCACGGGCGAGGTCGAAGGCCAACTCCGAGTCGGAGCCGCCCACCGGACGCACCGTGCCGTCGGCGTCGCGCACGGCTAGGACATACTCCGTGATGCCCTCGGTCGCGGACAGTTCGTCCGGGACGACGCCCTCGACACGAGCGGCTGCCAGCGGATCGAGGTCGGACAGCCGGTTGATGACCGGCCGGACGAACGCGTGGTAGCCCACATAGGCGCTGACGCCGCCCCCCGGCACGAGCATCAGCGGGACGCGGTCGGAGCCCACCTGCGCGAAGCCGTAGCGCGTGCCGCGGTTGATGGCGACCTCTGCCTCGTCGACCTCGCCGAGCCCCCGGACGGCGTCGCGCACCTGGTCGCCGCCGCCCACGACCACGATGAGGTCGGCGCGAATCTGCTGATCGGCGATGGTCTGCCGGATGACCTCGGGCCTCGCGGCGACGATGCCCAGCGGGTACACCGTCGCGCCGTCGGCGCGGGCCGCCGCCGTGAGCAGCGCGGTGACGGCGTCGTACCGCTGTTGCGGCTTGGTGAGCGGCTCGCCGGGCGGCACGAGGGACTCCCCGACCGTCAGGACGACGATGCGCGGCCGCGGCCGCACCAGCACCTTGTCGAGCCCCACCTCGGCGAGCACCGCCACGGACCGCGGCGTGAGCACCTCACCCGCCCGCAGCAGCGGCGTGCCGTCGGCCAGCTCGGAGCCCGCGCGGCGCAGGTTCTGATAGAGCCGGACCTCCTCGGTCATCAGGACGTGCGATCCCGACGTCTGGCCCGCCTCGGCCGGGACCACGGCGTCCACGCCCTCGGGAACGATCGCGCCCGCGGCAACCTCCACGGCCGCACCCGCCACGAGCGGCGCGCCGGGGGCCTGGCCCTCGCTGATGCTGTCCACCACGTAGAGGCTCGCGGGCTGGGCGGCGGTCGCCCCCACGAGATCCGAGCCGCGGACGCCCCAGCCCGCGACCTTGGCGGTCGTGACGAGGGGAAGGTCGAGGTCGGAAACGATGTCCTCGCAGAGCGTCAGCCCCGGGACGTCGAAGATCTGCATGCCGAAAGGCCGCAGCGGCGCGACGCGCTCGAGTAGGAACGCGCGCTGCTCGTCGAGGGACCGCCGAGAGACCGGGACCACCGTCGGCACGTCGGGCTCGGACGCCTCGGGCGTGCCGAGCGTGGGCTCATCCTTCTTGCGTCCAAACAGCACCATGCGAACACGATAGGCGACCCTCCCCCGCTGGCCTTCGAGGCCTGCCGCGAGCCGGGCAAAGTCGCTCCCAAATCGGTGCTGCGCCCATCGCCGCACCACCGGAATAGGGGGCACCGCCGGGCACGTTAGGATGGGCGACCGTCGCCGAGGATCGCGGGAGAACGATGCCGACCTACCAGTACCGCTGCGCCGACTGCTCCGACGAGCTGGAGGTGGTGCAGAAGTTCACCGACGCGCCGCTGACCGAGTGCCCCGAGTGCACCGGCACGCTTCGCAAGGTGTTCAGCCCTGTCGGCGTGGTGTTCAAGGGGTCGGGCTTCTACGCCACCGACAACCGCACCAAGGGCAAGACCGAGGCCGCCAAGCCGGCGGCGTCCGACAAGCCCGCCGAGTCCGCGCCCGCGGCGAAGCCGGCTGAGAAGAAGGCTCCTGCCCCTGTCGCGGCGGGCTCTGCAGCCTGACCTGTTGCGGACGCGGCTGGGCCGCCGCGTGACGGGTGCTTCCTAATGTGGAAGGTGTGAAGGTTCCCACCCTCCCCCTGCCCCTGGCCCGCGCATTCGCCCGCCACCGTCGCGCCATCGCCGCCGTCGCGGCCGCCGTCGCCGTACTGGCGACCATCACCGCCCTCCAACCCGACCGCGGCCCGACCGTGGCCGTCGTGGTCGCCGCGCGCCCGCTCTCCTCGGGCGTGACGGTGACCGACGCCGACCTGACGCTCGCCGAGGTGCCCGTCGCGTTGGTGCCGTCGGACGCGCTGACGAATGTCGCGGACGCCGTGGGTCACAGCATCAACGCCCCCGTCACGCTGCGGAGCATCTTCACCTCGGCCACCGTCGCGTCCGGGCAGGCGCTGGCGTCCCCCGGTCACGTCGTCGTGGCCCTGCCGCTGGCCGACGAGTCGATCGCCCGGCTGGTGAAACCCGGCACACGTCTCGACCTGCTCGCGGCAACGGCGTCCGCGACCGGCGTCCTGGCGCGCGACGTCCGGGTGGTGGCCGCGCCCCAGCCCGAAGGAGGGACGTTCGGCTCGCTCAACTCCGGCCGCGTCGCGCTCGTGGAGGTGACCCCCGAGGTGGCGGTCCAGGTGGCGCAGTCGGCCAGGTCGGGGGGCGTGACCATCGCCGTCCGCTGAATGCAACGGGGCACGGCGAGGCGACAGGTGAACCGACTATTGGGTACCCTGACTAGCCGAGCAGCCCCCTGCCCCCTACTCGGGCACTGCTCTGTAGGAAAGGCATAGAAAACATGAAGGGTTTCAAGGACTTCCTGATGCGCGGCAACCTGGTCGATCTGGCCGTTGCCTTCATCATCGGTGGTGCGTTCGCGACGGTCGTGACGTCGTTCACCAAGATCGTCATCGAACTGCTCGCCAAGCTCGGCGGCTTCCCGAACTTCGACGCGTTCCAGCCGGGCGGCCTCGTGTCGGTCGGCCCGTTCCTGACCGCGCTGGTCGCGTTCGTCATCATCGCGACCGTGATCTACTTCGGCGTCGTCAAGCCCTACGAGGCCGTCAACGCGCGCTTCAAGAAGGCTGAGGAGGAGGCTCCGGCCGCTCCGTCCAGCGAGGAACTGCTCGCCGAGATCCGTGACCTGCTCAAGGGCCGCCAGCTCTGACGCCCCACGGCACACCGAAGGCCCGTCCCCTCGGGGGCGGGCCTTCGTCATGTCCGGATCAGCCGTTGCCCCAGTGGGGCGGGACGTCCGCGAGCAGACGCCGCTCGTCGGCATTCAACTCCCGGCGGCGGGACGGGGCATGGACCGTCAGCGTCTCCAGCCCGAGCGCCCTCCGGGCCTCCCTGAGTGCCGCGAAGAACTGCGCGCCGCCCAGCCCCTCACGGTCTGCGGGGAGCAGCGGAAACGGCCACGGTGACGTGCCCCGGGCGATCTGCTCGACGCGTCGGCGTCCGAACCCGCGGGAGTCCAGGTCGGCGAGGAGCCGAGCCACG
Organism: uncultured Nigerium sp.; assembly: GCA_964482465.1. Lineage (GTDB taxonomy): Bacteria > Actinomycetota > Actinomycetes > Propionibacteriales > Propionibacteriaceae > Propioniciclava. The sequence continues at coordinate 3,661 of CAYZXQ010000083.1, read as the reverse complement.
TCGGGACGGTCCTGGAGCCCCAGGTCGAAACGCTCCCCGACGAGGGCCAACGCCAGCACCGTGTGCCACGGGGCAGGCGTCACAGCCCCTCCCCCAGGATCAGACCATTCACGGTGCGCGGGGCGCCGGCGTCCGGGAGGCGCGCGTCGCCCATCACGGTGACGGGACGGTCGAACGTCCAGTCGCCCAGGACGGTCAGCGACCGCGCCCCGACCAGCGACGGAACCACCCGCACGCGCGCGTCGAAGGCGGCGATGAGGCCGTAGTAGCGCGGATCGAGGTTGATGCCCGGGAGGGCATCCGTGGCGGCCAGCAGGCGGCCGTCCTCGCCGAGGCGGAAGGCGTCGGAGCGGACCAGCATCAGCTCGTTCGTCGTCTTGACGGGAAGGAACCGGTCGCGCTCGACCGCGATGGCGGCCGCACCCGGGAACACCTCGATCGCCGCCCCCATGGCGGTCTCGAGTTGGTAGACCGGCGTGGACGAGGAGTCGGACGGATCGACCGCCTTCTCGTTGCGGATGAGCGGCAGGCCCAGGACGCCTTGGCGCTCGACCATCGTCGCCCGGAGGGCCTCGAGGTCGAGCCAGAGGTTGTTGGCGTGGAAATACGGGTGCCGGTGCTCGTCGGTGAAGTAGGTCAGCTCGCTGGGAACCGTCTGCGCGGTGTCGCGCAGGATGAGTTGGCCGTCGGCCTTGCGGATCGCCAAGTGCCCACCCTTGCGATCGTTCGGCGTGCGCGGGCACACCTCGGCTGCGTACGGGGCTCCGGACGCCGCGAACCAGCCGGCCAGGCGGGCGTCCGGAGCCGCACCCAGGTTGTCGCCGTTCGCGATCGACAGGTAGCGGAACCCGCGCTCCAGCAGGCCGTCGAGCAGCCCCGAGGCGTACAGGACCGGGTAGATGTCGCCGTGGCCGGGGGGACACCACTCGAGCGACGGATCGGCCGGCCAACTCGCGGGCTCCAGGCCCGCCACGGTGATCTTGGGCTCCGCGCTCTGCAGGAAGTCCAGCGGCAGCCCGTCGACCGGAAGGTCGGGGTAGGCGGCGAGCGCGGCGAGCGTGTCGTCGCGGGTGCGGAAGCTGTTCATGAACAGCAGCGGGAGCCGGGCGTCGTAGGCGGCGCGCGCGTGCCGGATCTGCTGGACGATCAGGTCGAGGAAGGTCAGACCCTCTCGGACGCCCAGCAGGGTCTTGGCCTTGTCCAGGCCCATGGAGGTACCGAGGCCGCCGTTGAGCTTGATGATGACGGTCCGCTGCAGGGCCGCGCGGGCGGCGTCCGGGTCGACCTCGACGTCGGCAAGCCGCGGCGGATCGACGAGCGGGTCGATGTCGGCCTCGCGAATGAACCCGGACGCCCCCGCCTCGACCAGGCGGTAGTAGTGGGCGAAGACGTCGATCGCGGTCTCGGATTGCCCGGCGGTGCGCATCTTGGCTTGTGCGCGCTCCAGCCCCTCGGAACTCATGATCGAGATGCTATCGGCGTCGGACGCCTCACACGGCCAGGGAGACTAGCCGGAGACAGTAAAGGAGAGCGACGCCGGTCGAAGGGCTAGAAGCCGTCTACCCACCCCCAGGAGACATCAACAACCTAGCGTCGCTCTCGTTCGTGAACTATAGCCCACCCACAGGGGATTTCAGTACCCAGGAGGGGCCCCGAATTGCCGTGACCCCATAACTTTCAACTTAGGGGGTGCGTGACCCCGGGGGACGCGTCCCCCCTGGGTCCGTCTCGCCGTCGTCGCGAGGCTTCCGCCGGACCTCCTCAACCTGAACTCGGGCCCCGGATCGAGCAGAGCGCGGCGCATCCGGTAGCCTTGCGACGGCTCGACGAGCGTCCGGCACCCGTGCCGAGCGTCCAGGGCGAGCCAGGCCTGGCCCCATAGCTCAGGGGATAGAGCAGAGGTTTCCTAAACCTTGTGTCGCAAGTTCGAATCTTGCTGGGGTCGCCAAAGATGACTGCGTCTTTTCTCGTCTTGACTAGGTCATGCGATGTTGCGGCCGGCGGTCCGCCCGACGATCACCAACGCCCCCAGGGCCGGATCGGACGCCGCAAGCGCACACCCTCGCGTAGGTAACTCGATACAGATATGGTGGAGCTGTAAAGAGTTGGCAACGCACGGAGGTTGGCGTGAGCGCGAGCGAAGACCCCAAGGCGTTGCCCGACTTCTTCGGGCACGCCCACGCCGTGGCGCGGATCGGGGGGCGCAGGCTACGTCGCGACCTAGATGCCGGGGACGTCATCCGACTGCGGCGCGGTTGGTATCGGAAGGCATCCGCTGTCGGCGATGAGGACCTCATCGAAATCGCCCTCGCCAGTCCTGCCGCCACACTGTGCCTGACCTCGGCCCTGGCCCATCATGACCTGACCGACGAAATCCCGGCCAGCACTGATGCCGCGATCCCCCGCGGCAACTGGGCGCCGAGTACGTCCGCGCCCGTAACCTGGCACCGGTTTGACCGAGCCACGTTCGAGGTTGGCCGCGGGGAGCTGGTGATCGCGGACGGCCTGACCATTGGGCTGTTCGACGCAGAACGGAGCATCGTGGACGCGTTCCGGCTCGCCCACCGAGAAGGTACCGCGCAGGCGAACGAGGCTCTGCGGCGCTGGCTCCGCAACGGCGGCCAGCCGTCGGTGCTGCTCCGTACTGCAGCCAGCTTCCCGAAAGCACTGCCCCGGATTCGGGCTGCCATGGAGGTGCTGCTGTGAGTCACCCCACCCGATCTACGGTCGAGGGACGCGCCTACCTGGACCTCCAGAACCTCGCGCGTCGCCAAGGGCGTCCCAACGCTGAGCTTCAGCAACTTCACGTGCTCGAGGGGTTCCTCGTCCGGCTCGCTATCAGTCGTTTCCGAGATGTCCTGGTGCTCAAAGGCGGCGCCCTCCTCGCGGCCCTGGGCGATCGCCGACCGACCCGCGATCTGGACTTCCAAGCCCCGGACACCCCAACAGCCATGAGGCCGTGTTCAGCCTCGTCATGCAGATCGCTGCCCTGGACTCCGATGACGGCCTGAGATTCGCCCTCGATTCGGCACGCGCAGACGAGATCCGCGAAGGCGATACCTATTCTGGCGTCCGGGTCAGCATGGTCGCCAACCTGGCCGGAGCGCGGCTCAGCTTCCACATCGACGTGAACTTCGGCGACCCGATCTGGCCGGCACCCCGCGAGGTCGAGGTGCCGCGCCTCCTGGGCGGCCCACCGATACGGCTCATGGGATACCCGCTACCCATGGTGCTCGCCGAAAAACTGGTCACCGTGGTCAGTCTCGGCGGGGCCAATACGGGCTGGCGCGACTTCGCTGACCTCTGGTCGCTCACCCGGCAGCATCTTGTTGATGGCGACGACCTTGGTCGCGCCGTCGCCGAGGTGGCCAGCTACCGAGGGGTGGCCTTGCTTCCACTGGCGCAGGCACTTGCTGGTTTCGACGTGACGGGCCAGGCCCGCTGGACCGCCTGGCGAACCAAGCAACGTCTCACCGCGATCCCCGACAACTTCGGCGATGCTGTGACCGCCGTGACCTCGTTCGGAGAGCCTGTCGTCCTCGCTGCGGTGACCCGGCGGACGTGGGATCCGTCGTCCTCTACCTGGGTCGACAAGCACCTGCGCCACTAACGCACGTAAACAGCACGAACTGGCTGTAACCGCACATCGAACCTAGTCAAA
>CAYZXQ010000082.1:0-9285 GCA_964482465.1 uncultured Nigerium sp. | reverse complement strand
TCTTGGCGAGGACGGGTCGGGCGAGATGAGCCGGAACCACGAGATCGTGGGCTCGGATGGACCATACGGGCCCAGATCGAGGGGGTTCGGATCGCTCGATCCGGGCCGCCGCAGAACATGATCGATCAGCGTTTCCCTAGGGAAACGCCCCGCATCGATGGATGCGGGGCGTGACTGGCGCGCTCGGAGGGACTCGAACCCCCAACCTGCTGATCCGTAGTCAGCTGCTCTATCCGTTGAGCCACGAGCGCATCGGTCTAGGACCGAGCGCCCACTTTACTCTGCTGGCGCAGATCCGTCCAAACCGGGGGAACCACGGACGCGCAGGAGGCGACCTGGGGTGACATCCGTCACCCCGCGGACCACCGGCCTGTCACGCCGAACTCCTGACGGCGCACCCCTGACCCGGCGGCGCACCTCGGACGAGGCTTGCGGCATGAACTCCCGTCCCTCGGACCGACCCGGCGCCCACCCGGCCACCCCCGCCATCCAGACCCATCGCCTGCGCAAGACGTTCCGCGACCTCGTCGCGGTGGACGACCTCGACCTGGTCGTCCCCGCCGGACAGATCCTCGCGCTCCTCGGGCCCAACGGTGCGGGCAAGTCCACGACGACGGACATGATCCTCGGCCTGACGACGCCGGACGCCGGCGAGGTCCGCGTGTTCGGCCAGGCCCCCCGAGCCGCGATCGCGCGCGGGCAGGTCGGCGCGATGCTGCAGCAGGGCGCGTTGCTCGCGGACGCCTCGGTGCGCTCGGTCCTCCGGACGATGCACACCCTCCACACCCATCCCCTCCCCCTGGACGAGGTGATCGAGCGCGCGCGCCTGTCGGCGCTCCTGCGCAGCCGGACCAACGCCCTCTCCGGTGGCGAGGCGCAACGCGTGCGGTTCGCGCTCGCGATCCTGCCCGACCCGGAGCTCCTGCTCCTGGACGAGCCGACCGTGGGCATGGATCCGGACGCCCGCCGCCACTTCTGGACCACCATGACCGAGCTCACGGCGTCCGGCGACCGGACCGTCGTCTTCGCCACCCACTACCTCGACGAGGCCGACGAGTTCGCCGACCGGGTCGTCGTGCTCGACCGCGGCCGGATCGTCGCCGACGGAACCGGCAGCGAGATCAAGGCCACCGTCGGCGGCCGGGTCGTCACCTTCTCCGGAGCACCGCGCGACTACGCGACCCTTCCCGGCGTCCGCACCGCCGAACGCCACGGGCAGCGCGTCGAACTGGTCTGTTCCGACAGCGACGCCGCGCTCCGCGCCCTGCTCGCCCACTCCGACGTCACCGACGTCGAGGTCACCGCCCCGCGCCTGGAGGACGCATTCCTCGAACTCGTGGCCTGACCACCGCACCGACCCCCGTGACTACCTCACATTCCCACCTCCCAGATCGGACTCCCCAGATGACCGCCACGAACACCCTCCCAGCCGCCTCCGACAATCCGGCGCCGACCCCGGCCGCCGGCCGCGGCGCGGGACCCACGGCGTCCGCCCATCACCCGCACGACCACGGCGCGACGCTGCCCCGCGTAGCGGGCTATCTGGCGCTCAGCCTCGTCCGCCAACTCACCAACTGGCCATTCCTGCTCTTCGTCGTGGCCATGCCGGTGGTGATGTACGCGATGTTCAGCGCCATGTGGGGCGACGTGGTCCTCGACGACGGGACATCGCTGGCGGCCATCCTCATGACGATGCTCGCCACCTACGGCGGGCTGGGCGCGGCCATGCACGCGGGCAACGCGATCCAGTCGGAGCGCTCGACAGGCTGGCTGCGGCAGCTCATGCTCACCCCGCTCCGCCCGGTCGAGTACTTGCTCGTCAAAGCCGTGGTCGCGGTGGCCGTCCTGATCCCGGCCGTCGGCATCGTGTACGGCTACGGCGCCGCCCGCGGCGTCCGCCTCGACGCGACCGCCTGGCTGACGTCCTATGGGTTGCTGCTCCTCGCGCTCCTGCCCATGATCGTCCTCGGCGTCGTGATCGGCGTCTACCTCAAGCCCGAGGCGGCCAACCCGGCCACCACGCTGATCATGCTCGCCCTGTCGATGCTGGGTGGGTTGTGGTTCAACCTGGACGCCGCCCCGCAGGTGATGCGCGACATCGCCCAGCAGTTGCCCTCGTACTGGGCGATGAAGCTGGCTCAGTGGCCGATCCTCGGCGGCGACTTCCCGACCCGCGCCTGGATCGTCTTGTCCCTCTGGACGGTCGTCCTGGGCGGCCTCGGCGTCGTGGGCTACCGTCGAGCCCTGCGCACCTCCAAGCACTGAGGAGAGACCCGTGCCCCGCCTCCTGGCCGACACGACGGCCCCCGGCTTCGAACCGGACGCCGTGGGACGACCCTGGTGGCGTCGGTGGCTGGCCCAGGGCGGCGGGTACCTGGGCCCCTCGGCGGCGTTCCTCGCCATCCCCCTCGCGTCGAGCGCCGGCCACGTCCCGGCCGAGGGATTCGCCATCCTCGTGGCCGTCTGCCTCGCCATCGCCTTGTTCTATCTCGGGACACCCCTGGTCATGGGCACCTCGCTGGGGGCGCGCTGGGCGTGGCTGCTCGGGTTGATGCTGTCGCTGTTGAACATCGTGTGGGCGGGCGGGCAACCGGACGCCGCGGCCTACTACGCCGTCTACGCCTGCGTCGTCGCCGCCCTGCTGCTGCCGTGGCCCCAGGCCAGTCTGGTCATCCCGTTCATCGGAATCGCCGGCCTCCTCCTGGCCGGGTTGGGCCGGAATCCCTACGCGGGGCTCATGGCCATCGTCGGAGGGCTGATCGGCTACTCCATCGGCCAGGGTCTGCAGACCGCCCGCACGCGGGCCAAGTTGGCCGCGGCGGAGCAGCGCACGGCTGTGCTGGCCGTCGCGGCCGAGCGCGAGCGCATCGGACGCGACCTGCACGACATCCTCGGCCATTCGCTGACCACCATCGCGGTCAAGGCGGACCTGGCGCGGCGACTCGTCGAGCGCGATCCGGCGCGGGCGGCGTCCGAGATCGACGACCTGGCATCGGTCGCACGCCAGGCACTCGCGGACGTCCGCGCCACCGCGTCCGGCATGCGCGAGGTGCGGCTGGCCTCCGAGATCGCCGCGGCGCGCTCGGTGCTGTCGGCAGCCGGGATCGAGTGCCGGACGCCCTCGGCGGTGGTGGTGCCGGACGCCGCGGCGTCCGAGCTGCTGGGCTATGTCGTGCGCGAGGCGGTGACGAACGTCGTCCGGCACGCGGGGGCGTCCGTGTGCACGATCGAGGTGGGCCCGCGGACCGTCACGGTCAGCGACGACGGACGGGGATTCGGGGGACGCCGCGGCGGCGGCCTGTCCGGGCTGGAGCGGCGGCTGAGGGAGGTCGGCGGCACGCTGGACGTGACGTCCGGCGCCTCCGGGACGACGGTGACGGCGAGGTGGGAGGAGCCATGATTCGGGTGCTCGTGGCCGACGATCAGGCGATGATCCGGACGGCGCTGGCCGCCCTGCTCGGCCTGGAAGACGACATCGAGGTCGTCGCGCAGGTGGGCACGGTGGCGGACGCCGTCGCTGCCGCCCGCCGCGACCGTCCGGACGTCGTCGTGCTGGACGTGCAGATGCCGAGCGGCCCGGGCGCCTCCTGGACGGACGGCATCGAGGGGATCCCCGCGCTGCTGCGCGGCGCTCCGGGAGCGCGCGTCATCGTCGCGACCACGTTCGGACGCCCCGGGTACCTGCGCCGCGCGCTGGAGGCGGGTGCCGTGGGGTTCGTGGTGAAGGACGCCCCCGCGGAACGCCTGGTCGACGCCGTACGGCGGGCGGCGTCCGGGCTGCGGGTGGTCGATCCGGAACTGGCCGCGGCGTCGCTGTCGATGGGTCCGTCGCCGCTGACGCCGAAAGAGGCCGACGTGCTCGCCGCGGCGTCCGGAGGCGCCTCGACCGCCGAGATCGCGGCGACGGTCCTGCTGTCGGAGGGGACGGTCCGCAACTACCTGTCGTCCGCCATCGGCAAACTCGGCGCTCGCAACCGCGCCGAGGCGATCCGGACGGCCACGGACAACGGCTGGCTGTAACCCCGGCCCGGAGCCCCTGCCTGTCCGGCGTGCGTGGAGGCGTCCGATCCGCGGGCACCCCTCGAGCGACGCAGAGAGCACCGGAGATCGCGCGCCCCTTCCGCAGAAAGCTGCCGCCGAACGCCCGCCGCGCCAACTAGGCTGACAGGAACGCCCCGGCGTGCCGCCGAGCGGCGTGACGCCACGAGCAGGGGAGGGATCGTGGACGGTCCTGGTCACAGCGGACACAACAACCCCGGACCCGGCTGGACGCCTCAGCCCCCGTGGACCTCAGGGCAGACACCCAACCCGCCCTGGCCCCCACAACCCCCACAACCCCCACAACCCCAGCAACCGCCGCAACCCCAGCAACCGCCGCAGCAACCGCCGTGGCCGCCGCAGGGCGCACAGCCGCCGCAGTCGCAGTGGACCCCGCAAGGACCGCCGCCTCAGCAGCCGGCGCAGTCGCAGTGGACCCCGCAGGGACCGCCGCCTCAGCAGCCGCCGTGGCCACCGCAGTCCCAGCAGGCGGCGGGACCCTACGGCTACCCCAACCCCCAGCAGGTCCCGTATGCGCCTGCACCGGTCCCGCCGCGACGACGATCGTCCGCGTGGGTGTGGGTGCTCGTCGGTGTGGTCGCGTTGGCCCTGGTCGCGACGGGGTTGGTGGTCCTCCTGCCCCGCAGCGGCGGGCAGCCTCCCACCGGCGGCGGCACCCCGCCGACCCTCACCTATGCCAACGGGGTCAAGAAGGCGTGGGTGCTGGATCTGAGGAAGGCGTTCCCCGGCCACCAGACCTCCTTCGCGTTCAGCCTCAACATGGACGACGCCACGAACACCCTGCGGTACGGCCCCGTGGACGCCGGCAGCGCCTGGATCACCGCCGTGACCGACGAGACGGGCGCGACCACCCTCATCGGGATCGATCCCGGCAACGGATCCGTGCTGTGGACGAAAGCCAATGTCGCACCCGAGGGCTGCGTCGCAGGCCCCCGCGCCGGTCAGGTGGCGTGCGTCCTGCGCACCGGCGAGCACACGGCGACCTTCGCCCTCATCGACGGACCGACCGGCACGATGTCGGCGGAGCGTCCCGTCGCGCCGTGGTCGTATCTGGTGGCGGACGCCGACGTCATCGTCATGGGCGTCCCCCACGACGACACGAACACCATCGACGTCCTGGGCCTGGATTGGTCCGGAAACCAGCGCTGGGCGGCCCACCAGCCCGGGGCGGACGGCTTCCAGGACAACGAGGAGTCGATGATGCTCCTCGCGAACCGCGTCTCGGTCTGGGGCAGCGATGTCGGGGTGGTCTACGAGGCGAGCACCGGCAAGCGGTTGATGGAGTCCAAGTCCGCGGTCGGACTGCTCCCCGACCAGACGCTCGTCCCGGCCAACGCCTCCGACGTGGTCAGCCAGGACCCGGGCGTCCGCGTCGCCGTCGGCACCTACCAGGGGGCCATGAGCCGCACGGGGACATGGGGACTGTTCGCCCGACGCGACGACAAGCTGTACTTCTGCGCCGACCACGACCCGAACCGCTGCGAGCCGCGGGGCGACGGCTACCTGGGCGACGTGGTGTCCCGCAACGGCCGCCACTACGCGTTGATCCGGTCGATGCGGCATGAGACATACGACTTCGTCGACATCGAGACCGGGAAGAGCTCGGCGGAGGGCATCCCTGCCGCCGAAGAGAGCTGGGGCCGGGCCCCGACCGGCGGCGACACGGCGGTGATCGAGAAGCCCGGGCACGCACTGAGCCTGTACGACCCCAGCACCGGGATGGAGATGGCCTCGACCCTCATGCCCGGCTGGCACCCCGTGTACGGCATGCCGAGCAAGCTGCTCCTCATGCGCGACGGTCGCGACAGCTATGCCGTGGACGCCATCGCCGCCTACGAGCCCGCGGACTCCTTCGCCGGTTGGATCGCCCCCGGGCCAGCCACCAGCGCACCCCCGGCGTCCGGCAACACTCCCAGTTGCCCGACGGATTCGGTCCAGTTGGCGTTCGCGCGGTTCGCCCTCGGCTGGGTGTTGGTATGCGGCGTCCGGGACGATCAGCCGACGCTGTGGCGTTGGTCCATCGACGGGACGGTCGCGGAGAGCCGCGACGTGCTCTACCAAGAGGAATCCTCGCGGTTCATCTCGACCTGGCAGGACGATTCGTGGGCCTGGGTCAGTTCGGCCCCCGCGATGGTGGGGCAAGCGGACGCCGATGGGTGGCTCACCGCCTCGTGGGCGGCGAACGAGATCTGGTTCGTCCACCTGGGCACGAACATGCCGACGACGGGGGCGTCCGGCGTGACCGTCCCCCAGGCGACGGACGCCGACCAGGTGCGCTACCTCAGCGAGCTCCTCGCCCGCTCCGCCGCCGCCCGCGCCGAGTTGGTGCCGGCGGTAGACACCCTCACCGGCTGCAAGCACGGCAGCCGCGCGGGGGGTTACGGGGGCGAGTTGGCCACCATCGAGTCGGTGGCTGGCAACCGTTCGGCGCTGCTCCTGGCGCTGCAAACGGCCCCGGTAGACAGGGTGCCCGATGGCGTCAACCTCGTGAACATGCTGGTCGCGGGGTTGGCCAACTCCCACGAGGCCGACCTCGAGTTCGCCGACTGGGCGCGGCAGATCAACCAGCGCGGTTGTCCGTCAGGATCGTCGAAGGCCGCCGTGGAGGCGTCCACGAGGGCAGGAACGGCCAAGACCGCGTTCGCGAAGGCCTGGAACGAGACCATCGCGCCGCGGTACGGCGTCCCGACGGTAAGCCGCGAGAAGCTGTAGCGGACGCCGCCCCTCGCCATTCCGACTTCATTCGGACCATTCGGACAGATCGCCCTTGACGGGCCTCGGCTCCGGCCCGCCTCACCGGCCACACCGACTCGGTGCGGGCGTGCGGGTGAGACCCCACCGGCACCCGCATCGTCTCCGCCGGCAACGACGACACCCTCCGCGTCTGGGACGCCACCACCGGCACCCAACTGCGCGGGATCGGCGTGGTCAGCCCCGACGCCCTGGGCAACGAGGGCTGGGCGACCTGGACGCCCGAGGGGGCTACGGCGTCCGGCACCGCGTGGCGCTGCCTGCGCCGCGTCGATCCGGACGGCTCGCTGCACCGTCCGGACTGGCCCGGGCTGTCCTACGAGCCGCCCGCGGACTAGCGCGCGGCACGCGGCCGCGCGGGTCGGCGTCCGTCTCGCCGGACGGTCACGGGGGCGTCCGCGCGGTTTATTACGAAGGGGAAATGAGGCAAGATAGGGCCTGCGGTTACCCAGGTCAACGTAGCTCGCCGTCACCGACGACGGGGGGCCATCCCAATCGAAGGAGAAGCATGACCGTCGAGATCAACGCCCCCGCGAACGCACCGGAAGACCTTGTCGCCTGGGTCACGGAGGTCGCGGAACTCACCAAGCCGGACAGCGTCTACTGGTGCAACGGCTCCGTCGAGGAGCGCGACCGGATGTACGCCGACATGGTCGCCGCCGGCACCTTCATCAAGCTGAACGAGGAGAAGCGCCCCAACTCCTACCTCGCCCGGTCCGCCCCCTCCGACGTCGCGCGTGTCGAGTCCCGCACCTTCATCTGCTCCGAGAAGGAAGAGGACGCCGGCCCCACGAACAACTGGGCCGACCCCGCCGAGATGCGCCAGCTCCTCAACGGCCTCTTCGACGGCTGCATGCGCGGCCGCACGATGTACGTCATCCCGTTCTCCATGGGCCCCCTCGGCGGCAACATCTCCCGTCTGGGCGTCGAGATCTCCGACTCCGAATACGTCGTCGTCAACATGCGGATCATGACCCGCATGGGCTCCGAGGCCCTCGCGCTCATCGCCGACGGCAAGGACTGGGTCAAGGCTCTCCACACGGTCGGCTACCCGCTGGTCGACGCCGACGGCAACGCCCGCGACGACGTCGCGTGGCCGTGCAACGACGAGAAGTACATCACCCACTTCCCGGAGACCCGCGAGATCATCTCCTTCGGCTCCGGCTACGGCGGCAACGCCCTGCTCGGCAAGAAGTGCTACGCGCTGCGCATCGCCTCGGGCATGGCCCGCGACGAGGGCTGGCTCGCCGAGCACATGCTGATCCTCAAGATCACGCGCGAAGCGGACGGCAAGGAGGTCTACCTGACGGCGGCCTTCCCGAGCGCCTGTGGCAAGACCAACCTGGCCATGCTGCGTCCGACGATCGCCGGCTACAAGGTCGAGACCATCGGCGACGACATCGCGTGGATGCGTCCGGGCCCCGACGGCCGTCTCTACGCCATCAACCCCGAGGCCGGCTTCTTCGGCGTCGCCCCGGGCACCGGCGAGAACACCAACCCGACCGCGCTCCACTCGCTCGGCCACGACACGATCTTCACGAACGTGGCGCTGACCGACGACGGCGACGTCTGGTGGGAGGGCATGACGGACGACGCTCCTGCTCACCTCATCGACTGGAAGGGCAACGACTGGACGCCCGAGTCCGACGTTCCGGCCGCCCACCCGAACAGCCGCTTCACGGTGCGCGCCGACCAGGCCGCCACGATCGCTCCCAACTGGGAGGACGCGGCGGGCGTTCCGATCGACATCGTCCTGTTCGGCGGACGCCGCGCGTCCAACGTCCCGCTGATCAGCGAGGCGTACGACTGGGAGCACGGCGTGTTCGTCGGCGCGACCGTGTCGTCCGAGCAGACCGCTGCCGCTGAGGGTGCCGTCGGCTCCCTGCGTCGCGATCCGTTCGCCATGCTGCCCTTCTGCGGCTACAACATGGCCGACTACTGGGGCCACTGGCTCGAGATGGGCAAGACCCTCGGCGACAAGGCGCCGAAGATCTTCCAGGTGAACTGGTTCCGCAAGGACGCCGGCAAGTTCCTGTGGCCGGGCTTCGGCGACAACAGCCGTCCGATCGAGTGGGCCATCAAGCGCGTGTTCGGCGAGGTGGACGCCACCGAGGCGATCTCCGGCCGCCTGCCGAAGATCGACGACCTGAACGTCGAGGGCCTGGACATCACCGACGAGCAGCTCACCAAGCTGTTCTCGCTCGATCCCAAGGCGTGGGCGGCCGAGGCCGACCTCACCGAGGAGTACTTCGCGCAGTTCGGCGAGAAGCTCCCCGAGGCGCTCACCGCCCAGCTGGCCGCCCTGCGTGAGCGGATCGCGCAGGCCTGACGCAGTACTACCGAAGGGGGTCCGGCGCCGTCCGGGCCCCCTTCGGCGTCCCCCGGCGCGCAGGTCGACCGGCGAGCGGAGGGCGTCCGCCACCTGACAATCAACTGTCAATGACTGATGAATTGACAGTTGCGAGCGTCCCGGGG
>CAYZXQ010000081.1:0-9328 GCA_964482465.1 uncultured Nigerium sp. | reverse complement strand
GGCTCATCTCGCCCGACCCGTCCTCGCCAAGAACAGCATCAATCAGCGGTTCCCTAGGCGGCGGCACCGCCGGGGCCACGACCCTGCGTCCGGACGCCCGACCCACCCGCGTGCCAGGCACAGCCGGGACGACCGACCTGCCGCCGGCCCGACGCGGCGGTCCGGCGGGGGCCCGGCCGCTCAGGACAGCGCATCGGCGAGCGTGCGGGCCGCGCGTCCCAGTTCGTGGCCGAGGGGGCGGCAGGGTTCCGCCACGAGGTGTTGGGATCCACCCCCGACCCACACCGGCACGCCGGGGTGCGTCGCACCGAGTTGCGCGGCGAGGGCCGCCACGCGCGGGACGTCCACGCGGCGCGGCGCGACCGTCACCACACCGGGCGCCCGGGCCGCGGCCACGGCGTCCGACCACGCGGACAACGGGACGTCCGCACCCAGGTAGAGCGTCGGGACCCCCGCCGCGCGCGCGACCACGGCGAACGCCAGCAGCCCGAGCTCGTGCTGGACGCCCGGGGGCGCACCGATCACGACCGCGGGCCCGGACGCCGCGGGCCCCGCCTCGTACGCCGCCGCGAGCCGGGCCATCACCGCGTGGGCCACGAAGTGCTCCCCAGCCACCGAGACGGTGCCGTCGGCCCAGGCGCGGCCGAGGCGTCCCAGACCGGGCAGGAGCCAGCGATCCAGGGCGTCGGCAAGGTCGCCGTTCAGGTGGGCGTCCAGCAGGCGGTCGAGGGCGGCGCCGTCCAGGCGGACAGCCACGTCGACGAGATCGTCGCCCACCACCTTCGACACCGCGGCTCCCCCGCCGGGCGGCGGCAGACGCCGCGCGACCTCGGCCGCGGCCTCGCGCGGCCGGACGCCCTGAGCCACCAACTCCCGCATCGCCTCGATGCGCTCGAGCGTGGAGGGGTCGTATACCCGGTAGCCAGCGGGAGTTCGGGTCGGCCGGAACAGCTCATAGCGCCGCTCCCACGCGCGCAGCGTGTGCGCCGAAACTCCCGTGCGGGCGGCGGCGCCGGCGATCGTGTCCATGGATCCAGCGTAGCGGGACTTGTCTAAGGTTGCGATGTTCTGTCATGCTTTTGTTCAATGTTTGAACGAGGAGGAACCATGACACGACGGATGCGTCCCTGGATCGTCACCGCCGCGGCGGTGTTCATGCTGGTCGGCACCCTGTTCGGCATCGGGGTGTTCGGCACCCGCGTCGAGGAGAGCTCGGGCGGCAGCCTCGCGGCCACTGCCACCCTCGTTGCCCCGGCGGTCCGGGCGTTCTCGATCTGGTCGGTCATCTACGCGGGGCTGATCGCCTACGTCGTGTGGCAGTGGTTCCCCCGCAACGGCGACAGCCCGCGCCACCGCTCCATCGCCGGCCTGGCCGCGGCGTCCATGGTGTTGAACGCGGCCTGGCTGCTCGTGACGCAGGTCGGCTGGCTGTGGCTCAGCGTCGCCGTGATCGTCGCGCTGGTCGTGGTACTGGGGACGCTCGTCCGCCGGCTCACCGAGCTGCCGGCGTCCGGATGGGTCGAGCGCGTGATCGTGGACGGCACCTTCGGGCTCTACCTCGGCTGGGTCAGCATCGCGACCGTCGCCAACATCACGGCCACCCTGGCCGCCCAGGGCATGGATCCGGGCGGCATGGCCGCCGAGTTCTGGGCCGCCGCCGTGCTGGTGGTCGCCGGGATGATCGGCGCGTTCCTCGCCAAGCGCCTGGGCGGACGGCTCGCCGTCGCCGCCGCGATGGCCTGGGGCCTGACCTGGATCGCCGTCGGACGCCTCACCACCACCCCCTACTCCCCCCTGACCGCCGGCGCCGCGCTGGCCGCCGCCCTCGCGGTGGTCGGAGCCGCCCTCCTCGTCCGCCTGCGCCCGGCGCGGGCCGCCTGAACGGAGCTCACCATGACCACAGCCGAGCGCGGCTCGCTCGCCGCCGTCGCCGTCGCCGTCCTGCTGGGGGCCGGTCTCGCATGGGCGGGAAGCCAGGGCGGGGTCACCCTCGCCGGCTGGCCCCTGTTCGCGCTGGCCATCGCCGCGGTCTTCGTTGTGCAATGGCTGGTGTTCGTCCCGTCGTACGCCGCCCGGACCGAGCGCTTTTTCGACCTGACGGGCAGCGGCACCTTCATCGCGGTCACCCTGGCGCTCGTGGCGCTCGTCCCGCGGGTGGACGCCCGCGGCTGGCTGCTGGTCGGCATGGTCGTCGTGTGGGCCGCGCGACTCGGCACCTTCCTGTTCCGCCGCGTGAGCGCCGCCGGGCACGACGACCGCTTCGACCAGATCAAGACCTCGTTCCCGCGCTTCCTCGGTGCCTGGACGCTCCAGGGCCTGTGGATCTCCGTCACGGCGTCCGCGGCCTGGATCGCGCTCACCGCACCGTCGGTCCCGCTGGGTTGGCTGGCGCTCGTCGGGATGGCCGTGTGGCTGGCCGGGTTCGGCATCGAGGTCGTCGCCGACGCGCAGAAGTCGCGATTCAAGGCCGACCCCGCCCACCGGGGGCGCTTCGTGAACACGGGCCTGTGGTCGAAGAGCCGCCACCCGAACTACTTCGGCGAGATCCTGCTGTGGATCGGCGTCGCGCTCGTGGCCCTGCCCGCGCTGAGCGGCTGGGGGTACATCGGGCTGTTGTCGCCGGTGTTCGTGGCGCTGCTGCTGATCCGGGTAAGCGGCATCCCGATGCTGGAGGCCAAGGCCGACGCCCGCTGGGGCGGCGACCCGGCCTACGAGGAGTACAAGCGCACGACGCCCGTCCTGGTCCCCCGGCCGTGACGACCGTCCGCACCGAGGCGAGCGTCCCGGCGCTGGCCGAGCGCGGGGACCTGCGCAACATCCCGGATCTTCTGCTCGACCGGCTCGCCGCCGATCCCGAGCATGTCGCGTTCGAGATCCCGGACGGCGACGGCTGGCGTCCGATCACCCGAGCCCAGTTCGTCGCCGAGGTCGTCGCAACGGCGAAAGGCCTGGTGGGCGCGGGCGTCCGGCCCGGCGAGCGCGTGGCGGTCATGGCGGCCACCCGCTACGGCTGGGCGGTGGTCGACCTCGCGTGCTGGTTCGCCGGTGCCGTGGTGGTGCCGATCTACGACTCCGCCGCGCCCGGACAGGCCGAGGCGATCCTGGCCGACGCCGACGTCACCGCCGCCGTCGCGGGGACGCCCGAGCAGGCCGACCTGTTGCGGGAGGCGTTCGGACGCCGCGGCGTCCGGCCGGTCGGGGTTTGGTCGATGGACACCGCGTCCGGGTCGGATCTGGCGGCGCTGGTCGAGCGCGGCGCGGCCGTGACGGACGCCGAACTGGACGCGCGCCGCGAGGCGGTGGGTCCGGACGCCGACGCCACGATCGTCTACACCTCGGGGACGACCGCGGTGCCCAAGGGCGTCCGGATCACCCACGGCAACTTCCTGGCGCAGGTGCTCAACGTCGCCGCCGCGTACGGGGAGGTGGTGCACCCGCGCGGAAACACCGTGATCTTCCTGCCGATGGCGCACGTCCTGGCGCGCGCGTTGCAGCTCGCCTGCCTCGCCGGCGGCATGCGGATCGCCCACGTGGCCGACCCGCGGGCGGTGCTCGGGACCCTGGCCGTCCTGCGCCCGACGTTCCTGGTTGTCGTGCCCCGGGTGCTGGAGAAGATCCTCGCCGGGGCGGCGAACAACGCCCGCCGGGCGCGACTGGGCCGGGTGTGGTCCGCCGCCGAGCGGACTGCCGTCGCCTGGGGATCGTTCCTCGAAACCCGCGACGCCGACCCCGCGGCGAGGCCTCCTCTCGGCCTGCGGGTGCGGCACGCGGCGTTCGATCGGCTCTTCTATGCCCGGCTTCGGGCGCTGCTCGGCGGCCGGCTGGACTACATGCTGTCCGGCGCGGCGGCCCTGGACGCCGACCTGTGCCGGTTCTTCCGCGGCGCCGGCGTCGAGGTGATCGAGGGCTACGGCCTGACCGAGACGACCGCCCCGCTGACCGGCAACCTGCCCGGGTCGATCCGCGCCGGGACCGTCGGCGTCCCGATCCCGGGCACCTCGCTGAAGATCGCCGCCGACGGCGAAGTGCTCGCCCGTGGTGCGGGGGTGTTCGCGGGCTACCGCGATCCCGCCGACGACGCGGACGCCTTCGTCG
Organism: uncultured Nigerium sp.; assembly: GCA_964482465.1. Lineage (GTDB taxonomy): Bacteria > Actinomycetota > Actinomycetes > Propionibacteriales > Propionibacteriaceae > Propioniciclava. The sequence continues at coordinate 5,233 of CAYZXQ010000081.1, read as the reverse complement.
ACGGGTGGTTCCGGACCGGAGACCTCGGCTCGCTGGACGCCGACGGCCGGCTCACACTGCATGGCCGCTCGAAGGACCTCCTCGTCACCGCCGGCGGCAAGAACGTCGCCCCGGCGGCCTGGGAACACCGCGTTGAGCACCATGCCGCTGTCGCCCACGCGGTCATGGTGGGCGAGGGACGTCCGTACCTGGCGGCGGTGGTGGTCCTGGATCGCGAGGACGTCGCGTCCGGGAGCGTGACCGAGGTGACGGACGCCGCCCCGCGCGCCGCCGTCGCCGCAGCGGTCGCGGACGCCAACGCGCACTTCTCGCGGGCCGAGCAGGTGCGGCGGTTCGCGGTGGTGACGGCGGACCTGTCCGTGGCCGGTGGCCTTGTGACGCCGACGTTCAAGCTGAAGCGCAGCGAGTTCCTGGCGCACGTCGAGGCCTTGGTCGAACGGCTCTACGCCGAGGGGTGAGGCGGCGTCCGGGAACCGATGAGGAATGTCGGAGACGCGCGAGAGAATCCGCGTATGAGAGCACTCGTCACCCCGGGCGGCCGCCGTCGGCCTCTGGATCACGCTGTGGCCGCGTATCTCGACCGGCTCGACGCCGACGAACTCCGGGTCCTGCTGCACGAGCTCTCGCTCGCCGACGCGGGGGTGTTGCGCGCGCTTCACCAGCGGGCGTCCGTCGCCCGGGCCGACCCCGACACCATGCAACACGACTACGTGCGCGACGTCGATCAAACCTTGGCGCTCACGGGTTTCGTCCCCTACCGCGAGGCCTACGAGGTGGCCGAGAGGGCCCAAGCCCTGCTCACGGAGCTTCAGCACCTCGTCGACGAGGGCGCGGGCGAGGTGGTCCTTCCGGCCTTGAGGCTGGCCACCGAGCGCCTCCGGGCGATCCTCGAAGATGCCGACGACTCGTCGGGAGAGATCGGCGGTGCCGGGCAACGCGCGTGGGAGCTGTACGCCCGGGCGTGCTGCGAGGTTCGCCCCGATCCCGTCGAGCTGGCCGAGTGGGTGATCGGGTTTCGGGGGGAGTCTCCGGGCTGGCCGGAGGTCACCCTGGACGACATCGTGGCTGCATTCGATGACGCCGCCTTGGCGCGCTACCGGGAGCGACTGTCGGCTCTTGACGCCCAGGGCGCGGGCGACTCGTGGCGTGCGGCCACGACCACCGCGATGCTGCTCGAACTTGCCGACTACGACGGAGACCTCGATGGCGCCATCGCCTTGCTGGCCCGCGGGCCAAGTCCCCAGTTCGCCCAGATCATCGCGCGCCTCCGGGCGGCGAGTCGCGACGACGACGCCCTCCAGTGGCTCGACCGGGCGGTCGCGGCCGAGGCGGTGACCGCCCGGTGTCCCAGCCGCAGCTGCTGGGTCGGGGCCGTCGACGCCGTCGAGCACCTTCGCGAGGCGGGGCGTCTCGACACGGCGCTCGCGGTGGCGCGCGCGGTGTTCACGCGGGAGCCGAGCGAGCAGTCCTACCGCGTGGTGGCCACGGTGGGAGAGTGGGTGGGGCGACCCGATGCCGAACGCGCGTGGGCGATCGACTGGGCCAACGAGCGTGCCGAACGTCTCGGAGGGGCACTGCCGATCGAGCTGGCGCTGTCCGACGGAGACCTCGACAGGGCGTGGGCGTCGGTCGACGCCTACGGCGCCGGGACGGCATGGCGACGTCTGGCCGAGGCGTCCGAGAGCTCCAGGCCACGCCGCGCGGCGGACCTGTACCGGCCGTGGCTTGCGGACGCGTTGCGCGTTCCGAACGCGCCCGCCTATGGCCAGATCGCCGAGACGCTCCGCACGATGCGGCGCTTGTACGCCCTCGACGGAGCCGAAGCGGAGTTCGCGTCCGAGATCCGAGAGCTGCGCGAGCAGTACCGTCGGCGTCCGTCACTGATGAAAGCCCTGGACGCCGCCGGGCTCCCGCGCTGACCGTGCACCGGTCTGGCCCGGTTCCCTCAGCGACCAGAGGGCTGCGCCAACGTCCGGGCGACGCGGTGGACCGGCCTCGCGGTGCGGACCGCGCCGTCCTGGCCGCGTGGAGGGCTGTTTGCTGCGAATTCGAGGGTCCCCAGCGCGGCCGCGCCGTCCTGGCCGCGTGGGGGCTGTGGGAGCATCACCCCACGCGTGGGCGTGCGGACGCGCGGCGCCGCTCGCGTGAGGGGGCTGGGGAACCGCTGATTGATGCTGTTCTTGGCGAGGACGGGTCGGGCGAGATGAGCCGGAACCACGAGATCGTGGGCTCGTATTGAACATACGGGCCCAGATCGAGGGGGTTCGGATCGCTCGATCCGGGCCGCCGCAGCCAGGACATGATCGATCGGCGTTTCCCTAGCAGTGGCGGGCCGAGCTCTCACACATCAGGCTATGAGAGCGAAGACCACGGCAGCGAACGTGAGCACGAGGAAGAGGACCGTGACTGCCCGCGATGCCGTGGGGTCGAACGCGGGCGGAGCGCTCGCCTCACCCACGGGATCCTGGACGGGCTCGGGGTCGCCCAGGCCGCGCCATCCCGCGACCACGCCGATGGCCAGGCAGACGAGGCCCGCGATCAGGGGGACGAACGCCGGACCCTTCCAGAAGCTGTCGGTCGGGAGCAGGCTGGTGAGCAGGAACCAACCGCCCACGAAGGCGACCATCACGCCTGCGCGCACCCATCCCGTGCGCCGCACCACCCACATGGCCACCGGCCCCCGGATCAACGGATGCGCGGCGACGATCACGAGCATCAGGGTCGCCAGGATCACCATGTAGATGTGCACCTCGGCGGTCCCACCCTCGCGCAGGCCCCGGATTGCCGGGGGGAGGAACCACGCGCTGACAAGGAGGAACCCCACCGGCGGGATCAGCCAGAAGCGCGCGGCCTTCGGGAGGTCGAGACTCTCGGCGTAGTCCACGGGATCGCCGAATGCGTCGTCCGGCCATTCGCCGGAGGCGGCGCAGTGCGACCGGACCTCGGCGAGGGCCGCGCCGATGGCGGCGCCGCTGGCGCGCCGGGCACGTGCCGCAGCGGTGAAGCGCTTCTCCCAGGCCTGGACGCGGGCGAAGGCGGCGACGGGGTCGCCCCAGTCGTGGGGGGTGGGTGGGGTGGTCATGGACGTTCCTCTGCGACAAAGGTGGTGATGATGCTTGCGAACATACGCCAGTCGGCGGCCGCCGCGCGCTGGGCGGCGACCCCGGCGTCCGTGAGCCGGTAGTACTTGCGTCCGGGACCGCCGTCGCCGGCCTGCCAGCGGGTCTCGACGAGGCCGGCGTTCTCGAGCCGGTTCAGGAGGGGGTAGAGGGTGCCGCCCTTGACGGCTCCGAGTCCGGCGGCGGCGAGGCGGTCGGCGATGGCGTAGCCGTACGTGGGTCCGTCCGCGATGGCCCGGAGGACACACACCTCCAGGGCGCCCCGGAGCCAGTCACTGGGGAATCCCGACTCGGCCACACCTAGATAGTGCCCCTATCTAGTCAGACTGTCAATCTAGTTGCCGGGGCAAAAGAGGCCCTTTTCCGCTTCTCGATTCGCCGCACCGCTCACGTCAATCGATTGCGCTCGGAACGAGAAGCGGCACAAGGCCTTCGCGGGGGTTCGTCGGCCAAGATGAGGACGTCGGTGGGGAGGGAGAAGGTCATGCTGCGCTTCGGGATCGTCGGGACGAACGTCATCAGCGCCTGGTTCACCGCCGCCTGCCGCCGTTCGGGCGGGCGAGCCGTGGCCGCAGCGGTGTGTTCGCGGGATCTGACCCGCGCGGAGGCGTTCGGGCGCGAGCACGGGGTCCCGGCGGCGTACGACGACCTGGCCGCGATGGCAAACGCCGTGGATGCCGTCTACATTGCGAGCCCCATCGGGGCTCACCACGGCCAGGCGTTGACGGCCATCGCCACCGGACGGCACGTGCTGGTCGAGAAGACCATGGGAGCGACGGCATCCGAGGCCCGCGAGGTGCTGGACGCCGCAGCCCGCGCGGGCGTGGTGGCGATGGAGGCGGTCCGCAACGTCCACGCGCCAGCGCACCGGCTGGTGCGGGACGCGCTGCCCCGGCTGGGCGCGGTGCGGTCGGTGCGGTTCGAAAAACTGCAGTACTCGTCTCGCTACGACGCGGTTCGGGCCGGAGCGCTGCCGCCGGCCTTCGATCCGGGGCTGGGAAACTCCGCGCTCGCGGACATCGGGGTCTACGTCCTCCAGCCCGCGCTGGACCTGTTCGGCGCGCCGGGACGAACGTCTGGGACGAGCGTCGTCCTCCCCCACGGCTTCGAGGCCGGCGGGACGATGCTGCTCGGCTACCAGGGCATGGTCGCGCAGGTGACCTGGTCGAAGATCGTGGCAGGCGTGACCCCGAGCGCCATCCACGGCGAGGACGCCTCGCTCACCCTCGACGACCTCGCCGAGCCGTCCCGGATCGTCCTGCACCCGCGCGGGGGCGCCCCGGAGGTGCTGCTCGACACCCCGCCCGTCGCCCCCGCGGACACCCTCGACCACGAACTCGCCGACTTCTGCGATCAGGTGGACGCCGACACGACCGACCCGAGGTGGTCGCGGCTGACCGTGACGTCCCGGGAGTTGATGGACGCCCACCTGGCGAGCCTGCGTCAACCACAAGCCGGATAGCGCGCCGTGACGATCACCATCCGCCCGGCGAACGCCGACGAACTCGGCGTGGTGGCGCAGATCGAGCGCGACGCGGACGAGTTGTTCCGCACTGTCGGACTCGACGCCATTCCCGACGGGGCGCCGACTCCTCCGAACGCCTACGCACCCAGCCAGGCAGCCGGTCGCCTGCTGGTTGCGGTGACGGAGGCGGGACGCGTGGCGGGGTTCGTCCGCATCGAGCTGGTGGACGGGCTGCCGCACCTCGAGCAGGTGAGCGTGCGGCCGGCGGACGCCCGTCGCGGCCTCGGACGTTCCCTCATGACCGCGGCCGAGGACTGGGCGCGCCGCCGCGGGCACACCCACCTGACCCTGACGACCTATCGCGACGTGCCCTGGAACGGTCCCAGCTACGAACGTCTGGGCTGGCAGGCAATTCCGGACGCCGACCTGACCCCCGGGTTGCGCGCCGTCCGAGCACGGGAGCGGGCGGCGGGGCTGGACGCACGTCCCCGCCTGGCGATGACCAAAGCGCTCGCCACGACCGGCCAGGCGAGCCACGAACCCCGCAGAGGACCCTGACCTCGCCGGCGGCGACCCGAACACGGGACGGAAACGGCCCTGGAAGCTCGTCTGGCGAGAACTCCCAGGGCCGTCACTGGCTGGCTGGCGG
>CAYZXQ010000080.1:0-9804 GCA_964482465.1 uncultured Nigerium sp. | reverse complement strand
TCGCCAGCCCGACCGCACCCCGGGGGCGCCGGACCGACGCACGTCCGGCCGTCCAGCACCCGGGCCGCGTTGGCGTCCGGACCCCACTACCCCACCGGGCCGCGTCGGCGTCCGGACCCCACTACCCCACTGGGCCGCGTTGGCGTCCGGACCCCACTACCCCACTGGGCCGCGTTGGCGTCCGGACCCCCGCCGCGTCAGCGGGGCGAGGACGCCGCGGGTCGCGTTTCGGGGGCTCCCCACCAGGGGATGATCGCCAGCGCGAGGACCGCGCCGCTGAGGACGAACGCCCAGCCGAAGCCGTAGGCGTCCGCGACCGCACCGGTGAGCAGCGTGCCGCCGACGGAGCCGAGGTCGGCGGCCATCGAGAGGGCGGCGATGGCCTGGCCGCCGCGGCGGTCGTTGCCGATGACGTCGGCGACGGCTGCCTGCTGGCCAGGGGCCATGAACGCGGCCCCCATGCCCGCGAGCGCGGTCAGGCCGAGGAAGACGGGCGGCTCGGTAGCCCACCCGAAGACGAGAGTGGCGACCGCGGAGAGGGCGAGTCCGATGATGACCATGCCGCGGCGTCCGCGGCTATCGACGAGGCGTCCGGTGAACTGCTGGACGGCGGCGTTCCCCAGCGCGAACAAGGTGAGCGCGATGCCGGCGTAGGCCGGCCCGAGGGACGGCAGGGCGGCGGCCATCAGGGGCAGGAGGGCGATGCGGGTGCCGAAGTTGGTCCAGCCGTTGGCGAAGCTGGAGGCCACCACCGCGCGGTAGGTGGGGTGTGCCCAGGCCTGCGCGAGGGTCAGCTTGGGCAGGGCGTGGGGGTCGGACGCCGTGGCTGTCGGTTCGCGGAGGAAGACCAGGACCGTCGCGGTCGCGACGAGGAGGGCGCCGGCGTAGATGAGGAAGATGGTGCGGTAGCCGAGAGGGAGCAGGACGGTCCCGAGGATGGGGCCGCCGATGTTGCCGAGGAGGAAGGCGGTGCCGTACAGGGAGGAGGTCCGGCCGCGGATGGCGGGGGGTGCCAGCCGGACCAGGAGCCCCATCGAGCCGAGGGTGAACATGACCGAGCCGATGCCGCCCAACCCGCGGAACACGATGAGTTGCGGGTAGCTCTGCGCGAACGCGACCGCCCCGGTGGACAGCGCGACGATGCTGAGGCCGGTGATGTAGATCCAGCGTTCGCCGAAGCGCTGGACCAGCCCGCCGCCGGCCGGCGCGAAGACGAGGCGCATGACCGCGAAGGCGGTGACGATCCCGGACGCCGCGGCGAACCCCACGTCGAAGCTCTTGGCGAACTGGGGCAGGACGGGCGCGATGATCCCATAGCCCAGCGAGATGGCGAGGGCGGCGGCGACGAGGACCCAGATCTCCCGGGGGATGGGCGTTTTCATGCCCGGAGCGCGCGGCGCGCGTACAAACCGAGGTTGACCAGGCCGATCACGCCGAGGATCGTGGCGCACACGACGATGGCGTTGTCGCCCGCCAGCCAGGCCCACGAGCCCCACATGAGCTGGATCACGAACGTCAGGACGAGGTACAGCGGCGAGACCCCGGTGAGGTCGGGGGCGGTGAGAAGGTCGCGTCCCTGGCCGACCATGCCGACGGCGAGAGGGACCATGACGGTCAGTCCGAAGAGTTCGGGTGTGGCCAGGAATTCGACGGCGCCCAGGAACGCTACGACGGCAGCCACGAGGGTCCAGACCTTGAGGGGGTGGATGCCGCGGTCGTCCGCGACCATGCGCGTGATGAGGATCGCGAAGATCGACACGAGGGCGTTGGCGGCGATGACGTTGGGGGCTCCGGTCCGCAGGCCGTGGAGGGTCCAGCCGAGGCCCGCGGCGGTGTTGAGCTGCCACATCAGCAGCGACATCCCGGCGCTGGTGCGTTCGCGGAGGACACGGATCAACTGGGGCGTCCCGATGAACGCGCCGGTGCCTGCGCACACCCATCCCCAGACAGCCAGCCAATCCACAAGGGATGAGCCTACGTGACGGACGCCGACGCGACGCCCGTCGGTGGGTCCGGGGCAGTGCTGAACGTGACGGGACGGGTCCTCCTTGCACCTCACCCATCGCCACCTTAAAAGTGAATGGCAGTGTGGGGTGGGGTTGCTGTGGGGTGGGTCCGATAGGTGGGGCGGGTGTGGGGTGTCCGCGGCTACCACACCGCGATCGGCAGATTCACCAGCATCGACCCCACACCAGGCGGCAACGCCAACGAATACGACTACGTGACCGGCGACCCGGTCAACAACACCGACCTCACCGGCAACTGGCCCGACTGGGGAGCCGTCCTCGGCGTGGTGGCCCAAGTCGCCGAAATCGCCTCCCTCATCCCCGGCCCCATCGGCACCACCGCCGCCTTCATATCCGCCGGCGCCTACCTCGCCACCGGCAACACCACCAAAGCAGCCGAAATGGCCATCACAGGTGCGGCCAACCTCATCGGAGCCGGACTCGCCGCCAAAGCCGCCTTCAAACTCGCCGGCAAAACCACAGCCATCGGACGCGTCCTCAGCGGCGGCGTCGCCAAAGCGAAACGCGGTCGTGCCTCGGTGCAAAGCGCTATCTCATCGCGTACCGCTTACATCCTCCCCCAACGACGAGACCTAGCTATAGCCTATTCGGGAATGGCCCATTCGCCTAGAACATTCCCCAAGGCAGGTACCGGTCGAGGGACTGTCTCTCCCGCGGGTCGCGATCCGAAGAGGCTATTCGCGCCTAATGAGAAGGCGCAGAGACTTGGCCAATCTGGCGGATGTGAGATGTGTCGCGGTAAGCTTCCGCTCGAGGACCTCATCGGACACCATATTCGACGATGGGCAGATGGGGGGAGGACGAGTCTGAGCAATCTGGCGCTACTGTGTAGGCCGTGTCACAAGAAACTTCACAGGAAGAGAGGGAGGGGCGCGTGTTTAGGCATGGCAAGAGACGGAAGAAGGAATTCATCGCAGTCACGCAACGCTTGGCTCCTGGATTCGTTTACTCGACCGCGGCGTCTCCGAAATTGGGGCACGAATTCTTGCTTGCGGGACGAGTTGACCTAACTCCCGAGGAGGCGTACCGGCTACTCCTGCAGGCGATGGGCGATTATGCAACGAGACGGGGTTCTGGCCGCTTTGATTTCAGTCCGATCAGTCCTTCTTGGGCTTCCAAGCTGCTCTTTGGGGTCCCTGCCGAATACCGAGATGGCGCTCTACAAGTCACTGAAGTGTCGAATCATTTACTCACGGAACCGGTCTGTGAATCAGAATTCCCGAACTCGCAGGACTCTGCATGGTGGTTCTTGGACGAAGAAGCTTGGGTTTACCCGATTCCTGTATCCAGCGCCCTCGGAGTGACTCTGGAGGTTCTCAAAGGTGCCACCGTGACCGACTACTATCGCTGGGAGCTGGACTATTGGGAGATGACCGAAGTCCCCTGCGAAGAGGTCGATACCAAGACGGCATATGTCATCCCGTGGGCCTGCCTGCTCGACCTTGGGTTTAGCCTAGAGGAGGCAGTCCTGATGCCAGTATTACCCTCCTGATGATGCCCTAGTAGAGCGTCGTTTCTAATGTTCTGGGTCGAGGTGGTATAGCGAAGCCCCGATGGGAAGCGGCGGAGCTGGTATGAGACGTATCATCATTCAGGTCGCGTCCGTCAGGCGCGTCCCTTTGATGGGCGCGGGTACCGGCACTATGAGTTTGATCGGAATGGGCGCTATGTTAGGAAATGGCCGTAAGCCTGTCCCGTCCTCACACGAGTTGCGTGAGGTTTGGGAAGGGGTGCTCTCTGGACGTATCCCGCGGGAGTGGGCGGCTCTGTGGGCTGAACAATGGGTAGATCTTGAGCCACCAGATTGCACTGAATTGCAGCGAGAAGTACTTGACTGCCTGAGTTTGGCCACTGCGCCTGATGCAGACCACTCGTTTCTTTTCGAAGCGGCTGATCTCGAGGAGTGGTCCAAGAGCTGGCCTGCTGACAGCTAGGTGTTGAGGACCCGCGGGTTCCAACTGCCCAAACGGTGCGACGCCTGCCGACACACGCGGTCGTCCGACACCCACCGCCCCCAGGACGAACGTGGACTACCCGCCCAGCATCGACCGCAGGAACAGGGCGTCCGCGGAGTAGCCCCGCGCCTCGGACAGCAGCGCTTCGTCGTGGCGCGCCACCCCGTGGCTGTGGATGAACGCGGCGAGGTCCTCGAGGCGTTCGATGACGACGCGCAGCAGGTCCATGATGGAGGCGTTGGAGCCGTAGGACTCCAGCAGCAGCTTCATGCGGCGGGCGAGGTCGATGGTGATGTTGGGGGCGTCCGGGTTGTCGGGACCCATCAGCGGCACCATGCGGTACGCGAGATACGCCAGATCCCACAGCCGCGGCCCGGGACCCGCGAAGTCCCAGTCGATGACCCCCACCAACTCGTGGTCGCGGAAGACCATGTTGTAGGGGGCGAAGTCGTTGTGGCAGATGACCTCGACGGGCTTGCGCGGGGACCGACGCCAGCGCGCCTCGGGATCCTCGTACGCCTGGGTCGCGTCGTGCAATTGCCGTAGCCAGGTGGCCGCGGTCTTGAGCGTCTGCTCGTCGTACACCCAATCCGGTACGGGGTACGTCGGCACCTTGCCCTTGAGGTAGGAGAGCTGTTCGCGTCCGTCCGGGGTCCAGCCCTGCGGCTCCGGGCACCACTCGATGCCCTCCGCCCTCAGGTGCGTCAGGAGGCGCTGGACCGTCGGCGTCCACGGCCCGGCCTCGCGCAGCACCTGGCCGCCGAGGCGCGACACCTCGGTCATGTTCCCCCCGAGCGGCTTCTCGGTCTGTGGAGTCACGGGGCTGAGCCTACCCAAGTTGGGCCCCGCGAGTCCGGACGCCGTGGCAACCGTTGTGCGCGTGGTCAGCCCTGGGCTGGCTGTCCCGCCCGCTCGCCGACCAGTGCCGCCGCCACAGGACCGACGCCCACCGCGACGAACAACAGGACGTACAGCGCGCTGCCCGCGTCCCCGACCAGGCCCATGGCCAACCAGAACGCGGCAGTGACGGCGAGCCAGACGGCTCCGGTCCGGGCACCGGACGCCAGGGTCCGGACGCCGAGGCCGCGCGCGAGCGCGAACGTCAGTCCGAGGACGAGGCCCGCGGAAACGAGGTACCCCGCCCCCGCATGGGTCCCGAACGGCAGTCCGACTAGGGCGGACACGATGAGGGTGGCGAGAAAGACACCGAAGCCGACGAGGGCTTCCTTGAGCATGGGATGCACGCGGGAACTCCTGGATGGGGTGGCGGACGGGGTGGTCTGGTGCGGCCCACAAGCGGGCCGACCGCCCAGTCTAGCGGTCTGAGCCCCCGTCGATTCCGGACGCCGCCCGCCCCGCGCGCGGGGGCGTCCGGAACCTCACGGACCGCTCGCTCCCACTCCCACCTACCATGGAACACATGCCGGAAAAGCTCGTCGCGGGTCGCTATCGCCTGCGCACCCGTATCGGCGCCGGCTCGATGGGGCACGTGTGGCGGGCGACGGACGAGCGCCTCGGCCGCGACGTCGCGATCAAGTTGGTCGATTTGTCCCTCGCCACGGACGCCGCCACGGCCGAGCGGTTCCGGCGCGAGGCGGTGGCGACCGCGCAGCTCAACCACCGTGGGATCGTCACCGTCTTCGACACCGGCGTGGACGGCCACACGGCCTTCCTCGTGATGCAGCTCCTCCCCGGACGCTCGTTGGCGCAGGTCCTCCGCGAGGACGGTCCACTGAGCGTGACCGACGGCGTCCGCATTGCCGCCGACGTCGCTGCGGCACTGGACGCCGCCCACGCCATCGGGGTTGTCCACCGGGACATCAAGCCCGCCAACATCATGATCGACGGTGCCCAGGTGACGCTGCTCGACTTCGGCATCGCCCAGCTCGCCGGCGACGCCGCGCACCTCACCGCCACAAACGCCACCATCGGAACCGCCGCCTACATGTCGCCCGAGCAGGCCACCGGACGCCGCGCCGGTCCCGCGAGCGATGTCTATTCCCTCGGGTGCGTGCTCATCGCGACCCTCACCGGGCTGCCGCCGTTCCCTGGTGACAACGCCATTCAGGTGGCGTCCCGGCAGATCGGCGAGCCCGCGCCGCGCCTGTCGTCGCGCCGTCCGGACGTCCCTGCCTGGCTCGATGCCCTCGTCGCCCAGATGCTCGTCAAAGATCCGGACGCCCGCCCGTCCGTCGCCGAGGTCCGCGGCATGCTGCGGAGGTCCGGTGCGGGTGCGGACGCCGCGGCGATCCGTGAGCCGTCGGGGGGCGCGGTCCGCGGTGCCCTGGGGGCCGCCGGGCTGACCGGAGCTGCCGGGGTCGGGGTTGCGGGGGCGGGGGTAGCCGGAGCCGCCGGTGCGGTGGGACCGGGTGCCGCCGGTGCTGCGGTGGGTGCCGTATCCGGTGTGGCCGGGGTTGCTGCGGGTGCCGCGGCTGCCGCGGGTGTCGTGGGAGGTGCGGTGGGACCGGGTGCCGCCGGTGCTGCGGTGGGTGCCGTAGCCGGTGTGCCCGGGGTCGCTGCGGGTGCTGGGTTTGCGGGTGCCGCGGGTGGGGGGCGTGTGGCGGGAGCCGGATTCGGTGGCGCGGACGCCGCGGGGCTCGCTGGATCTCCGCTGGGCGCTCGGCCGGACGACGCCGCGACCGCGATCCTCGGGGCGGCAGCGTCCACGCAGGAGCTCGGTGCCGCGGTGCCGACGTCACCGGCAGCATCCGCCACGGAAGTCCTGAGCGCATCGGCGCAGACCGAGGTGCTCGGATCCTCGGCCCGGACGAACGTCATCGGGACCGACGCCACTGAAGTCTTGGGCTCGGCGACCACGCGCTCGTCGGCAGCCGACCCCGGGTCGCCCCACACCTGGGGAGCTGCGGCGGCTGGATCGCTCAACGTCCTCGGGACCGACGCCACCGAAATCCTCGGCTCGCCTACCGCGCACCCCGGAGCACCCGCGCACCCCGGCGCGACGGCGATCCTCCCGGGGACCCTCCCTCCGCTCGCCGCGACCGGCCCCTACCCCGCGCCGACTCCCGCGCCCGGGACCGTGCCGCGCGCTCCCGCCAGCACGCCCCGCCCGACGCCCGTGTCCCCACCGGGCCCCGCGTCCCCGGCGTCCACCCCGCCCCCGCCGCCTACGTCCGCCTCTCGCCACGGATCGGACGGCGACGTCGTCTGGACCCCCGGCTACGACGACCGGGGGTTCCGGCGCGTGGCGAAGTGGATCGCCCTCGCGATCGTCGGCCTGCTGGTCGTCGGGATCGTCTGGGCCCTCGGCAGCAACCTGGTCACCCAGATCTTCCCGCCCGGCCAGGCGACGCCCGCGGCGTCCGCCACCCCCTCCCGGACGCCCACCCCCCGCGTCACCACCCCACCTCCGGCGACCAAGGGACCCCCCACGTCGACCCCGACACCGCGCGTGACGCTGCCGAGCCTGCCGCCGCTCCCCACGCTGCCCACGATGCCAACCCAACTCGAGGCGTCCGTCGCCACGGTGGGCGCGTCGATCCAGGCAATCGACGCGACGGACTCCGCAAAAGCCAAGGCCAAGTCCCAACTGACGACGGCCTGGACCACGGCGTCCAAACAAATCCTGTCCGGGAAGAACGGCGCGAAGGCGCTCGAGACGTTCCGGGACAAGCTGGACGCGGCGTCCGATGTCCTCAGCCCGGTGGAGAACGTCACAATCTTGGCCGCGTTGAAAGCTGTGGAGGCTTCGCTCTAGGTTGGCGGGCATGACCCTCGCCTCCAGCAACCCGTTCGCCGCCGACTCGATCCTGCCATTCAAGCTGCCCGACTTCGCGGCGATCACCCCCGCGGACTACCGCGAGGCGTTCGAGGCGGGCATGGCGCTGCACCTGGAGGCGCTCGCGGCGATGGCGGCGGACGCCGACGCGCCGACCGAGGAGAACGTCCTGGGGGCGTGGGAGCGGGCGGGGGTCGTCCTGGAGCGTGCGCTGCTGGCGTTCTACGCGGTCAAGCTCGCGGACAGCACCGACGAGCTCGACGCGCTGTACGCCGAGTTCCTGCCCCGCATCTCGCAGCACGGCGACGCGATCTTCCTGGACGCCGCGCTCCACCGGCGGCTTGTGGCGCTGCACATCCGCGCTTCGTTGGGTGAGGTCACCCTCGACGGGCAGGCGTCCTGGGCACTGGACGAGCTTCTGCGACAGTTCCGACGGGCGGGCATCGAGCTGGGTCCGGACGACCAGCAGCGCTTGCGCGCCCTCAACACCCGGCTCGCCGAGCTGGGTGCGGCGTTTGAGCGCGCGAATCGCCAGTCCCGCAACGCGGGCGCGGTCGTGGTCGCGGACGCCGCGGCTCTCGCCGGTCTGTCCGAAGACGAGATCGCAGCCCTCGCGCAGCCGGACGGCACCTGGCGCATCGAACTGGTGAACACCAGCCAGCAGCCGCTGCTGGCCAAGCTGCACGACCGCGACCTGCGCAGGAAGCTGTACGAGGCGTCCGTCACCCGGGCGATGTCCGGCGAGTTCGACACGCGCGGGATCGTCGTCGAGATCGCGCGGGTCCGCGCCGAGCGCGCGGTGCTGCTGGGGTACGCCAACCACGCGGCGCTCGTGGTGGAGGCCGGCTGCGCGAAGACGACCGAGGCGGTCGAGGCGCTCATGGCACCGTTGGCCCTCGCGGCCCGGCAGCAGGCCGCACTCGAGGCGTCCGACCACGCCGAACGCTTCGCCCAGCTCGCGCCCGGGGCCGAATTCGCGCCGTGGGACTGGGCGTACGTGGCGGAGATCGTCCGCAAGGAGAAGTACGCCATCGACGAGGACGCGCTGGGCGAATACCTCGCGCCACAACGGGTGTTGGACGCCGTGTACGCGGCGGCGCACGACCTGTACGGGATCACGTTCACGCCGCGTCCGGACCTGCGGGGGCACACGGCCGAGGCCGAGGTGTACGAGGTGCGCAACGACGACGGGACGCCGGTGGGGCTGTTCCTGATGGACTTCTGGGCGCGTCCGAACAAGGAGGGCGGCGCGTGGATGACCTCGGTGGTCAACCAATCGCACCTGTTCAAGACGCTGCCGGTGGTCACGAACAACTGCAACTACACCCGCGCGCAGCGGGCGATCTCGTGGGATGGGGTCATCACGATGTTCCACGAGTTCGGCCACGGGCTGCACGGGCTGTTCGCGGACAGCCGCTACCCCTCGTGGTCCGGGACGTCGACGCCGCGCGACTTCGTGGAGTTCCCGTCCCAGGTGAACGAGTTCTGGGCGTGGCAGCCCGACCGGGTGATCCCGGCGGAGTGGGCTGAGAAGCTGCGCGCGGCGGACAAGTTCGACATCGGGTTCTCCGAGAGCGAGTTCATGCAGGCCGCCCTCCTGGACTGGACCTGGCACACCACGCCGCTGGCCGAGCTGCCGGCGTCCGCGGACGACGTCGAGGCCTTCGAGGCCGCAGCGCTGCGGCGCTGGGGGATCGACGATCCGTTGGTCCCTCCGCGGTACCGCTCGCAGTACTTTGCGCACATCTGGGGCAGCGGCTACGCCGCGAGCTACTACGGCTACAAGTGGGCCGAGGTGATGGACGCGGACGCCGTGGCCTGGTTCGAGGAGAACGGCGGCGGTACCCGGGAGAACGGCGACTGGTTCCGCCGGACGCTGTTGGCCCCCGGTGGGTCCGTCGACGCGCTGGAGACGTACCGGACGTTCCGTGGCCGCGACCCCGAAGTAGGTCCGCTGCTGAAGCGCAAGGGCTTCACGCTCTGAGGCGTTCCGGCTACGACTCGTCGGCCTCGGACGTCGCCTGCTCCACGGCACGGTCGAGTTTGGGTTGCTCCTTCTGGGCCGCTTCGCGCAGGGCGACGGCTC
>CAYZXQ010000079.1:0-9812 GCA_964482465.1 uncultured Nigerium sp. | reverse complement strand
GGTCGTGGGGACCCTCCTTGGGTCGTGGTGATCTGCCTTGGTCGTGGGGACCCTCCTTGGGTCGTGGTGATCTGCCCTGGTCGTGGGGACCCTCCTGGGTTGCGAGGTGGGCGCCGACCCCTCCCCGGGTCGTGCTGACCCTCCCCGGATCGTGCGGGTCCGCCAAGGATCTATCCACCCTCCCGTCAGGACGGGAGGGGCCGCTGCCCCCGGGAGGGAGGAGGCGGTCTCGGGAGGAAAGACGCGAATCCGGGGAGGGTGACGGACGCGGACCTGCGAGGATGCCCGCATGGTCGAGGTGGAGATCTGCGTGGCCGACCCCGCGGGGGTCGCGGCCGCGTCGCTGGGAGGTGCCGACCGGGTGGAGCTCTGCTGCGCCCTGGAGGTGGGTGGGCTCACCCCCAGTCTGGGGGCGGTCCAGGAGGCCCGCGACGCGGCCGGGGAACTCTTCGTGACCGTGCTGATCCGGCCCCGACCCGGCGACTTCGTCTACTCGGCTTCGGAAGCGGCCACCCTGCTCCGGGACGTGGCGGCCCTCACGGCGTGGGCCGACTCCGTGGGATGGGGCCGGATGGGCTTCACCGTCGGGGCGCTGACCCCCGACGGCGATCTCGACGAGCCGCTGCTGCGGCGGATCCTCCAACGGTCCGGACGCCGCCCCGTCGTCTTCCACAAGGCGTTCGACACGGTGAGCGACCCGTTCGCGGCGCTCGAACGCCTGCACGCCTGGGGCGTCGAGTCGGTCCTGGCCTCCGGCGGCGGACGCTGCGTCGACCACCTCGACCGCCTGCGCGAGCTGGTCGAGCGCGGGCCGCTGCCGCTCACGGCCGCGGGCGGGGTGCGTCCGGAGAACGTCTGCGCGGTCGCCGCCACGGGGGTCCGGCGCGTCCACCTGCGCGCTCCCCGCGAGGTCAGGTCGGCCAGCAGGGTGGCGTCCGCGTACGACGAAGGGACGCGCGACGAGACGGACGCCGCCCTCGTCCGCGAGACCGTGACGCTCCTGCGGGGGTAGGCCGGCTCGGCTCGCGGGTGGGTGCGGCGTCCAGAGCGGGGAACGCTTCTGCGGCCGTCGCCCCGGATCGAGCCCGGACGCCGACCCGCCACGGCGTCCGCATCCGTCGCGCCCGCGCGGGGACGCCATCAACGCCCACCCCTACGGCGACGGCTGGCGCATCCGTCGCGCCCGCGCGGGCGCGGCCCGTCGCGAGGGGCCTGGGGTGACGGAGGGAATAGGCCCAGGAGGGAATACCCCGGCTCGTCCCTGGGTTGAGTCTGGTGAACTCAACTTCGAGATTGAGTCTGCTACGCTCAACCACGAAGTTCCTACGTCTCACTGGAGGAAACCACCATGGCTCGTGCAGTCGGTATCGACCTCGGCACCACCAACTCCGTCGTCGCCGTCCTCGAGGGCGGCGAGCCCACCGTCATCCCCAACGCCGAGGGCGCCCGCACCACGCCGTCGGTCGTCGCGTTCGCGAAGGGGGGCGAGGTCCTGGTCGGCGAGGTCGCCAAGCGCCAGGCCGTCACCAACCCCGATCGCACCATCCGTTCCGTCAAGCGCCACATGGGTACCACCTGGTCGGTGGACATCGACGGCAAGAAGTACACCGCGCAGGAGATCAGCGCCCGCGTCCTCATGAAGCTGAAGCGGGACGCCGAGGCCTACCTCGGCCAGCCGGTCACCAACGCGGTCATCACCGTACCCGCCTACTTCGGCGACGCCGAGCGTCAGGCCACCAAGGAGGCCGGCGAGATCGCGGGCCTGAAGGTCGATCGCATCATCAACGAGCCCACGGCCGCCGCGCTGGCGTACGGCCTCGACAAGGGCCACGCCGAGCAGACCGTGCTCGTCTTCGACCTCGGCGGCGGCACGTTCGACGTCTCGCTGCTCGACATCGCCGATGGCGTCTTCGAGGTGAAGGCGACCAAGGGCGACAACCGCCTCGGCGGCGACGACTGGGATCAGCGTGTCGTGGACTGGCTCGTCAAGCAGTTCAAGAACGCCCACGGCATCGACCTGTCCAAGGACAAGATGGCCCGCCAGCGCCTGCAGGAGGCCGCCGAGCGCGCCAAGATCGAGCTGAGCGCCGCTCAGGAGACCTCGATCAACCTGCCCTACATCACGGCCGGTGCCGAGGGCCCGCTGCACCTGGACGAGAAGCTCTCGCGCGCCGAGTTCCAGCGCCTCACCCAGGATCTCCTGGACCGCTGCCGCGCGCCGTTCAACGCCGTCATCAAGGACGCCAACACCTCGGTCGACAAGATCGACCACGTCCTGCTCGTCGGTGGCTCGACCCGCATGCCCGCGGTCGCCGAGCTCGTCAAGGAGCTGACCGGCGGCAAGGAGCCCAACAAGGGCGTGAACCCGGACGAGGTCGTCGCTCTCGGCGCCAGCCTGCAGGCCGGCGTCCTCAAGGGCGAGGTCAAGGACGTGCTGCTGCTCGACGTCACCCCGCTGAGCCTCGGCATCGAGACCAAGGGCGGCATCATGACGAAGATCATCGAGCGCAACACCACGATCCCGACCAAGCGTTCGGAGATCTTCACGACGGCCGAGGACAACCAGCCGTCGGTGATGATCCAGGTGTACCAGGGCGAGCGCGACTTCGCCCGGGACAACAAGAGCCTCGGCAACTTCGAGCTGACCGGCCTCATGCCCGCCCCGCGCGGCGTGCCGCAGGTCGAGGTCACCTTCGACATCGACGCCAACGGCATCGTGCACGTCAACGCCAAGGACATGGCGACCGGCAAGGAGCAGTCCATGACGGTCACCGGCGGTTCCGCCCTCGGCAAGGACGACATCGACCGCATGACGCGCGACGCCGAGACGCACGCCGAAGAGGACAAGAAGCGCCGCGAGTCGGTCGAGATGCGCAACGAGGCCGACGGTCTGGCGTTCCGCACCGAGAAGCTCCTCAAGGACAACGCCGAGCAGATCAGCGAGGACGTCAAGGCCCCGGTCACCGCAGCCCTCGACACGTTGAAGGAGGCCCTGAAGGGCACCGACAACGACGACGAGGTCAAGGCGGCCATGAACGACCTGAACGAGAAGGCGTCCGCGATGGGGCAGGCGATGTACGCCGCCGCCCAGGCCGCGCAGCAGCAGTCGGCGCAGGCGGACGCCCCGGCGTCCGGCCCCGCGGACGACGGCGACGACGTGGTCGACGCCGAGATCGTCGACGACGAGAAGTGACCCGACACCGGGCGGAGGCGGGTTCGTCCCGCCCCGCCCGGTGCGCGCACCGCGACCCGAGGAGAAGCAAGTGACTGACAAGTTCGACGAGTTCGTGCCCGACGGCGAGGCGAGCGGCGACGGCATCGAGACCCCGCTGGTCCCGGACGATGCGTCCAGCCTGCTGGACGGCACGTTGGCGTCCGCACCCGACGAGTGGCAGGCGCTGGCGGCCGAACGGACCGCCGACCTGCAGCGCCTCCAGGCCGAGTACGTGAACTACAAGCGGCGCGTCGACCGCGACCGGGACGTCGCCCGCGCGCGCGGCATCGAGGCGGTCGTGGCCGACCTGCTGCCGGTGCTGGACGGCATCGACGCGGCCCGCGCGCACGAGGAGCTGACCGGCGGCTTCAAGCTGGTCGCCGACGAGCTGGAGAAGGTGGCGACCAAGCACGGCCTGGTCACGTTCGGGGTCGTCGGCGAGCCCTTCGATCCCAACCTTCACGAGGCGCTCATGCACCTGCCGTACGCCGGCGACCACGACGTGACGGTCGTCAGCGCCGTGATGCAGAAGGGTGCGAAGCTCGGCGACCGCATCATCCGCCCCGCGCGCGTCGGGGTAGCCGACCCCGCGTGAGGGTCGCGACGAGAGACCGAAAGGAGACGCGATGAGCACGAAGGATTGGCTCGAGAAGGACTACTACAAGGTCCTGGGCGTCTCCAAGGACGCCAAGCCCGAGGAGATCAAGAAGGCGTTCCGCAAGCTGGCTCGGGAGAACCACCCCGACCAGCACCCTGGCGACGCAGCACGTGAGAAGCGCTTCAAGGAGGTCTCCGAGGCGAACTCGGTGCTGTCGGACCCGGCCAAGCGCAAGGAGTACGACGAGCAGCGCAGCCTGTTCGGCGGGGGCGGCTTCCGCTTCCCCGGCGGTGGTGGCGGCGGACGCCCCGGCGGCTTCGGCCAGCCGGGCGGGCCGTCGATGGAGGATCTCTTCCGCAACGCCACGGGCGACTCCAACATCTCCGACCTGTTCGGCAACCTCTTCGGGGGCGCCCAGGCCGGGCGGCGGACGTCCGGCACCCGCAATCCCCGCCGCGGAACCGACATCGAGGGCGAGGTCACCATCGACTTCATCCAGGCGGTCGACGGCGTCACCGTGCCGATGCAGACCGTCTCGGACGCCCCGTGCCAGGCCTGTCGCGGCACCGGCGCGCGCGCCGGGACCGTCCCGCGCGTGTGCCCCGGCTGTGAGGGCTCGGGCATGCGGTCGACGCCGGCGTCGGGAGGCTTCGCGTTCGCCGAACCGTGCCCCGACTGCCGCGGGCGCGGCCTGGTCGTGGACGATCCGTGCCCGGTGTGCAACGGCTCCGGCCGCGGCCGCTCCACCACCACGATGCAGGTCCGGATCCCGGCCGGCGTCGAGGACGGCCAGCGCATCCGCATCAAGGGCAAGGGCGGCGCCGGCGAGAATGGCGGCGCGTCGGGCGACCTCTACGTCCTCGTCCACGTCACGCCCGATCCCCTGTTCGGGCGCAAGGGCGACAACATCACCATCGAGGTGCCGGTCACGTTCGTCGAGGCCGCGCTGGGCGCCGAGATTCAGGTGCCGACCCTCGGCGGCGGCAAGGTCCGGCTGCGGCTGCCGTCGGGCACGCCGAACGGCCGCACGTTGCGCGTCCGCGGCAAGGGCGTCAGTAAGGCCAACGGCGAGCGCGGCGACCTGCTGGTGTCCGTCGCCGTGCAGGTTCCCTCCGGGCTATCGGACGCCGCCCGCGCGGCGCTTCGGACCTACGCCGACGCCGTGGGTCCTGAGGACCCGCGCGCCCACCTGGGGGTGTGAGATGGCCGCCACGGACGAGCCGCGCACCGGCGACTTCCTGCTCGCGCGGCTCGACCCGCACGCGCCGCTGTTCACCGTGACGGTGGCGGCCCGGCTGGCGGACATGCATCCGCAGACCCTCCGCGGCTACGACCGCCTGGGGCTGGTGGTGCCCAAGCGGACCAAGGGCCGCGGGCGGCGCTACAGCCTGCGCGACATCGCCCGGCTGCGGCATGTCCAGCAGCTCAGCCAGGAGGAGGGCATCAACCTCGAGGGCATTCGGCGCATCCTGTCGCTGGAGGCACGCCTGGAGGAGGCCCAGGCGCAACTCGAGATGCTGGCGGCCGTGCTCCGCGGGCACCAGGTGCCCGCTCCCGGGGCTCGGCTGTTCACCGCCGAAGCGTCCGGCAGCGTGCACCTGGGGCGTCCGCGGCCCCCGCGCGAGACCCCGGCGCTGCTGGCCTGAGCGCCGGGGTCTCGCGCTCGGCCTCAGAGCCAGGAGCCCCGCCGCATGACCCACTCGACGCCGAGGTCGGCGTCGAGCACCACGGCGTCCGCGAACGCACCCACGTCGAACCGACCGACGTCCGGCAGCCCCAGGTACTCCGCGGGCCGGGACGTCGCCGCCGTCAGCGCCAGCTCGAGCGGGACGCCCGCCGCCACCGCGTGCCGGACGGCCTTGTCGAGGGTGAGCGTGCTGCCCGCGATGGCGCCTCCCTGGGCGAGGCGGGCGATGCCGTCGGAGACGATCACGTCCAGCTCGCCGAGCACGTAGTGGCCGTCGGACGCCGACGCCGCGGCCATGGCGTCCGTGATGAGCACGGCCCGATCCGGCGCGGCGCGCATGGTCTGGGCGGCGAGCGCCGCGTCGACGTGGATGGTGTCGAAGATGAGCTCCAGGTACACGTCGGATTCCCAGAACGCGAGGATCGGCCCCGGACGCCGATGGTGCAGGGGCGCCATGGCGTTGAAGAGGTGGGTCACGCCCGTGGCCCCGCGGGCGATCGCCGCGCGGGCGGTCTCGTGGTCGGCGTTCGTGTGGCCCAGGGCCACGACGACCCCCGCGGCGACGAACCGTTCGACGGCGTCCAGGCCCCCGACCCGCTCGGGGGCGAGGGTGACCATACGGATCGTGCCGCGTCCGGCGTCCAGGAGGGCGTCGATGGCGGCCGGGGTGGGATCGAGGAGGCGCTCGAGGGGGTGGGCGCCCTTGTACTCGGCGGCCAGCCACGGGCCCTCCAGGTGGATGCCGGCCAGTTCGCCCGCCGCCACCAGCTCCGCCAGGACGGTCACCTGGGCGTGCAGCGAGTCCAGCGACTCGGTGACGAGGCTCGCGACCTGCGTGGTCGTGCCGTGGGCCCGGTGGGCGGCGAGCGCCTGCCGGACCGAGGAGGGGTCGGTGGTGCCGAAGGTGGCGCCGCCACCGCCGTGAGAGTGGACGTCCACGAAGCCGGGGACGAGGCGGCCGGTCAGGGGGGCGTCCGACACCCGGTCGAGGATGACCTCGGCGATCCGCTCGCCCTCGACGCGCAGCGTCGCGGGGCGGAACTCGCCGTCGAGGAAGACGCGTTCGGAGGCGATCAGCACGGCTGATCCTGGTCGAAACGCTGCCACGCGGGCTTGTGGTCGTAGGTCTCGCGGTAGTAGGCGTCGTGGCGGAGCTGGGACGCCGCGGCCTCGTCGATGAACACGGTCACGGACGGGTGCAACTGGAGCACCGATCCGGGCATCATCGCGGTGATGGGCCCCTCGACGAGGGCCGCGATGGCCGGGGCCTTGGCCTCGCCCTGGGCGACGAGGACGCAGTGGCGGGCGTCCATGATGGTGCCCAGCCCCTGGGTCAGGCAGTGGCGCGGCACATCGTCGATGGAGTCGAAGAATCGGGCGTTGTCCTCGCGGGTGCGCGAGTCGAGGGTCTTCACGCGGGTGCGGGACGCCAGCGACGAGGACGGCTCGTTGAACCCGATGTGGCCGTTGGCGCCGACGCCGAGGATTTGGACGTCCACGCCGCCCGCGGCCTTGATCGCCGCCTCGTACGCCGGGCCGGCGCCGGCGAGATCGGCCGCCCCGCCGTCCGGGACGTGGACGCGGGCCGGGTCGAGTCCGAGCGGCTCGGTGACGGTGCGCCGGACGACCTCGGCGTACGACTCCGGGTGACCGGCCGGGAGCCCGACGTACTCGTCGAGAGCGAACGCGGACGCCTCGGACAGGTCGAGACGACCGTCCCGGACGCGGCGGGCGAGGCCGGCGTAGCAGGCGAGCGGGGACGAACCGGTGGCGACGCCGATGACGGCGTCCGGACCCTTGGCGGCGCACACCTGGGCGACGCGCGCCGCGGCGAGTTCTCCGACGGCCTCGGGAGTGGGGCAGATGACGATTTCCATGAGGGGACTCCTAAGTGATGGCGGTGCTGGAAGCTTCGGGGTCGGTGCGGGAGCCGGACAGCTCCATGTGGACCTGGTATCGGTCGCCGCGGTAGTAGCTGACGACGTGTTCGACGGGGAGTCCGCGCGCGCTCGACTTGCGGCGGAACACGAGGAGGGGGGTGCCGGACGGGGTGTGGAGCAGGGTGCCGAGGCGTTTGTCGGCGGCTTCGGCCCACAGGGTCTGCTGGGCGTGGTCGATGGCTACGCCGAACTCGGCTTCGAGCAGGCCGTAGAGGGAGCCGTCCAAGGGCCGTTCGTCCAGCCCGGGCGCCAGCGCGCAGGGGATCCAGCCGAACTCCACGGCCATCGGCTCATCGTCGGCGAGCCGCAGCCGGTCGATCTGCCAGGCCGGGGCGTCCGGCGCCAGGCCGAGCCAGTCGGCGACGTCCGCCGGCGGGATCCGGCTCGCGATGGTGAGGACGCGGGTGCTCGGACGCCGCCCGCGTCGCCTCATGTCGTTGGTGAAGGACGCGAGGTGCAGCCGCGTCTCCATCCGTGGCTCCCGGGCGAACGTCCCGAGGCCCTGGACGCGCTGGAGAAGGCCGTCCGCGACGAGGCCGCCGATGGCTTCTCGGACCGTGGCCCGCGAGATGCCGTAGGTGGCGGCGAGGGCCCGCTCGGAGGGGATGGGTTCGCCGGGACGCGCCATCCCGAGGATGAGGTCGCGGAGCTGCTGGTGCTTGGGGGTCGCGCCGACCAGCGGGCTGCGCGCGGGCTGGGTCATCGGCTGCTTGCTCCTTCGGGCGGCGGGCGCCACGGAGGGCGTCCGCAACTGGTCCGTGCTGGTACGTACCAGTTGGGACCAGCATGGCCGAAGGAGGGCCGGAATGCAAGGCCCCGAGCGTCGGACTTGGGGGGTTGTTCCGTGGACCTGCCGTGCGGGCGTGGCGTGCCCTCAAGGTGGGGTCAGCAGGACTCGACGGGCTTCTCCTCGCCGTCCCAGAGCTTGAGGACGCCGGCGTCCCGTTTGAAGTACACGGTCGAGGCGACGACGCGTCCTTGTTTCAGGACCTGCTCGCCCTGCAGGAGCGGCGCGGCGCGGGAATCGATGCACGTCGCCAGCGCGATGTCGTAGCCGCGCGACGTGGCGCCGGGGAACCGGTTCTGCCGCACCACGGCGATGTCGCCGGGACCGATCCGGCCGCCGAGCTGCTGCAGTTGCCGCAGGTAGGTGAGTTGGGCCTCCAGGTAGGGGCCGCCGGCGACCGCGGTGAGGGCCGGGGTCGCCTTGTCGGTGCCGCCCGCGCGCAAGAGCCGCACGTACTCGGTGAAGTAGCGCTGGTAGTTCTTCGTGGCCTCGGCGTACAGCAGGTTGATGCGGGTCTGCTCGGTGTACTGCTCGGGAGTGCAGGGCACCGGCGCGCCGCCGGCGTCCGGCGTACACGAGTACGTGGGGGACGGCGCCGGACCGGGGGTGCGCGGCGCCTCGGGCTGGGTCGCGCAGCCCGCCAAGAACACCAGCGCGGTGGCCGCCGCCGCGGCCGCGGTCCGGGTTCGACGCATGGGAGACCTCCTCGGACTCCGAGCCTCCCACGCGTGGCGCCCGGCGCCGGGACCGACACTCAGCATGACGGCGACTGCAACGACCGCAGATAGCGCTGCGGGTCGGCGAGGAACTGCCGTTGGTCGACGACGGACGCCACGTCCTCCCACGCCGTGGGGTGCAGCCCCGCGGCGTCGAGTTCGAGGATCGTCGCGCCCGGGAGCGCGGCGAGCACGGGGGAGTGGGTGGCCATGAGCACCTGCGCTCCGGGCTCGGCCAGCAGGTCGGTGAGCAGCCCCACGAGGGCGAGCGAGGACGTGAACGAGAGCGCAGACTCGGGCTCGTCCAGGACGAACAGCCCGGCGCGCGGGTCCCCGCGCCGATCGAAGAACCGGCTCGCGACCAGCGCCAGGAAGGATTCCCCGTGGCTGCGGTCGTGGAACCCCTCGTGGAACCCCACGCCCTCCAGGTAGGTGAAGAAGGAGTGCATGGTCTCGGCCCGCAGGAAGAACCCGCCCCGCGAGCCGCCGATGCCCCGGACCAGGCGTAGGTGCTCGGCCAGGGGCGACTCCGACGCGCGCGTCCGGTGCATCGCGCCGGTCGAGCCGCCTTCGGGGTTCAGCCCGTACAGCTCGGCGACCGCCTCGACGAGCGTCGACTTGCCCGAGCCGTTGTCGCCCATCAGGACCGTCGCCCGCGTCAACTCCAGGCCCCCGCGCAGCACCTGGGCGACCGCCGGGATCGCGAAGGGCCACTCGCCGGCGGGAGCGGGGGCGTCCGGACGCCCTTCCACCCGCCGCACGGGGCGTCCGATGTCGGCCAGCACCTGCCGTTTCGCCATGGCCGCCAACCTAGCGAAACGCTGATCGATCATGTCCTGGCTGCGGCGGCCCGGATCGAGCGATCCGAAC
>CAYZXQ010000078.1:4864-9909 GCA_964482465.1 uncultured Nigerium sp. | reverse complement strand
TCGGATCGCTCGATCCGGGCCGCCGCAGCCAGAACATGATTGATCAGCGTTTCCCCAGGCCTGAACGACGGTTCGGCTCGCCGGCAGGTGAGTTGCCCGCACCCGCGCGGGCCGACTACAGGCTCAAAGACGCCTCTGCCTGCGCCGGCTCGGCGACGTCCGCCGCCTCGTCCTCGGGACGTTGGTGCGCCCGCGGGACCAACGCGATCACGCCCAGCACCACCAGGCACGCGGCAAGGTCGAACAGGTAGACGCCCCGGAAACCGGCACCCACCGCGTCCGCGAACACGGCCTCCAACCGCGGACCGCGCGCGTCGATCTCGGCCAGGTAGTCGTTCAACGCTTGGTCGAACGCGCCCGGGACGCCCGCCCGGAGCTCGCGCATCTTGGCAACGGTGTCGACCATCTCGGCCTTGGCGGAGTCCAGGGAGTCGCGGGCGCCGGAGAGGTCGCTGCGAGCCTGGGAGAGTTCGGAGCGGCCCGTGGCGAGCTTGCTGCGCTGCGTCGCCAGCTCGGAGCGTCCCGCGGCCAGCTTCGCGCGCTGCGCCGCCAGGGTGGCCCGTCCGGCGGCCAACTTGTCGCGCTGGGCCGCCAGCTCGGCGCGCTGGGCCTTGGTGCTCGCGAGCTTGTCCACGAGGGTCTGGCGTTGCGCCGCGGTTGCGTCGCGCTTGGCCTGGGTGTCGGCGATGGCCGCCTTGAGCCCGGCGATCTGCCCGGCCAGCGTCGGGTCGGGAACCGCCTCGAGCTGGGCCAGCGCGGCCTTCTGCTTGGCCAGCCCGGTGTCGATGCCCGCCACCGCCTGGTCCAGCCCTGCGACGCCCTTGGTCATGCCCGCGATGCCGGCGTCGATGCCCTTGAGGGCGGTGTCCATCTTCGACACGCCGGTGGCCATCCCCGCCAGAGCGGTGTCCATCTTCGACAGGCCGGTCGACATCTCGGACAGCGCCGTCCCCATCTTGGTCAGCCCCTCGGCCATGCTCGACAGGTTCGTGTCCATCTCGGCGAGCCCGTCCGACATCTCGGTCCGGCTCGAATCCAGCGACGCCTCCGCGGTCGCCAGCCCCGCCAGGCCCGCGTCGACCCCGTTTTGGATGTCCGCGATCGTCGCGGGTGTCTTCTCCTCGAACATGCGCCGGGCAACGATCTTCGTCCGCTCGGTGATGTTCGTGACGTCCGCGGTCTTGAGCAACTCGACGAGGTCGTCGGGCAGGGTGCCGCCGGTGGTCGACACCTCGATGTCGGTGCGGTTGAGGTCGGGCAGTTCGACGCCGGCGAGCTTGTCCGCGAGCTTCTCGTCGGACTTCCACCGGTTGAGGCGCTCGGTCAGCTCGGCCGCGTAGGGCAGCGTGGGCGCCTTGATCGACGTCGGCAGCTCGGCGGTCAGCGAGTCCTGCAGGCCGGCCACGCCGTGGGTGAGGAACCCGATCATGAGCGCGGGCGCGATGGTGGTCCCGATCGACCGGACCAACGACAGCGTCCCCAACGCCGACGACGACTCGGACGCCGGCGTCCGCTCCAGCATCATGTAGTTCAGTGGCGAGCCGACGATGAAGCCCAGCCCCAGCCCGATCAGGGCCAGCGACACGATCACGCTCGGCAGGGACGGCGCCGGGATCATCCACCAGACCACCGTCGCGGCGGCCGCGGCGGACGCGAGTGCGCCGAACCCCAGGACCTTCTTCGGCCCGAACCGGTCGGTGAGGCGTCCCGAGAGCGGCGCACCGATCCCGGACGCCAGCCCGAGGACAATCACGAAGTATCCGCCCTTGCCGGACGGGATCCGCAGCGCGTTCTCCGCCAACTGCGGGACGAACACGACCGCCATCAGGATCACCCCGGACAGCAGCGAGAGCACCAGCGTCAGCCCGATCCCGCGGTCGGTGAAGTAGGCGAGGTTGAGCACCGGGTCCTGGGCCCGCCGCTCGGCCAGGACGAACAGCGGCAGGGCGACCACGAATCCCAGCAGGTAGGGCCACACCTGCGGGTCCTGCACCGACGCAACCAGGTCGAAGAAGTCGATGTTCCGCAGCCCGTAGAGCAGCGACAGGATCATCCCGACCAGCAGCACGGTGCCGAGCAGATCGATGGGCTTGACCTCGCCGACGCGGTGGTCCGGCAGGACGATCCACCCGGCGACCACGATGGCCAGCGCGATGGGGACGTTGACGTAGAAGATCCACTGCCAGTTGTGCGTGCCCACGACGTCGAGGATGAGACTGCCCGCCGACGCCCCGAAGATGTTCGCGACGCCATAGACCATGCCGACCAGGCCGAGCGCCATGCCGCGCTTCTCGGCGGGCACCTCGCTGCCGATCTCGGCGGTCGCGATGGGCAGGATGCCGCCGCCCCCGATGGCCTGGAGCGCCCGCGCGCCGATGAGCATCGCGAAGCTGCCGACGTCCTGGGACAGTCCGCACAGCAGCGAGCCGATCCCGAACAGCGCGATGGACACGAGGTAGATCCGCTTGCGGCCCTGCCGGTCGGCGAGCTTGCCCATCACCGGGATCGCCGCCGCGTACGCGAGCGTGTAGATCGTGATCATCCAGATGCCGGCCGCGTCGTCGACGCCGAGGTCGTTGGCGACGATGGTCCGGGCGGGCGTGATGATCCCGGTGTCGATGGCGCCCATGAAGATGCCCAGCAGGTACAGGGCCATCGGGGCGGCCCACGCTCGGCCGCGCGCCACGTCAGTAGTCACGCGGAGATCGTAGCACCATTACTTCAGTGACTGAAATACTTCCTGAACATACCGGCGGGGGGGTTCGTATCGCTCGATCCGGACCGCCGCATCAGCGCTTCCTCAGGGCTGTTCGAACTCTCCCAGCGCCTCGGTGACGTCGGTGAGCACCCGCAGCGCCACCCCGAGTTCGGCCTCGTCGTAGGCCGCCAACGCTTGCCCGTGCGCGCGTCCCAAGGGTCCGAAGAACGCCGTCGCCACGTCGCGTCCGTGCGGCGCGAACCGCAGGACGACGCGGCGTCCGTCGGCCGCGTCCCGGTCGCGCCAGACGTGTCCGGACGCCGCGAGCCGGTCGACCGCATAGGTGACGGCGCCCGGGCTGAGATCCATGGCGCGGGCCAACGCGCGGGCCGTCAGCGGCTCGCCGGCGCGCTCGCAGGAGTAGATGAGCGACAGCGCGCGGAAGTCGGTCGGGTGCAGGCCCTGCTGCGTCGCGAAGGCGTGCCCGACGTGCTCGGACGCCTGCGCCAGCAGCCGCACCTGCTCGGCGATGGCGGTCACCAACCGGGCCCGCTCGCTGGGTTCCAACATGCCGAAATCCTAGGTGACTGGGCGGAACGGCGTGGTCAGTCCCAGAGGACGACCTGTCCTGTTTCGCCGGCGTCCCCGATCGCGCGGGGCGCATCAAGCAGCCGGACGCCCACCCCCGGGACGCCGCGCTCGCGCGCGTGCCGGGCGAACGCATCGGCCCAGGCGGGGATGTCCAGGGACGTCCGCTCGACCATGAACCACGACGGCGCCACCTCGGCCAGCATCGCCAGCCGCTCGGCGAGCGGACGCCGCGTCAGCGGCTCGCCGTCCAGGAGCAGCAGGTCGGTGAACCGGACGCCGTCGTCGGTGGCCACCAGGTCGACCACCGCCGAGGTCGCCTCGATCGAGCGCACGGCCGCGTCGACGGCGTCCGCGTCCGGGACCCCGCCGAACACCGTCACCGCGCCGTCGTCCAGGTGCGCCTGCGCAGGTGCCCCGACCAGGAGCACCTCGATCACCGCCGGACGGTCGCCCACCCGGGCGATCGCCTCCGCCACGGACGCCGCCCGCGTCGGCTCGACCGACGGGAATTGCACCCCCAGGACCACTTCGTCACCGTTCGTCACGGGCACCATTGTCGCCCATCCGATGCGGACGCCAGCCCGCGGCGTCCACAGCCCATGTGCACGAAGATGTGGGCAAGAAGGCGCTTCCGGTGGACGATCGGCCCTTGTCTGGGGACGGTTCGGTGGACAACGAACTACACCGGAGTACTTCGGAAAAAGCACTTGCGGGCACCTCGACGGGGGGCTAGAAATAACCCACGCGAACCCCTTCGGGGAGGAGCGGATCACTCGGAAACGAGGAGCCACACGGCGGGGCAACCCACCGGGCGCGCGGGGTGACACGCGGGTCGGCGACTCGGGAACGAGAGGTCAGGTCGGAATCGTCACCATGATCCGGCCGCCCGGCGAGGCCCCTCGGGGCAGCGCCCCCGGTGACCTCGGTCGCCGGATCGGCAGACGCGCAGTCCGCGTGAACGGCTTCGGCCCGGAACGCGACAGCGGGTCGGCCACCCGGAGGGCTTCGGCCCGAAGGGAAACCGGAGGGCACCACCCCTCCACCCCGGAGGACTTCGGTCCACCGGTTCCGGAAGGGCTCGCCCCCTTCCACCCGGGAGCTTCGGCTCCCTGAAGCTTCGGCCTCAACCAGAAGGGCCCTTGCAGCTCATACCTGCAGGGGCCCTTCGCCTGTCCGGGGACGGTGGATGACCTCCCCCGTGAGGGCCCTGGCCACGCGCGCTCCCGGGGACGGACACCCTCCGCGAGGCGCGCGAGGGGATGAGGAACCGGCCCCAGCGGGTCATGCTCCCTTGATGAGGAGAATTCGGCTCCGGAGCCGTAGGATTCTCCCGACGACGATGCCCTCAGGGAGGAATCACCATGCGCAAGCTTTTGGTCGCTGCCACCGCGTTCGCAGTGCTGACGAGCGGCTTCTCCCCCGCAGTCGTGTCGTACGACAAGATGGTGCCGCAGACGTACCCGCGGTTCCTGTGCGACCTGCTGCCCTGGATCTGCCGCTGATCTTCAGCCGGCTGCGGGCGCTCGGCTGAGTGTCCGTCCGTGACTGTAGCGACCCCGCCGGTATTCGGCGTGCCCTCGTGACACCGAGTGGCGTCGACCCGCGGGGTTGTTGGCGTTCTTGGCTGCGCCCGGGGAGCGAGGACGCGTGTGTCCCTGGGTGATGACCCGAGGCACGGTGCCCGCAGCGAACGCCCGACCCCGCCCGTAGGCCCAACCCACGAACGACCTCGCCGCAGCGACACGTGCAGCAATCC
>CAYZXQ010000078.1:0-4764 GCA_964482465.1 uncultured Nigerium sp. | reverse complement strand
CAGGGGTCGGCGGGTGCGAGGTGGTCTGGCGAACCCGGACCAACGGCGTCCGGCCCCTATCTGTCGCACACGAGCACAGCAACGCGGGGGGAACCCGGGGGACGGATGGGCCTCAGGGACGCCGACGAAAAGGTTCCAGACAACCAGCACCCCGGGCGCGGGACCCGGGGTGCTGATTCGGGGGGAGGATTGCCACTCAGGGCTTACGTCTTGTTGATCACATGGTCGGGCAGGAAACTCGGGTCGCCGCCGGTGAGGGCAAATCCGACAGCGAGGCCAGCCAGCGCCCCCACCGCGGCGTACGTGCGGAAGTCAGCGAGTAACCAGCCCACCACCGCACCCACGAGCAGCCCCACGAGCACGCATCCTCCGATGACGAGGTTCCTGTGCTTCATGGTGTGCTCCGCCTCCTGGGTGGTGTTGTCACGACTCTATGAAGACCCGCGTCCGCACACATCGCCGGAAAGTGCCGCTTCGCTGGTACTTAAGTAGGAATCCTGCGAGCGCTGCGGGACAATTGCGCGCGTGGTGGGGCGGGTTCACGAGAAGAGGCAGAACCTGGCCGCCCGCCTGTTCGGCGGGCTGGCCCGCTCGGGCGCGGCCGAGGCCGCGCTGGCGACGATGCTCTACCTCTATTCCGAGTCGTTCTACTCCGGCGGCAACCGCGTGCTCACCTGGACCCAGTTCGCCCTGGACACCGTGCTCTGCATGGGGGCGGCGGCGTCGGGACGCTGGCCGCGCTCCGGCGGTGTCATCGTGGGCGTCGCGGTGACGGCGGGCGCCCTCATGATGCCGGGCTCGATGACGATGGCGATCCTGGCGGTGCTGATCCCGCTGTATGCGGCCGGCAGCCGCGGCCTGGAGAAGTGGCGCACGGTGCTCACCCTCTGGCTGGTCCCGGCGGCGATCTGGGCGACCTTGATCGGCGACTCCGCGGAGGTGGCGGTCCAGACGGTCGTCGCCTGGGTCATCATGACCGCGCTGGTGTGGGCGCTGGGGTCGATCCTGCACCGCCTGCAGCAACGGACGGTCGCCCTCACCGAGGAGCGCATCGATGCCATCCGGGCGCAGCGGCGGTCCATCGCGCGCGACCTCCACGACACGGTCGCCTACGCCACGACGACGATGATCATGCGCGCCGAGCAGATCAAGCTGCGCGGCACCGCGGATCCCCTGCTCACCGAGGACCTCGACTTCATCATCGCCACCGGACGCCGCTCCATCCGCGACCTGCGCGGCATGATGGAGGCCCTGCGGCGCAACGATCCCTCCCTGGACGCCGCTGGCGGCGAGGATCCCTGGCGCGTCGTGTCGCTCACCACGCTGCTCCCCCAGCGGGTCCGCGAGCTCGAGGCCCACGGACTCACGGTGTCGACGTCCGTGGACGCCCACCTCGCCGGACTCCCCGAGTCCGTCCGGGAGACGCTCGGCAAGCTCATCGTCGAGGCGACGTCCAACATGGTGAAGCACGCCGACCGCTCGGGACCCTGCCGGATCCTCATCGAGGAGACCCCGGACGCCGTCGAGGCGGTCTTCACCAACGCGGTCTCGTCCGGAAGTCCCAACCGCGGCGCCGGCTTCGGCTTGGTGGGGGCTCGCGAGCGCATCGAAGCCCTCGGCGGCGACTTTGAGGCCACCCGGACGCACGGCACGTGGCTGCTGCGCGCCTCCCTCCCCGTGGGAGGATGAGCCATGCCCGAGCGCTCGACCATCACCATCGCGCTGGTGGACGACGACAGCCTCGTGCGCGCCGCCCTCACCGCGTACCTTGCCGCCGCCGACGGATTCACCATCGTGCACCAGTGCACCAACGGCGCGGACGCCCTCCAGGCCCTCCACGACACCCCCGTCGACGTGGTCGTCATGGACATGCGCATGCCGATCATGGACGGCATCACCGCCACCCGCACCCTCAAGCAGATCCATCCGGACACCAAGGTGCTGCTGCTGACGTCCTTCGACGAGGACGAGGCGGTCCGCAAGGCGCTCGCCGCCGGCGCCAACGGCTTCCTGCTCAAGGACACCTCCCCGGACGCCCTCGTGGACGGCATCCGCGCGGTCGTCCACGACGGGACGTCGGTGGTCTCCCCCGGGCCCATCGCCCGGCTGTTCCGGACGCCCGCGTCCCGCCGCCAACCCCTGCCGTTCGACGCCGAGTTGAGCCCGAGAGAACTCCAGATCCTGCAGTTGCTGTGCGCCGCGTACAGCAACGCGGAGATCGCCGAGGAACTGTCGCTGTCCGACTCGACGGTCAAGACCCACGTGTCGGCGCTCATGAGCAAGCTCGGGGTGACGTCGCGTCTCAAGGCCGTGGTCCGCGGCTACGAGTTGGGGCTCGTCGAACGCACCTGAGGGCGTCCGCACACCAGGAGAGGAAACCATGACGCTGCACCCGAATCTCACCCACCTGGCCGCGCTCGTCGGCACCTGGCGGGGCGACGGCCACGGCGAGTACCCGACGATCACCGACTTCGCCTACACCGACGAGTGGACGTTCACCGATGTCGGCAAGCCGTTCCTGCTGGTCACCGAGCGGACGTGGAGCCCCGCGGGCGCGCCCATGCACACCGAGACCGGCTACCTGCGGGCACCGACGCCGGAGACGGTCGAGCTGGTCATCGCGATCCCGACCGGGCAGGCGGAGGTCGCCGCCGGCACGTGCGTGGCGTCCGAGGGCGGGTTCACCCTCGACACCGACGGCGGCGTCCGCAACACGCCGACGGCCAAGCAGGTGGATCGCAACGTCCGGCGGTTCCGGCTCGACGGCGACACCCTGCACTACACCCTCGAGATGGAGGCCGTCGGGCAGGGGCTGGCCCTGCACCTGTCGGCTGCGCTGCGGCGCGCGTGACGGACGCCGCGGCGTCCGGCCCCTACCCCCCGGGAGGAGACATGAGCGATCCGAGTCGGACCGTGACGCTGCGGCGCACGGGATTCGCGCGGTTCGAGGCGACGAACGCCGACGGCGCGACGATCGTCCTGGGCGAGGGGACGGACGTCTTCTCCCCGGTCGAGTTGCTGCTCGCCGCACTGGCCGGGTGCAGCGCCATCGACGTCGACTACATCACCGCGCGGCGGGCGGAGCCGGTGGGGTTCGAGGTGACGGCGTCCGGCGTGAAGTCGACCGAGGGCGGCAACCACCTGACGGACCTCACGGTGACGTTCGCGGTGGAGTTTCCCGAGGGCGAGGCCGGGGACGCCGCCCGCGCCCGCGTGCCGCAGGCGATCCGGCGTTCGCACGACCAGTTGTGCACGGTGTCGCGGACGGTCCAGCGGGGGACGCCCGTGGAGATGCGCGAGGCCTGAGCCGGGCCCGCGGCGTCCGCGGCCAGGGGCGTCCGCGGAATCGTTGCGTGCACGAGCCGAAGACACGTCACAATGGGCAGATGACGACCCCCGACGGACGCGGCCCGCTCCGGTCCTTCTCAGAAGCGCTCACCGAGGCGATCGCGGCGCGCGGACTGTCGCTGGAGCGCATTCGGGCGCGGCTGGAGAACGCCGGGGTGCCGGTGAGTATCGCGACGCTGAGCTACTGGCAGTCGGGGCGGTCGTTCCCGACGCGGTCACGGTCGTACCACACGCTGGTGGAGCTGGAGTCGATCCTCAACCTGGAGCCCGGGTATCTGACATCGCTGACGCACACCTCGGACGGCCGGACGCGGCGCGAACTCTTCGAATGGCAGACCGTGGTGCCGGTCGCGGACCTCGTGACGGGGATCATCGCCGACCTGGGCATCGACATGCAGGGACAGTTGTCGCGGGTGTTGGTCCAGGACCTGGTGGGGATCGGTCCGGATCGCACGGAGCGCACGCAGGTCACGCGGACCGTCTTCCGCGCCGAGCGGGCGGGGCAGCACCGGTGGCCGATCGTCCTGGAGGGCGAGGGGGCCGCGCCCGAGGTGCCGGTGATCGCGGCGACGTACGGGTGCCGGCTGGGTGAGGTGGTGTCGGTCCCGGAGCGGCGGCTGACCGTCGCCGAGATGATCGCCCCGCGGCACCTGCAGCGCGGGGAGCTGTTCTCCGCCGAGCAGCGCGTGGTGTGGCCGTCGCCGGGGGT
The DNA here is from genome assembly GCA_964482465.1 of uncultured Nigerium sp. Classification (GTDB taxonomy): domain Bacteria; phylum Actinomycetota; class Actinomycetes; order Propionibacteriales; family Propionibacteriaceae; genus Propioniciclava. The sequence continues at coordinate 707 of CAYZXQ010000078.1, read as the reverse complement.
GGAGTCGTTCCGGGTGGAGCGGTCGGTGATGGAGCAGATGCGGGGCTTGGGGTTGTGCCTGCAGTTCCATCCCGACGCGCTGCCCACGCGGGTCCAGGCCGGGTACCGTCCGGAGATGGGCGAGGAGGGCCAGGAACCCACCGAGCTGATCGACGTGCCCCTGGCCGACGTCGAAGCGCAACACCTGCGTCTCGACGTCAAGCCTGGGGTGTACGGGCTGTATTGGTCCTGGGAGTAGCGTCCGGACGCCGTCCCTCGCCTCCCGCGGTGGAAGGGTCGTCGCCGTGTTCTCAGCCCGGCGGGTGAGGTGCGGAAGCCCGCGCGTGATCGGGCGATTCCCGTCGCCTTGCCACGGCGCAGCCCACTACTGTGACAGCCGCAGGGTTCGGCACCGAGGGGGAACTCCATGGCCAGTGACGGGGAGTTGCTGGAGGTCCTGCGCCTGGCCAAGCTTGGCGGGCTGCCCGCCACGGCGGCCGACGTGGCCAACCGGCTGGCGTGGCGCTGGATCCGCGAATCGCGCTTCCCCGAGATCCCCGGCCTGGTGAACGACCTGCCCGAAAGTCACGTGACGGGTTCCCTGTGGCGTGCGGTGGGGCGGGCCCACCGCGTCCTGGGCGAGGGGGACCGGGCGCTCGCGGCGCTGACGCGCGCGCTCACCGCCGCCGCGGGCTCCGGCGACAGCTGGGCCCACGCCACCACCCTCA
>CAYZXQ010000077.1:0-10149 GCA_964482465.1 uncultured Nigerium sp. | reverse complement strand
CTGACGGCCGACCTCCCGGCACCGGATCCTCCGCCGCACGCTCAGCCTTCCCGAAGCGCGCCTTCCCTCCTCACATCGCGCGACCCTCCGATCCTGCCAGGAGGTTGACCACATCCTCGAAGGGAGAGGAGAACCCGGAAGGGAAGACACCAGGCCCACCTTGCGGGCACACGAGTTCGGCCTCGGGATCGTGTGCGACGATGCGTTTCGGACACGGGGTGCGCGTGCGCGCTGAGAACAGACCCGTGGAACCTGATCTAGCTCGTACTAGCGAAGGGAATGTCCGTCCATGACTGACGTTGTGCCTCGGGTGCTGTCGATCGCCGGCACCGATCCCAGCGGCGGCGCGGGAACCGCCGCCGACCTCAAGTCCATCACCGCCGCCGGCGGCTACGGCATGGCCGTGGTCACCAGCCTGGTAGCGCAGAACACGACGGGCGTCCGGGCGGTTCACCAGCCGCCGGTCTCCTTCCTCGCCGCCCAACTCCAGGCTGTCTCCGACGACGTCGCCTTGGACGGCATCAAGACCGGCATGCTCGGAAGCGTCGAGATCATCGATGCGGTGACCGCTTGGCTGGACGTCCACCCGCCCCGCATCCTCGTCGTGGACCCCGTGATGGTCGCGACCAGCGGCGACCGGCTGCTGGCGGCGGACGCCGAGGACGCTATGCGTCGCTTCGCGCGCCGGGCCACCGTGGTCACCCCCAACATCGGGGAGTTGGCCGTCCTGGTGGGCGAACCGCCGGCTCCCGACGAGAGCACGGCCCTCGACCAGGCCGCACGGTGGGCGTCCGACACCGGCGTGGCGGTCGTCGTGAAGACCGGACACCTCGACAGCCCCTGGGCCACCAACACGTGGGTTGCGCCGACGGGAGAGCGCTGGTCGGCACCGACGCGCCGCATCGACACCACCTCGACCCACGGCACCGGCTGCTCGCTGTCGTCCGCTCTGGCGACCCGACTGGCGGCCGGCGACTCGCCCGCGGACGCCCTGCGCTGGTCCACCGCGTGGCTCGCCGAGGCCATCGCGCATGGCGCCGCCCTGGACGTCGGACGCGGCCACGGTCCCATCGATCACGCCCATCTCGGACGCCGCCTCGCTCGGGCGTCCGACCCGCGGCCCTGGGTCGCCGAGGACGCCATCGCGCCGGAGTGGCACGCCCCCGACGAGTTGGCTCCGGACGCCGCGGCACCCGATCCCCGCTCGGCCGCCGCCGCCGGGCCCTGGACCGCCGCCCTGTGGCGCGCCGGCTGGGCGACGTGGCAGGAAACCGCGGAAGGCGACTTCGTGACCGCCCTGGTCGCCGGGACCCTCCCCGCCGACCGGTTCGACTTCTACCTGGCCCAGGACGCCCTCTACCTCGGCCGATACGCCGCAGCGCTCGCCGCGTTGGCCGCCCGCGCCCCCGCTACCGACGAGCTGGTGTTCTGGGCCACGTGCGCCGCGGACGCCCAGCTCGTCGAGGCCGCGCTGCACCGCACCTGGCTGCAGGGCCGGGATCCGGGCGCGATGGGGCCCGCCTGCGCGCACTACACCCGCTTCTTGACCTCCGCGACCGCGACCGAGCCGTATCCGGTCGGGGCCGCAGCCGTCCTGCCCTGCTTCTGGCTCTACGCCGAGACCGGCGCGATCCTGCCCTCCGTGCTCCCGGACCACCCCTACCGGGCCTGGCTCGACACCTACGCCGATCCAGGTTTCGTCGACGTGACCCGCCGTGCCCTCGGCCACGTCGAGGGCACGCTGGCGCGCGCGACGCCCCGCGAACGGGCGGACGCCGCCCGCGCCTACCTCGAGGCCTGTCGCCACGAGGGCGAATTCTTCGAGGCGGCGACGCGACTGGGGGGCGTCCGATGACCACGCTCACCGCGGCCCCCGACGCCGCCGTCATCGAGGCACACGGCATCGACGTCATCGGCGAGCACGAGCGGACCAGCCGACCGCGCCACCTGTTCTGGCCGTGGTTCGCCGGCAACGTCGCCGTGCTGAACGTCGCGTGGGGCGCGTACCTTCTCGACTACGGCATCGGCTTCGCCCAAGCGGCCGCCGCCACCCTCCTGGGCGCGGTACTCAGCTTCGCCCTCGTGGGGATCGTCTCGCTGGCGGGCCAGCGGGGATCCGCCCCGACGATGGTGCTCTCGCGCGCCGTCTTCGGACGCTGGGGCAATGTCCTGCCCAGCGTCGTCAGCTACCTGCTGCTGATCGGCTGGGAGACGGTCTTGGTGTCGGTGGGTGTCCTGGCGTCCGGGACCATCGCCGACCTGCTCGGCATCGGCTTCGGCGGCGTCACACAGTTGGTCGTCTTCGTGGTGATGGTCGCCCTGGTGATGGGCGTCGGCATCCTCGGCTTCACCGCCGTGATGCAGGCCCAGAAGTGGCTCGGGCTCCTCACCACCGCGCTCACCGTAGTCTACATCGCGGCCACCGCCGACCGCGTCCGCTTCGACGTGCTCATCGGCCAGCCGTCCGGGCCGGTCGCGGGCGTCCTCGGCGCTACGGTCATGGTGATCTGCGGCTTCGGTGTCGGCTGGACGAGCGTGTGCGCCGACTACTCCCGCTACCAGCCCCGGGACGCCTCCCGCTCGCACATCGTCGGCTGGACCACCCTGGGCGGCTCGCTGCCCGTAGTCGCGCTGATCGGCTACGGCCTGCTGCTGTGCGGCTCCGATCCGGCATTGGCGGAGCAACTGTCCTCCGACCCCATCGGGGCCCTGGCGACGGCGCTGCCGACCTGGCTGTTGATCCCGTTCTGGCTGGTGGCGATGACGGGGTTCGTCTCCGGCGCCATCTTGGACCTCTACTCCTCGGGGCTTGCCCTGCTCACGCTCGGACTGCCCGTGCAGCGCTGGACGGCCGCCGCCATCGACGGGGTGGTCATGCTCCTGGGCACCGTCTACGTGGTCTGGATCGCGGCGGATTTCCTCGGCCCCTTCGAGGCTTTCCTCATCATCTTGGGCGTGCCGCTGGCCGCCTGGACGGGCATCTTCGGAGCCGACCTGATCTTCCGTGGACGCCGGGGCTACGACGAGCTGGATCTCGACGATGTCCGCAGCACCGGTGCCGTCCGCTGGGCGCCCGTGCTCGTCATGGCCGCGACCACCGTCCTCGGGCTCGGGTTGGTCACCTCCAGCCTGCCCTGGCTCGCGTGGTCGGGCTTCCTGCTGGAACCCCTCGGCCTGGGTGGACGCCAGGGCCCGTGGGCGTCCTCCAACATCGGGGTGCTGGTGGCGTTGGTGCTGTCGTTCGTCGTGTCTCTCCCGCTGACGCGGCACGCCCACCGGCGCCCGTCCGCGCGGGCGGGGTGGGCGGCGTGAGCGCCCCCAGGCTCGCCCCGGCGTCCCCGGCCGTGGACGCCGCCCTCCCACCCGCCGGACGCGCCGCGCTGCGCGCCGGGGTGGTCGGCAACTTCGTGGACAACGTGCACGTGTTCCTGCCGGTGGTCGCCCTGGCTCCGGCGCTGGCAACCCTGGCCGGTCCGGGCGTCGCCGCCACGACGGGCGCGTTCGTCATCATCGCCATGCTGCTGGGACGCCCCCTCGGCGGCATGATCTTCGGACGCATCTCCGACAAGCTGGGACGCACCCGCACCACCAAGCTCGCCATCGCCGGCACCGCGGTCTGCGCGCTCGGGATCGGCGTTCTGCCCACGCACGCGGCCCTCGGCCTCGGTACCATCGTCGCGGTCCTGCTGCTCCGGTTCGCCGGCGGGATCTTCGTCGCCGGGGAGTACTCCGCAGCGATCCCCCTGGCCATGGAGTGGTCGACGCCCGGACGCCGCGGCTTGATGTCGGGCCTCATCTTGTCGATGGCGCCGTGGGCGCAGGGCACCATCGCGTTCGCCACCGCCGCCCTCCTGGCCGCCCTCGGCCCCGACGACTACGCGAGGTGGGGCTGGCGGCTGCTGTTCGTGGCGGGCGCGTCACTGTCGGCCGGCATGCTTGCCTACTACTCCCGGCACGTGAGCGACGCCCCGATCTTCCACAAGCGGAAGCGCGCCGCGGCGTCCGGCCCCGCAGGGATCCGGCAGGTGCTGACCGGACGCTACGCACCGATGTTCTGGCAGGTGTTCTGCCTGATGTCGGGGCTGTGGTTCTGGACGGCCGGCACCGTGTTGATCCTGCCGTCCCGCCTCGTCGCGGATGTCCGGTTGACCGCCACGGAGGCGTCCACCGTCATGGGGATCGCATCGGTCGCCCAGGCGCTCGCCATGGCGGTCGCCGGCCACCTGTCCACGGTGGTCGGACGCCGCCGCCTCTTCGTCGCCTGGGGCGCGGCGGGGCTCGTGCTCGGCCCGGCGCTGTGGTGGCTGCTCACCGGCGGCTCGGGGGCGGCGAGCTCCGCGGCGTTGGCCGCGGCGCTCCAGGTCGCGACGGTGGCGGCCTATGGGCCGGTGTCGGCGTACCTCTCGGAGCGCTTCCCCACCCAGGTGCGCTCGACCGGCTACGGGATGGGCTACAGCCTGTCGCTGATCGTCCCCGCGCTGTACCCGTTCTACCTGCCGACGCTGGACGCTGTGCTCGGACGTCAGGCGTCGGTGATGGGGTTGCTCGTGCTCGGAGGCGTCCTGCTGATCGCCGGCGCCGCGCTCGGCCCCCGGTTGGGCACGGCCGACCTGGACGCGGACCTCGACGCCCTCGCACCGGAGGCCCGATGAGCGTCGCACAGGTCATCGCGGACGTCCGGCGCACCCAGCCGCTCGTCCACTGCATCACCGCCACCGTGTCGATGGCGATCGTCGCCGACGGCCTGCTGGCGGCGGGCGCGCGCCCGATGATGACCGAGACCGCCGCCGAGGCGCCCGCTCTCGATGCGTTGGCCGACGCGCTTCTGGTCAACCTCGGGACACTCTCGGTCGACGGCTTGGCGGGCATCCCGCCGACGGTCGCCGCGGCGTCCGCACGCGGCATCCCCTGGGTGCTCGACCCGGCCGCCATCGGCGTCGCCCCCGTCCGGACGCCGCTGGCCCGCGAGCTCATCTCCCGGGGCCCGGCTCTCGTCCGCGGCAACGCCTCGGAGATCCTGGCGTTGGCCGGCGGACGCGGCGGGCGCGGCGCCGACTCGACCGCGACCACCAGGGACGCCCACGACGCGGCCGTCGCCCTCGCCCGGCGGTGGGGGACGGTGGTGGCCGTGTCGGGCGTGACCGACCTGATCGTCGGCGCCGACCGCACCGCGACGCTCACCGGCGGCAGCGACCTGCTACCGCGCGTCACCGGCACCGGGTGCCTGCTCGGCGGGCTCGCGGCGGCGTGCGCCGCCGTCGCCGCGCCCTTCGACGCGGCCGTGGCGGCGGTGACCTGGCTCAACCGGGCCGGCGAACTGGCGGCCGGGCGCCACGGGCGGCCGGGGTCGTTCCGGATCGGGTTGTTGGACGCCCTCGACGAAGTGGACTAGGAGAAACGCATGCTCGACCTGCGCTGTTACGTCATCACCTCCGGCCTGGGCCCCGCGACGTCCGCGGTCGCTGCGGCCGCCGCGACGGGTGGGGCGGGCGTGATCCAGGTGCGCGCGAAGGGCGCCACCACCCGCGAGCTGTTCGACCTGACGCTGCGGGTCGCCGACGCGGTGCACGCCGCCCGTCCGGCCACCCGCGTGCTCGTCAATGATCGCGTGGACGTCGCCGCGGCCGCGATCGCCGTGGGCGCGCCGGTGCACGGCGTGCACGTGGGGGCCGCCGACCTGCCACCCCGCTCGGCCCGTGCGATCCTGGGTCCGGACGCCATCGTCGGGCTCACCACCGGGACGCTCGCGCTCGTCCGGGCCGCCGAGGAGGACGCAGACGTCCTCGACTACGTGGGCGCCGGCCCCTACCGTCCCACGCCCACCAAGAATTCCGGACGCCCCCCGCTCGGCGTCGACGGCTATCGGCCTCTCGTCGAGGCCACGCGCCTGCCCATCGTCGCCATCGGGGACGTGGGCGTCGCCGACGTCCCCGCGCTCGCGGCCACCGGTATCGCGGGGGTCGCCGTGGTCCGCGCGGTCATGGACGCCGCAGATCCGCGCCAGGTGGTCGCCGATATCCTCACGGGCTTCCGCACCGCTCAGTAGAGTCACCCCACCAGACCAAGGAGGCATGACATGGCCCAGCGCATCGGCGTCCTCACCGCGGGGGGCGACTCGCCCGGCCTGAACGCGGCGATCCGCGGCCTCGGCAAGGCCGCGCTTGGGCGTTTCGGCATGGAGCTGATCGGGTTCCGCGACGGCGTCCGCGGGCTGGCGGAGAACCGCGCGTTCGACCTCACCCCGAAGGCGCTCTCAGGCATCCTGACCTCGGGCGGCACGATCCTCGGGACGTCCCGCGACAAGGTTCACAAGATGGTGGTCGACGGCGAGCCCCGGGACATGATCCCGACCATCGCCGACGTCTACGCCCGCAATCGCCTCGACGCCCTCGTCATGCTGGGGGGAGGCGGCACGGCGAAGAACGCCAAGCGGCTGGCGGACGCCGGCCTCAACGTGGTTCACCTGCCCAAGACCATCGACCGCGACATCTGGGGCACCGACAATACGTTCGGCTTCTCGACGGCGCTGGAGATCGCGACCGAGGCCGTCGATCGGCTGCACTCGACGGCGCACAGCCACCATCGCATCCTGCTCGTCGAGCTGATGGGCCACCGCGCCGGCTGGCTCACCCTCGGCGCGGGTATCGCGGGTGGGGCCGACATCATCCTCCTGCCCGAAATCCCCTACTCGGTCGACAGCGTCGCCCAGCGGATCAACGAACGCCTCTCCCGCGGCTCGAATTTCAGCGTTGTCGCGGTGGCCGAGGGCGCGCGCGATGTCGCGGACGCCGCGGCGTTGGATGCCGCTGAGGCGTTGGCCGCGTCCGCGAAGACCCCAGACGCCAAGGCCGCCGCCAAGGCGCACCTTGCGCACGTCATGGACACCCAGCGGGAGCACACGTTCAAGCTGGCTCGCGAACTGGAGGCCGCCACCGGCTTGGAGTCGCGGGTGACGATCCTGGGCTATGTCCAGCGTGGAGGCACGCCGTGCGCCGCGGATCGCCTCCTGGGCGGCAGGATCGGCGCCGCCGCCGCATGGCACATCGCCGAGGGCAACTTCGGCATCATGGTGGCCTCCCGCGGCGAGGATGCCGTCCCCGTGCCGCTGGACGAGGTGGCCGGACGCCTCGCGCTCGTCCCGCCGGACCACGGCTGGATTCGCACCGCCCGCGACCTCGGGACGGGCTTGGGCGACTGACACCGGACGCCCCCGGTCCTTGCCCTCAGGCCGGGCCGCGCCGCGGCCGAGAGGTCCGAGCGACGCCGCGCAACCGGTCGACGATCAGCGCGACCAGGGCGGCGATCAGGACCAACAGGCCGATGTTCCGGACCGTCAGGATGGCCACGCCGAAACCGGAGAACTGGTTCCGTCCCACCACACCGACGTAGTACGTCGGGTACACCAGCGTGGTCAGCAGCATCAGGACGGCCACCCACACCAGCACCGCCGCGGCCCTCCCCGGACGGAACTCGGCGGGATCCACCCGCGAACACCCGAACAAGACCACCGCCAGGGCCGCGATCCAGAGCGTGTACTGCGGCGAGTACGCCCGCGAGGTCGCGACGAACAGGCTGACCATCAGCATGCCCAGGTACCCGGCCGCCTCCGCGGGACACCCCCGCCAGAACCACCACGCCAGCAGCCCGGCCACCACCACGATCGCCACCAGGGACGCCACCGTCGCGGCCTGCAACAACCCGGCAACGCCCGGACCGGTCACCTCGTACGCCTTGAACCGGCTGTACGCGACCTCGTAGCGCGGATCCCCCAGCCACGCGACCATCGGCAGCGTCGCGACGACGGCTTCGATCTGCAGACCCCGCTCGGCCTGGTACGACAGCGGGGAGAGCAGCCGATGCCACCCCGCCCCGAGGACCGACACCCCTGCCAACACCAGCCCGGACGCCGCGAAGGTGACCGTCGTCCGCAACCGCTTCCCGCGCTCCCGCAGCGCGAGGGGGAAGAACAGGATCGGCCAGACCTTGAACGCCGTTCCGAGCGCCAACACGGGGGCGGCCCGCGGCGTCCGGCCCCGCACGACCAGCAGCAACCCGACCGCAGCCAGCACCGCGACGACGAGGTCGAGCCGCAGCAGCGCGAGCTGTCCGGCGAGCGTGCACAGGACGATCCACGCCACCGCCGTCGCCTCCCCGAGCCGCCGCAGCAGCAGCACGACGAACGCCAGATCCACCAGCGACACGAGCAGCATGAACGCGGCGCGATAGCCCTGGTCCGTGGTCGCTCCCAGCAGGTAGGGCACCTGCAGGAACCACGCCGCGGGCGTCGGATACTCCGGCAGCCACGCGCTCATCGACCCGTCGCGCGTCGCGTTCGCCACGGCCCACAGGTAGTAGTCGGTGTCCCCGTACTGGTTCACCTGGATCACCCAGGCCGCCACCGCGTGCACCTTGAGCAGCAGCCACACCCCCAGCACCGCGGGCGTGACGGCCCATCGGGGCAACTGCGAGGTCATGGGGGCTATTCCACCATGCCGAGGCGGTCGTTCGCCGATCCGGACGCCGCGGGCTCGGCCCCGTCAGCGCCCCCCGGGGGAGCGTCGCGTCCAGCTGGGGTCCATGCCCGGCGGCTTCGGCAGTGATTCGTCGGGGTGCCCCGCCTGATTCATGGGAATCGAGTTCGAGGGAACCAATCGGCCCTTGCTGTCCACCACCACCATCTCGCCGTTGTCGACCGCCTTCTGAACGAGCTCGGCGAGATCCTGAGCATTCGCGTTCGGGTTGGCCTGCTGGATCCTGCGTCCGACCTCATTGTTGTACAGGTCCATGGCCTCGCGGGTGGGGTCGTTCGAGGGGAGTCGCTCGTGCGCCGTGCCGTACTGCTCGGCGAAGCCCGGCGGCTGGTTCTTCGACATCAGCGCATTCCAGTAGGCGTGGCGGAAGGCGTCGTTCTGGTTGTCGTTGCGCCAGCCCTCCTGCATCGGGTCGTTCGGGGTGGCCATGGACGCCGGATAGAGGCGGTCCGCCTCCTTGAACGCCGCTTCATGGTCGTCCGACATCTGCTTGAGCTCCCAGGGACTCAACCGCCGGAGGAGATGCTCCTCGCCCGGGAGCACGTAGATCTCCGGGAACTCCTTCCCCGCAAGCCACGCGGCAAAGCCTTGGAGCCAACTCGGCTCATACTTCTTCGTCTTGCCGTTGTTCTCGGGGTCGGCGCTGACCTGGTAGTCCTTGAGGATCCGGTCGGCGTCTTCTTGGGTAAGCGCGACCCCCTCCTTGTCATTCGGAACACGGCACGGCAGCCCATACGGCGAGATGTTGGCCGCAGGTACCCACCCCTGCGGCGAAGGCGTCCCCGCACCGCCAACGCCACCTCCGCCACTCGCGCGCTCCTGATCGTCCGCGTTCCGAACGAGGGACTCGGCGGCCTCGGCCAACCGACTCGCACTGGACCGCAACGCCGGGACGCAGTGGCGGATCCACTCCTCCCCGAACCACTCGGCGTCCGGCCCCCACCACGGGCTGGACGCCAGCAGCCTCGAGAGTCCACGCTCGGCCTCGGCGAGCCCTTCCGAGGCGGCCTTCATCTGGCCGGACAACGCATGCAGCGCCAAGGGATCGGCCCCGGTCAGGGAGGTCATCCGGCCACCTCCACGGTGAGTTGCTTGCGGACGCCGTGGCCCACGACCGTCGCCCCGCGGCCCATCGCCCGCCCATAGACGGCGCGGGCAAACACGTCGGCGTCAAGACAGTCCGCCGCAACGAAGGCGTCCCCCCGGGTGAAGACGAGCAGGTTCGCACCCGGGTACCGGCTGAGGAACTGGTTCGAGGTCAGTCCGTAGCGGGCGGCCAACGCAGGCACGTCGGTGCCTTCGCCGTAGAAGGTGACCTCCGTCCAATCGCCGCCGATGTGGTCGCCGATCCGGACGCCTCCCGTCCCGGACTCCCATAGCGCATCGACCGCGTCGTTCAGGGACTGGCTACGTCCGATGGCGAATTGCTTCGCGGGTGGCTCCTGGGCTGGGGCGCACCCGGACGGCAGCGTGAGGGCCAGGCACGCGACGAGGGCAAGCAGGGTACGGGACATGACGACTCCCTTCGGGTTGCCCCCAGACTGCCAGCACCGATGCCCCCCCCCCCCCCGACGAGGGGGAGGACTGCCCCAGAGCCCGCGTGGAGGCCCGCCCTCCG
>CAYZXQ010000076.1:0-10605 GCA_964482465.1 uncultured Nigerium sp. | reverse complement strand
CCCCACCCACGAGGCGCCGCGGGCGGCGGTTCTAGGGAAACGCTGATCCATCATGGTCTGGCTGCGGCAGCCCGGATCGAGCGATCCGAACCCCTCGATCGTGGACCCGTATGTTCCATACGAGCCCATGATCGAGTGGTTCCAGCTCATCTCGCCCGACCCGTCCTCGCTAAGGACAGCATCAATCAGCGGTTCCTTAGCTGCAGCCGGACGTCGAGCCGCAGCCCTCGCACACGTAGCAGCTTCCGGACGGCCGCATCTTCGTGCCGCAGGTGAGGCACAGCGGGGCGTCCACAGCGTGGCCCGTGATCCGCTCCATCAGTTCGGCCGACGTGTGCGCCTGTCCGACCACGGGGCTGGCCGCGATCAGGGAGGGCTGGTTGGGGCCCGCCTCGTCGAAGCGCATGTTGTCGACCGCATCGTTCTTCAACGACTCCGACTCGATGAGCTCGGCCTCGTCCTCCTCGGACAGGTATGAGCCCGTCTCGACATACCTCGCCCGTTCGGCGGCGGTGTAGATGCCCAGCTCGCTGCGCTCGTCGAAGCTCAGATAGTCGAGCGCCAGGCGCTTGAAGACGTAGTCGATGATCGACTGGGCCATCCGCAGATCGGGGTCGTCGGTCATGCCGGCCGGCTCGAACTTGAGGTTGGTGAACTTCTGGACGTACGTCTCCAGCGGCACGCCGTACTGCAGCGCGATGGAGATCGCGATCGAGAAGGCGTCCATCACGCCGGCCAGGGTGGAGCCCTGCTTGCCGAGCTTGAGGAACAGCTCGCCGAGGTGACCGTCGGCGTACTCCGAGCTCGTCATGTAGCCCTCGGCGCCACCGACGGTGAACGACGTCGTACGGCCCAGGCGCGACTTCGGCAGGCGCTGCCGCCGCGGCCGATACTCGATCCGGACCTCGGGCTCCGGCTTGACCTCGGCCGGGGCGTCCTTCTTCTTGGCGTCCGACAGCGGCTGGCCGACCTTGCAGTTGTCGCGGTAGACCGCCAGTGCCTTGAGGCCGAGCTTCCAGCCCTGCAGGTAGACATCGGCGATGTCCTCCACCGTGGCGGTCTCGGGCAGGTTGACCGTCTTGCTGATCGCGCCGGACAGGAACGGCTGGACCGCCGCCATCATCCGCACGTGCCCCATCGCCTGGATGGCGCGCTGCCCCATCGCGGTGTCGAACACCTCGTAGTGCTCCCGCTTGAGCCCGGGCGCGTCCACCACGTGGCCGTGCTCGGAGATGTAGGCGACGATCGCCTCCACGGTCTCCTCGGCGTAGCCGAGCCGCCGCAGAGCCCGCGGGATGGTGTTGTTGACGATCTGCATCGATCCGCCGCCGACCAGCTTCTTGAACTTCACCAGCGAGAAGTCCGGCTCGATGCCCGTGGTGTCGCAGTCCATCATGAACCCGATCGTGCCGGTCGGCGCGAGCAGCGACGCCTGCGCGTTGCGGAATCCGTTCTTGGCGCCCAGCGCCACCACGGCCTCCCACTCCGACGTCGCCGCCTCGTGGATTGCCTTGTCGACGGCCTCCCGCGGCCGCAGCTCGTCGTTGGCCACCTGGTGCTTGCGCATGACCTTCTGGTGCGCCGCCGCGTTGCGCGCGTAGCCGGCGTACGTGCCCACGATCTCGGCCAGCTCGGCCGAGCGCCGGTACGCCGCGGCCGTCATCAAGCTGGTGATCGCCGCAGCCAGCCCGCGCCCGCCCTCGGAGTCGTAGCCACGCCCCATCGCCATCAACAGCGCACCTAGGTTGGCGTAGCCGATGCCCAACTGGCGGTAGTCGCGCGTCGTCCGCGTGATCGCCTCGGTCGGGAAGTCCGCGAACGTGATCGAGACGTCCATCGCCGTGATGATGAGCTCACAGGCCTTGACGAACTTCTCCACGTCGAAGGTGTCGTCCTCGCCCAGGAACTTGAGCAGGTTCAGCGACGCCAGGTTGCAGGAGCTGTTGTCCAGGCTCATGTACTCCGAGCAGGGGTTGGACGCCGTGATCCGGCCCGTCTCGGGGTTGGTGTGCCACGCGTTGATCGTGCTGTCGTACTGAATGCCCGGATCGGCGCACTCCCACGCCGCCTTGCTGATCTTGTGGAACAGGTCGCGGGCGTCCACCGTCTCGATCACCTGACCGGTCTTGCGCTCCCGCAGCCCGAACGAGCCGCCCGATTCCACCGCGGCCATGAACTCGTCGCTCACCCGGACCGAGTTGTTGGCGTTCTGGTACTGGACGCTCACGATGTCCTTGCCGCCCAGATCCATGTCGAACCCGGCATCGCGCAGCGCACGGATCTTGTCCTCTTCGCGCGCCTTGGTCTCCACGAACTCGTAGATGTCGGGGTGGTCGACGTCGAGCACAACCATCTTGGCCGCACGCCGGGTGGCGCCGCCGGACTTGATGGTGCCCGCCGACGCGTCGGCGCCGCGCATGAAGCTGACCGGGCCGGACGCCGTCCCGCCGCTGCTCAGCAGCTCCTTGGACGACCGGATCCGGGACAGGTTCAGCCCGGCACCCGAGCCGCCCTTGAAGATGAACCCCTCTTCCTTGTACCAGTTCAGGATCGACTCCATCGAGTCGTCGACGCTCAAGATGAAGCACGCGCTCACCTGCTGCGGCGAGGCCGTCCCCACGTTGAACCACACCGGCGAGTTGAAGCTGAACACCTGGTGCAGCAGCATCCACGCGAGTTCGTGCTCGAACACCTCGGCGTCCGCGGGCGACGCGAAGTAGCCGTGGACCTGACCCGCCTCGCGGTACTTCCGGACCACACGCTCGATCAGCTGCTTCAACGAGCGCTCGCGGGCAGCCGTGCCCAGCGCGCCCCGGAAGTACTTCGTCGTGACGATCGTGGAGGCGTTCAGGCTCCAGAAGTCGGGGAACTCCACGCCGCGCTGCTCGAACACGTGCTCGCCGGTCTTCCAGTTCGTTTGCACCACGTCGCGCAACTCCCACGTGACCTCGTCGAACGGGTGAACGCCGGCGGTGGTGAACACGCGCTCGACGGTCAGGCCGCGCGGCTTGCCGGCTGCCTTGCGGGGAGCCTGCTTCGTCTCGGTCATGGAGATGCCTTCTTCCTTCGTGGTGTGGGTGGCGTTGCGTGTCGTCAGAACAGCTGTTCGGGGGCCCGGGGGTCGGCGGGTTTCGTCTCGGTCGCGGTCGCGGACGCCGGCTCATCCTCCTCGCGGAGGCGGCGGATCTCGGTCTCGAAGTCGTCCACCGAGGAGTACTGGCGGTAGACGGACGCGAACCGCAGGTAGGCCACCGGGTCGAGGTCGCGCAGCGGCCCGAGGATCGCGATGCCGACCTCGTCGGCGGGGATCTCCGCCTGGCCGGACGCCCGCAGCGACTCCTCGACCTGCTGGCCGAGCTTCGCCAACTGGATCTCGGTGACGGGGCGGCCCTTGCACGCCTTGCGCACGCCGGTCACGACCTTCTCGCGGGAGAACGGCTCGACCACCCCGGAACGCTTCACGACGACCAACTGCATCTGCTCCAGCGTGGTGAAGCGCTTGGCGCACGCCCGGCACTCCCGGCGCCGACGGATGCTGGTGCCGTCTTCGGCGACACGCGAATCCAGCACGCGCGAGTCGTGGTGGCGGCAGTACGGGCAGTGCATCCGCCACCTCCTTCGCTGCGTCGGGTCCGCCCCTGTGGATCGGGATGTGGACCGGTCGTGGATCACGGTGCACATCGGACCACTACCTGTGGACGAAACACATCCGTGTAACTACTAGATGTAGAGGTTATGCCGGATTGCCGACCACAAGCAAGCGTGACTCGCGTGTTGCCCTCACAGGGCCGCGGGAGCCCCCCGACCCGCATCAGGCGGCAGCCAGACCCCCTCGGCGTCATGCCCGACATCGGCTCCGTCACCCCCGAGACCGCCACGCCACCGAGACCGCTACACCCCCACAGCCGCTGCACCACCGAGCCAGCGGCACCACCGAGACCGCCACACCCCCGAGCCCGTGGCACCCACGCGAAACGGGCACCAGGGACGCCCCGCAGGCCGGCGCTCCCGACGAGCAGCCCGCCCGGGTCGCGGAGCCGACGGCTATCGACCCGAATCCACCAACACCGCGGCGACCGGAACCGGCTGCGGCAGCGGCGCGTCGCTCACCCCCAGGAACGCCACCACCAGCGTCGTGGTCATCAGCCCGATCACCAGGCCGATGCACGCCATCAGGACCGCCAACCCACGCGGCGTCCAGGTGAGGTGAGAGACGGGGGTAGCGACCGGAGCGGCCGCCACCAGACGCAGGTGCGAGCGGCTCACGTCCACGCAGGCGCGGGCGCCGCCCGCGCGTCGGGCCGGCCGATGCGCTGCCGCCGAGCGAGGGGCGACGGCGGCGGTGTCGAGCAGCAGCGCGGTCATGATGTCTCCTTCGTGTCGAACACCTGTTCGATCATTATTATCGAACGTCACGCCGATTGCAAGAGGCATTCGGACGCGCGTACGACGCTTTCGTCGTCAAGGACCACTCCACCACCCGCCTCCGACAAAACGCGTGCGGGGTGTCGACCACCTGTGCGACACGCTCGAACAGACGTTTCAATCGTGGTTCGAATGACGTAGGCTGACGGCATGGCCAGCACCAAGACCCCCAAGTCCTCCGAGAGCGGCGGGCGACGCTCGAAGCCCATCCCGAAGCAGAAGCACCGCGGACGTCCCACGGACGCCGAGATCAAGAAGCTCGGCAAGATCAGCAAGGTCAAGCAACTCCCCGAAGGACGCCCCGACATCTACGGCCTGACGGTGCGCCAGCGCCTGATCCTCCACACGATCCGTGACACGATCGAGGCCCGCGGGTTCCCGCCCACGATCCGCGAGATGGGCGAGGCGGTCGGCCTGGCGTCGCCCTCGTCGGTCACCCACCAGTTGAAGCAGCTCGAACAGAAGGGGTTCCTCACCCGCGACCCACGGCGTCCGCGTGCTCTCGTGGTGACGCTTCCCGAGGAACTCGATCAGGCCGCGCCGCCCGCGTCCGCCAAGGCCGAGCCCGCGGCGTCCGAATACGGCGAGGTCGGGCCTTCGGTGAACGTCCCGCTGGTCGGCCGCATCGCGGCGGGCGGCCCCATCCTGGCCGAACAGGTGGTCGAGAACGTGCTGACCCTGCCGCGGGAGCTGGTGGGCGAGGGCACCTTGTTCCTGCTGGAGGTGAGGGGCGATTCGATGATCGAGGCCGCTATCTGCGACGGCGACTACGTCGTGGTCCGCCAGCAGCCGGACGCCAACAACGGCGACATCGTCGCGGCCCTGCTGGGCGACGAGGCCACCGTCAAGACGTTCAAGCGGACCCCCGGCCAGGTGTGGCTGCTGCCGCACAACCCCGCATACGAGCCGATCGACGGCAACGAGGCGTCCATCCTGGGGAAGGTCACCGCGGTCCTGCGCCGCGTGTGACGGATGGCACACCCCGACCCGTTCGCCCCCGTGGCGGGCGGGTCGGTGGCGTTCGGGGGTCAGTGTTCGTGGCCGAGCCAGTGCAACGCGGCGTGGGCGACCTCGTCGGTGAGTTCGTAGCGCTGCTGACGGCCGTCCCGTCGGGAGGCGACGAAGCCCCGTTCGCGCAGCCCCCGCAACGCTTGCGAGGCCGTGTCGGGAGTGACGCCCGCGGCGTCCGCGAGCTCGGTCACCGTCGCACCGGGATGCAGGTGCATGTGCGCGAGCAACTGCAGGCGCGTGGGGTCGCCCAGCAGACCGAACCGCTCGGCCCACGCGTCGGCGTCCGTCGCCGGCAGCAGCGGGCGATCCCCCTCAAGCTTGGACACGCGACCTCCTCACACCGCGAACCCGTAGGGCAGCTCCAGCCGGTGCTGGGCCAGCAGGGCGCCGTCCGCGAGGATCGCCCGGGTGGGTCCGTCGGCGACGATCCTCCCACCGTCGAGCACCACCGCGCGCGGACACAACTGGAGCGCGTAGGGAAGATCGTGCGTCGCCATGAGGATCGTGGCGTCCAGCCCCAGCACGACCTCGGCGAACTCCCGGCGAGCCCGCGGGTCGAGGTTCGCCGAGGGCTCGTCCAGCACCAGCACGTCGGGCTCCATCGCGAGCACCCCCGCGAGCGCCACGCGCCGGCGCTCCCCCATCGACAGGTGCTCGGGCGCGCGCCCGCCGTGGTCGGGCAGCCCGACGGCGGCCAGCGCCCACCCCACGCGACGTTCGATCTCGGACGCCGTGAGGCGCAGGTTGGCCGGACCGAAGGCGACGTCGCGGGCGACGGTGGGCATGAAGAGCTGGTCGTCGGGATCCTGGAACACGATGCCGACCCGACGGCGCGCCTCGGCCAGCGTGCGGCGCTCCAGGCGGGTGTCGGCCACGGTGACGGTCCCGGCGCCGGACGCGCCCGCCCACGGCCCGAGGATGCCGTTGAGGTGCAGCAGCAGCGTGGTCTTGCCGGCGCCGTTGGGTCCGAGCAGCGCGACGCGTTCTCCCGGGGCGATGGCGAGGTCCACGCCGTCCAGGACCCTCGTCCCGTCCGGGTAGTCGAAGCGGAGCCCCTCGACGCTCAGCGCCGCCGTCACGCCAACCCCCAAGCCAGCGCGCCGAGGGCCAGCGCAGGGGCGAGCCCCGCGAGCCAGTGCCACACCGGCGTCCGGGGTGCGGACGCCGCGGGTGCGGTCCCGTCGTAGCCTCGGGCCACCATCGCCAGGTGCACCCGCTCGCCCCGCTCGTAGCTGCGTACGAACAGCCGGCCCACACCCGCGGCGGCAGCCCCCCAACGACCCAGCGTCCCGCGGCCGTCGCCGCGGGAGGCGCGCGCGACACCCATGCGCTGCACGTCCCCGACGACGACGCCCAGGTAGCGCAGCATGAGCGACACCACGAGGACCAGCGGCGCGGGCAGGCGCAGGCCCGCCAACGCGTCGGCGAGATCGGGCAACGGCGTGGTGCGCGCCAGGACGAGCGCGACTCCGAGGGCCCCCAGGCAGCGGGCGACGAGCAGGGCGGACGCCGCGGCACCCGTTCGCGACACCGTGAGCGGGCCCCACGGCACGCGTTCCCCCAGCGCCACGAACGGCAGCACCGCGGCGACGGCCACGAACGGCGCGACCACCGCCAGCCTGCCGGCGAGCCAGCGGGCCGGCGTCCGCAACCGCACCAGCGCGACGACGATCAGGGCTCCCACCAGGACAAACACCGGCCACGCGCGCAGGGGTGTGGCGACGATCACCGCCGCGAGGGCCAGGGCGCCGACGAGCCGCGCCTGCGGGGCGAGCGCGCCGATCACGCGGGTTGCCGCCGGCGCACCAGCGCCGCCAGGCCCGTTGCGGCCGCAAGGACCAGCCCCACCCCGAGGAGGCCCGCCACCGACGTGCCCCAGCCCTCCAGACCCGGCCAGGCGTAGTCGGCCAGCGGGGAACCCCCCACCGCGGACGGTAGCGCCGCCTCGCCGAAGCCCAGGACCTCGGCACTCCACTCCAGGCCGTCCGGGGACGTGGAGGCGACCAGGCTCAACGCACCCGCGACCACGACCGTGGCGGCCAGGACGACCCAGCCCACCGCGCGGCCGAGGCGTCGGCGTCCGGACGCCGCGGGCTGCGGCCCGGCCAGCGCGACCAGATCGGGACGCAGCGCCAGGATCGAGGCGACGCACAGCCCGGTGATGACCGCCTCGCCGACCCCGATGACCGCGTGCACGCCGAGCATCGTGGCCGTGAGGGTCGCTGGCGGCACCGGGACGGCGCCGCCCACCGCGTACAGACCGCAGAACAGCAACGCCGCCGCGGGCACGGACGCCCCCGCTGCCAGCGCCGCCGCCCACGGCACCGCCGCGCGCCGGCCGCGCATCGCGGCGAGCGCGAGCGTCTGCACCCCGTGGGCCACCAGCACGGCCGTGACCCCCATGAGCAGGACGTTCGTCCCGAGGGCAGTGAGCCCACCGTCGGCAAAGACGAGCGCCTGGACCCCCAGGACGCACGTCATGACCACCAAGGCGGCGGCGGGCCCGAGCAGGGCCGTGGCGAGCGCCGCGCCGATGAGGTGTCCGGACGTCCCGGCACCTACGGGGAAGTTGACCAGTTGCGCGGCGAACACGAACGCGGCCGTGAGCCCCGCCCGGATGGGCCAGCGGTCGTCGAGCTGGGTGCGCGCCGCACGCAGGGCGACGGCGCCCGCGCCGGCCGAGACGACGCCGGTGGCCACCGAGGTGGGAAGGTCGAGGAATCCGTCGGGCACGTGCACGCCGCCACCCTAGGGCTACACCTGATTATTTGCTCAGGTTTTCTCGGATGCCGATTCCGCCAGACGCCGCAGCGCGCCGATGGCCACCTCGCGGTCGGTGGTGCTCCAGAAGTCGGGCATCGACGCGCGCAGGTAGGAGCCGTAGCGGGCGGTGCGCAGGCGCGGATCCAGGACCGCCACGACGCCGCGGTCGCTGATCCGGCGGATGAGGCGTCCGCTGCCCTGGGCGAGCAGCAGCGCCGCATGGGTGGCAGCCACCGCCATGAACCCGTTGCCCCCGGCGTCGGCCACGGCTCGCTGCCGGGCCTGGAGCAGCGGCTCGTCGGGCCGCGGGAACGGGATCTTGTCGATGATCACGAGCTGGCAGGTTTCGCCGGGCACGTCCACGCCCTGCCACAGCGACAGCGTGCCGAACAGCGATGTCTGCGGCTCGGCGACGAAACGCCTGGTCAGCTCGGACAACTGGGCGTCGCCCTGGCAGAGAATCGTGCGTCCGGGTAGTTCTGCGCGACAGTGGCGGGCGGCCGCCTCGGCGTTGCGCTGGGAGGCGAAGAGGCCGAGCGTCCGGCCGTCCGCCGCCCAGACCAGCTCGGCGACCTCGGCCAGGGCCTCGGGCGAGATGCCGTCGCGTCCGGGCGTGGGCAGCCGGTCGGCAACGTACAGGATGCCTTGGCGTCCGTAGTCGAACGGCGATCCCACGTCGAGGGCGCGCCAGGCCAGTGGGTCGGCGTCCGCGTCGGGGTCGGACGCCGCGTCCGTCAGTCGGTCGCCCCGGCGCAGGCCGACCGACGCGGCCACCGCCTCGAACTCGCCGCCCAGCTTGAGCGTGGCCGACGTGAGCACCGTCGGCGTGAGAGCGAAGACCTTCTCGCGCATGAGGCCCGAGACGTCCAGCGGCGCCAGCACCAGCCAGCGGCCGAAGCGCTCGCGCTCGCTCACCCACAGCACATCGGACGGCCGCAGGGCCGCCATGGCCTCGCTTATGTCGAAGACCTCCTTGACCGCTGCCGCAGCCTGCTTGCGGTCGGTGTCTCCCTCGCCCGCGGACATCGCCGAGACCGCCGAGCGGGTGACGTCGCGGACGCGCCGCAGAACGGCCAGCAGGTCGGCGTCCGGATCCTCGATCCGGGCGAGGTCTGCCGCCGCGAGCGCCTCCTTGAGGTCGTCGACGAGATCGAGGAGTTCGAGGCCGAGGTCGTCGTCCAGCCAGGTGAGCGCGCGCTTGGACACGCGTTCGAGCTGCTGGGGGCTGAGTTCGTGCGAGGCGGCCCCGGTCACGCGGGAGACCAGTTCATGGGCCTCGTCGATGACGACGAGGTCGTGGTCGGGCAGCGCCGTGCCGCCGTGCATGGCGTCAATGGCGAGGAGGGCATGGTTGGTGACGACGAGTTGGCTGGCGCGGGCGGTCTCGCGGGAGCGCTCGACGAAGCACTCGCTCCCGAACGGGCAGGCCTGCGCGCCGAGGCACTCGCGGGTCGGGACCGACACCTGCGCCCACGCGGCGGCGGTGTGGGTGGGAGCCTCGTCGCGGTCGCCGACCCCTTTCGCCTCGCGCTGCGCCCGGGCCCACTCGCGGAGGGCGACGACCTCGGCGCCCAGGACCGTCGTGGCGTCGGCCGCCGTGGCGCGCAACTGCTCGGCGACCTCCTCGCCGCCCAGGAGCGTGTCCTGGGCGACACCCGCGCCGTCGATCACGCGGTGGAGGCAGGCGTAGTTGGTCCGGCCCTTGAGGATGGCGTGGGTGATGGTTCGTCCGGTGACGGACGCCGCGGCCACCACCGCCGCGGGGATGTCGGAGGAGGCCAGTTGGGCCTGCAACGCCAACGTGGCGGTGGCCACGACGACGGTGTCGTTCGGGTTCTCGCCCAGGTGCGCCAGCGCCGGTGCTAGGTAGCCCAGGGACTTGCCGGTGCCGGTGCCGGCCTGGACGAGGAGGTGCTCGCCCGACGAGAAGGCGTGCTCGACGGCGCGGGCCATCTCGACCTGACCCACGCGGGGTGCGCCGCCGATCGCCGCGACCGCGGCGTCCAGAATCTGCTCGGTGCGGCTGGCCACCGACCCAACCTACTTCACCGCGGCCGCGGCGCTCGGGCGGCACTCGGGTTGTCCACAGGTCCGCGCGACGCGGATGCGCCGCCGGACGCCGGCGCCGGCGTGCCCGATTCGCCCGGGAACGCGGAGGGCGTTCGAGACCGGGTGGCTCCCAAGCCTTCGAGAGGGCCAGCGATCGGGACGCTCGCCGAGGAGCCGAGCGGCCCCGTGACGGGTGGTTCCTAGCGTGAGAAGCGACGGATCCACGAGAGGAGGCCCGATGCGAGGACAGGCGGCGCGACCCCGAGCCAGAGCGCCCCCGGGTGCCCCGCGTGGGGACGTCCTTCGGCGTCCAGGCCGAGGAGGTCCTCCGCTCCGGGGCCACGCGCCCCGGGAATC
>CAYZXQ010000075.1:0-10890 GCA_964482465.1 uncultured Nigerium sp. | reverse complement strand
GGGAACCGCTGATTGATGCTGTTCTTGGCGAGGACGGGTCGGGCGAGATGAGCCGGAGCCACGAGATCGTGGGCTCGTATGGACCATACGGGCCCAGATCGAGGGGGTTCGGATCGCTCGATCCGGGCCGCCGCAGCCAGACCATGATGGATCAGCGTTTCCCGAGGCGCGCGACGGCGTCGCGGACGGCCTGGATCTCCCACCCGGGGTAGCTGTCGCGGAGGGTCTTGAGCGTGGCGTCCAGGTTCACGTCGGCGGGCAGCCCGGACTCGCGCGCCAGCACGGCCGGATCGAGGCCGTTGTCCCGCGCGATCCCGCGCAGGGTCGACTGTCCGGTGACGGACCCCGACGCGCCGGTCCCCGAGGCGCTCCCGGTCCCGGTCGGGATGCCCGTGGGGGTGTGGGTCGCGGACGGCTGGGGCGCCGGCGCGGACGTCGGGGCCGCCGACGGCGAAGTCGGCGCCGCGGAGATGGTGGGATTCAGCAACAGCCGGATCACCTCGCGAAACGACGTCAGCTCGAAGCCCGGGACCAACGCCTCCAGGTCCTTGAACGCCGTCGCGCCCGTCAGGGCGACCCCCGCGGGCGGGTCAATGGCCGCGATGAGGGTCCCGAGCGGCAACCCCAGACCGTCGGAGGCTTGCTGCAAGGTCATCCAGCCCTTCAGATCGTCGGCGGTCAACCGCTGACCGGCCGTGACGGTCTGCTTGCCGGAGGTCACCCACCCACCCGTGGCCTGGACGACCCCGATCGTTCCGCACATGATCGCCACGAACGCCACCGGGGCGAGCCACACCGACGCCTTCATGTCACTACTCCTCATCGCTCGTCGTGGGGGTTCGGACGCCCGCGTCCGCTTCGCTCGGGGTGCGGACGCCGGCCTCAGCCCCGCCACCGCCGGACTCGACCCGGCGTCCGGAGGTGCCCCCACCGCGTCCGGACCCCACCGTCCGGCGCGCGCCCGCGCCGACCCTTTCCCTGCGCGTACCCTCGGCGGGCGCGGCCTCGCCGACGAGCGGAATGCCCAGCAGCACCGGACCCTCCACCTTCAGCGAGTTCTTCACCGGGCAGGCCGCCACGCAGTCCATACACCCGATGCAGTCGGTCGACACGAACGGCTTCGCCTTGCTCGGCTCGATGTGGACCGGACACGGCTTGTCGCACACCGTGCAGTCGGTACAGGTGGTGGCCGAGCGCCGGATCCGGAAGACGCTGAATACGCCCAGCACCGAGAACACCGCACCCAGCGGACACAGGTACCGGCACCACGCCCGCTCGATCACGAACGTGAGCAGCAGGACCACGACCGTGATCGTCCAGCCCACCCACATGACCGTGGGATCCGGCTCGAAGAGCCAGTGCAGCCCGAACAACTGGACATAGGGGTCGTGGTCGGCGAACCACAGCCGGGCGGTCGTGACGCTCAGGTACAGCACCAGCGCGAGCACGAGGAACCGCCCCCACCGCAGCACCCGATCCACCTGCCCCGGCAATTCGACGGCCGGCAGCTTGAGCTTGCGCCGCAGCCACGTCTGCGCATCCTGGATCGCTCCGAACGGGCAGACCCAGCCGCAGAACGTGTTCCCCACCAGGAGCGTGGCCACGACGATCGCGCCCATGAGCACCAGGTTGGAGGGGTGCGTCTTGCTGATGAAGCTGCCGGTCGTGACCCACGTGATGAGGGTCTCGAAGCCCCCGAAGGGACACACGGCGTCCACGGACGGCTGCCCCGGGACCGTATCCACCTGATGGCGGATCGCCACCACGAGGATCAGCCCGACGAAGAAGAGCTGCGTCACCCGTCGCGCCAGCCGCACGCGCCGCATCCCGCGGGCGCGCACCTGCGCCCGGGTCGGCGGTCGGGAAGACGGACGAGACGTGGTGGTGGATCCTGCCATGGCGAGCCCTTCGCATCGTGGTGATGCGCCGAGCCTTTCGCCCATTCGTGAGGTTCCTGTGAAGCTGCGGTGGGACTCCTGTGAGTCCTACGCGGCGTCCACCTCCGCGGCGAAGGCTGCCTCCTCGCGCGCCTCGAGGGCGGCGAGTTCCGCGTCCGCGTCCGTCTCGAACGGCGGCGCGAGCGCCGGGGCCGGACGACCGGTCCGGACGAACTGGGACCTCCCCCGCCGCAGATCGTGGCCCACCCACAGCGCGTCGACGCGCAGCTCGTCGTGGACGCCGCCGTGCTCGTCGGTCCAGCGGTGGGCCTCGACGCGCCCGTGGACGACGACCGCGTCGCCCTTGCGGACGGAATCGCGCACGTGGTCGGCGAGCAGCCGCCAGCACGTCACCTCGATCCAGGTCGTCGGGCCGTCGACCCACTCCCCGTTGCGCTTGATGCGCTGGTTCATGGCGATCCGGAACGTGGCGCGCCCGCCGATGCCCTCGATCTCGCGGTAGTCGACGTCGCGCCCGACGTTGCCCTCGAAGTTGGCCGTGCCCATGAGGTTCTCCCTTCGTGTGGTCTGGTGCCCACACGTTGGTCGGGTCGGTCCCGAACCGCTCAGGTGGAATGCCGGCTGTGGATAACTCCTACAACGCCTGGCGGACCGCATCGCGTGCGGACGCCAGCCGGTCGAGTTCCTTGTGGACCGGAGCCACGACCTCGGACGCCGTCACCGCCGCGATGGCGTCGGTCAGGATCCTCCGCGCCTTCGCCGCCTTCGACCTGGCCCCAACCTCCACGAACAGCCGGCTGACCAGCGACAACACGATCCCGGCCGCAGCACCCCCGACGAGCAGGAGGGTCTGCAGCGGCCACCCCTGCACCTCGACCTTCGGCAGCTCCAGCGGCACCTGCAGCAGCGCGACGATCCACGGCAGGGCGAGCCACACGCCGCCCGCGATCATCGCCAGGAAGAGCAGCCACTGCAGGATCGTCACGAGCACCCACCAGCCGCGGCCCGAGTCCAAGCGCAGGTCGGCCCGCGCGATGGCGGCGTCGAGCCTGTCGGCCAGCACCCGCTCGTTGCCCCGTGCGGCGGCACGGATCGCGTCGACCCAACCGCGCGGCACGTCGCGGACCGCCCCGTCGATCAGTCCCCGCAGCGCCTGGTCGAGACGCGCCGTCGCGACATTCGAGGCCTTCGGCAGCGAGGTTCGGGCGGTGTCGGTCGGACCGATCGCCTGGGGACCCATCCCGAGGCGGAGCCGCCGCAAGGGGTCGGGACGCAGGCGTCCGAGCCAGGCGACCATCGGCCACCCCGTGGCCAGGGCGCCCCGGTGACGCCACGACCGCAGCACGCCGTCGGTGACGAGCGGCACACCCGCGGCCTCGGCGGTGGCCTCGTTGAGCCGGTCGACCAGCCCTCCGTCCAGCCCCCTGACCTTGCCCGTCCCGAGTTCGCCCGCCAGTCCCGCGGCGGCGTTGGACACATCGGCGGCAAAGCGCTTGACCGTCATCTCCTTGTCGCGGACGGTCCGAACCAGTAGCTGCCGCAGCTCCCCCACACCCGCGCCGGTGAGCGCCGACATCGTCAGCACCGGCGTGTCGCGCAGCCCCTCGGAGTCCAGGAGGCGCCGCAGGTCGTTCTGCGCGTGCGCCAATTGCTCGGGTGTGAGCCGGTCGGACTGGTTGAGCACCACGACCATCACGCCCGCGTGCGCCGCGAGGGGTTTGAGGTACCCGTCGTGGAGGGCGGCGTCCGCGTACTTTTGCGGATCCACCACCCAGACGAGCATGTCGACCAACTGCACCAGCCGGTCCACCGTGAACTTGTGGCCCACCTCGATCGAGTCGTGGTCGGGCAGGTCCAGCAGGACGAGGTTGTCGAAGGCCGAGTCCTCAGCCGCGACCAGATGGCGGCGTCCGACCCCGAGCCAGTCCAACAGCTCGGCGGGCAACGCCTTGCCCCACGCCACAGCCATCGGCTCCGAGGTCGTCGGGCGCTGGACGCCGGCGGTCGCCCACCGCGTCCCCGAGACGGCGTTGAACGTGCTCGACTTGCCCGAGCCCGTCGCCCCGGCCAGCGCCACCACCGTGTGGTCGCCGGAGAGAGCCAGCCGTTCCCCTGCGCGTCGCACGACGTCGAGCGCGGGCTGCACGACGGTGTCGGACGCCCGCCCGGCACTCAGCTTGGCCGCGTCCTCGAGCGCCCGCAGGCGGACGGCTAGGTCAGCGCTCATGGCGCACCTCCGCGACGGGGCGGGCGGCGTCCGCGGACGGCAGGACCGTCCCGTGGACCGCCGGCTCCAGCGCCGGTGCTCCGAACCCACCGTCCAACGCGTGCTCCCGGCCGGACACCTCCGGACGCCGCGCGCCCAGCAGCACGCTGGCGTCGGTCCCCCGCTCGGCGTCGAGGCGGCGGACGGCCGCGCGGACCGCCTCCGCCTGCTCGGACCCCACGCCCACGGCGTCCAGCACCGCGTGGTAGCGCGCCAACTCGCGGGCCATGAGGGCCTCGATGCGGGCGTCGAGCTTGACCTTGGCCTCCTTGGCCAGCCGTCGCATGGCGTCCTCGCCGAAGACCGCCTCCAGCAGGCGCTGCGCCAGGATCGCACCGCCACCCGCGATGCCCACCTCGGCACCGGTGATGCCGCCGGTCTGGCTGAACACCACCATCATCAGCGCCAGGCTGACGCCGTTGACGCCGAGCGCCAGGAAGCGCGCGGTGGACTTCTTCTCGGCGCCGACGTCGCTGACCAGCTCCAGGACATCGCCCTGCCAGTCGCGGATCGCGCGCGCCGCCTCGTCGGCGAAGTCGACCGACGCCCGCGAGAGGTCGACGCGGGTCCGTCCGAGGAGCTCGCGTCCGGCGGGCTGGGCCATCCAGGCGCTGTCCGCCCGTTCGGCCGCAGCCTCGCCCTCGGAGCGCACCAGGGCCTCCATGCCCGACTCGACCGCGAGCTTGGCGTCCTCGACCTGCTTGGGTTCGCCCCGCAGCGTCGCCATCATGCGGTCGCGGACCCACCCGATCTTCTGCTCGACGGCCCGCATGAACTCGCCGGTGCCCACGAAGTCCTGCCAGCGGGTCATGACCTCACCGCGCAGCAGGGTGCCGTCGGCGGTCTGGACGCCCACGGTGCGCACCGCCTCCGCGTAGCTGGCATCGGCGTCCGCGCGGAGTTGCGCCAGGGCCTCAAGCTGGCCGTCCACGGCCCGCGCCACCCCCGGCGCGCGGACCGTCAGGGAGCCGATGGCACCGTCCAGGGTCTGCAGGACGACCGCCTGCCGGCTCGTCTGGTCCGCGGCCAGCGACGCCAGCCAGTCGCGGATCGGCGACACGGCGGCGTCCGGAAGCAACCCCTCGGTGTCGACCGCCACCTCCGGCACGGCGAACAGGGGCGAGCTGGCGAGGCCACGCTCGGTCATCAGCTTGCCCAGGTGGGGCGGCACGTCGTTCATGGCGGCGGGCGGGATCCGGTCCAGGACGACCGCCACCGCGGCGGAGCGGTCGGCCGCCGAGCGCAGGTATTCCCACGGGACGGCGTCGGCGTACCGGGCGGCGGACGTCACGAACAGCCACAAGTCGGCCGCGGCGAGCAATTGGGCGGCCAGGACGCGGTTCTCGGTGACGACCGAGTCGACATCGGGGGCGTCCAGGAGCGCCAGCCCGCGCGGCAGCGACGGCTCGGCGACGAGCTGCAGGGTCGCGGTGTCGTGCGCGGTGGAGAAGGTGCGGGCCAGCCCGGGAAGGATGCGGTCGGAGCGGAAGTACTCCAGGTCGTCGGGGTGGTGGACCAGGACCGGGCTGCGCGTGGTGGGACGGATCACGCCGGGAGTGGACACGATCCGCCCGATGAGCGAGTTCACCAGGGTCGACTTTCCCGCACCGGTCGACCCGCCGATGACGGCGAGCAGGGGGGCGTCCAGGGTGGCCAGGCGAGGCAGGACATAGTCGTCGAGCTGCGCGACCATATCGCGGGCCGCGCGCGCGGCGTCCGCGCTGCCGGGCAGCGTCAGCGGAAGCCGGACCGGTGTCAGCGCGTCGCGCAACTGGGTCAGGGCGTCCACCAGGCGAACGGTGCTGCTCATCGGACGTGCCCTTCCTATCCCCTCGGCGGACCCCATCGCGGATCGACGGGCGAGTATTGCTGGGGGGAGCCTACCGGCGGTGCGGGCGACCCGACCCCCACCCCGCCGAGGGGAGGACCGCCAGGTGAGTAGGCGGGGACGACCGGACGCCGACGCCACCGCAGGAACTCCGGCAGGGCGGGCAATTGCAGCTTCTGGACGCGGGGATCGGTGATGGCGTGGCCGCGGAGTTCCTGGACGCGGTCGAGCAGCAGCCGGGCGCGGGCGTCCGCTGCGGCATCGACGGTGCCGCGGATCTGGGCGTCCCGCAAGTAGACCAGCTCGGTGAGGGCGCGCTGCAGGCCGACGGTCGCGACGAACGTCCGCCAGCCGTACGTGACGGACACCAGGACCGAGCGCCACCGGGACCGCTGGCGCGAGAACACCCACGCGTCGGACTCGGGGAGCCAACCGAACCGCACGAACTCGTCTAGTCGGTCGCGGTGGCGGCGGCCCTCCACGAAGACCTGGCGGATGGCGTAGCCGGCCACGGTCAGCACCAGCGGCAGGGCCACCATGAAGTAGATGAGCCGCTGCTGTTCCTCGCCGAAGATGCTGGCGACCGTGTTGAAGGTCATGTGGAGGCCGGCCGCAGCCAGGTAGCCGACCAGCGGCGCGAGCACCCGGACCACCTTGCTCCGCGTCCGCAGCGCAACCACCAAGCCCAACCCCGTCATGAGCGTGAACAGGGGGTGTCCGAACGCGAGCCAGTAGCCGCGCAGGCTGACGATCTGGGTGATGGCGGCGCGGGGGTCGCCGGTGTTGATATCCACCGAGGCGTACACGATGGCGCGGGCGTAGTAGAGGATGTTCTCGGTGAACGCGAACCCGGCCGCCGACAGCCCCGCGAGCGCGACGGCCTGGAGTTTCGAGACGAGCCGGTAGCGCACCGCCAGCGCGATGAGGAACAAGACGGTCGCCTTGGTGGCCTCCTCGACGAAGGGGGCGACGTAGATGGCCGAGCGGGCGCCCGCGGCCGGGTTGTCTCCGGCGATGCTCATCTGCCGCGCCGCCCAGGTGTTCAACTCCATGGACGCCGCCGTCGCGACGCAGGCGCCCCACCCGAGGGAGAGGTACCACAGGACGGGCCGTTGCGGTCGGAAGCGATCCAGCCAGACGAACGCGACGATCCAGAAGGCGAGGGTGGGCCAGGCATACCCCGCCGCCTCGCGGATCGCCGACGCGTTGATACCCGGCACCTCGCCGCCGTCGGGGGTGGTGATCGGGGCGGTGATCAGCACATACATCCACACCAGGCACGCGGCATAGGCGATGGTCGCGACGAGCGTCGTCCAGGTCCACGGGTTGCGGACGAACCGGCTCACCCGCGGCAGTCGGGTGTCGGACGCCGCGGGGATGCCGTTCGCGCGGCGGGCGCGGGCGGCGATCGACTCGGCGGACATGCGCCCCAGCCTAGCGGCGCTCTGGGACAGTCCACGTCGGCGGTCCTGGGCGGGTCACCGAGATATCGTCCGTCCGCGACGGCCACCCGTCGACGTCACGCTGCGCGCGTTCGTCTGGGGGATTCCGCCCACGACGGCGTAGCCCTCGCACGCGACGGCGAGCCCCCGAAGGCGGCCGCTGACGGGGACGAAGGAAGGGCCCAGCCACGCAGTTCCCTGAGCGAAGCGCGATATCACCCCTGGTCGGGCGCCCCCGGGAGGATTCGAACCTCCGCGCGACAGATTAGAAGGCTGCTGCTCTATCCCCTGAGCTACGAGGGCCGGACGTGCCGATTCTACGCCGCCCACGACCCCTGCTTCGCCGGACCGCTCCCGCCGCGAAGCCTCAGATCCAGCCCCGCCGCCGGAAGACCAGCCACAGCGCGATCATCGCGGCCAGCATCAGGGCCAGGGCGAAGGCGTAGCCGAATTCCCACGCCAACTCGGGCATGTGGGCGAAGTTCATCCCGTAGAGGCTGGAGATCAACGTGGGCGCGAACAGGATGCCGGCCCAGGCGGAGATCTTCTTCATGTCCTCGTTCTGCAGGTTGGAGGACTCCGCGAGGTTCCTCATCTCCTCGTTCTGGCTCTGGGCCACCAGCGTGGCGTTCAGCGTCAGGATGTCGCGCAACGTGATCCGGAACCCCTCGATGCGCTCGGCGGCGTCCGCGGTGTGATCGGCGACGTCGCGCAGGTACTCCTGGAGTTCCTCCCCCACCGAGTACTTCGCGAAGCCCGCCGCCAACCCGCCGAGGATCGAGCGCAGCGGCTTGACGGCCCGCTGGAACTCGACGACCTCCTGGCTGAGTTCGTAGATGCGCCGCGAGACCTCGGCGTTCCCGGTGAAGACCTCGCCCTCGATCTCGTCGATGTCGTTGGCCAACCCCGCCAGGACCGGCGCGTAGCTGTCGACCACGGCGTCCAGAATCGCGTAGAGAACCGCCTCGGGGCCCCGCGCGAGCATCTCCGGGTCGGCCTCCAACCGCCTCCGGACGCGCGCCAGGTCGGGCGAGCCCCCGTGGCGGACGGTGATGATGAACCGCGGACCGACGAACAGGTGCAGTTCGCCGAACTCGATCTCCTCGGGGACGTCGAGGTAGCGCGCCGCGCGCAGCACCACGAACAGCGTGTCGTCGTACCGCTCGATCTTGGAGCGCTGGTGCGCCTGGATGGCGTCCTCCAGCGCCAGCTCGTGCAGGCCGAACTCGACACCCAGCGCCTCGAGGGCGGCCGGCTCCGGCTGGAACAGGCCGATCCAGGACATGGTGTCCGGCTCGGCGAGCATCAGTTGCGAGGCCTCGGCGGTGGTCGACGGGGTCGCGACGCGGCGTCCGTCGCGGTACAGGGCGTTGTCGATCATGGTTCCGGGGGGCATGACCGGCGGCACCAGCCGCGACGTGGCGTGGGTGACGAAGGTGGTGCGGGAGCGCCCGACGGCTGCGGTCGGGACGGACGGGCTCAGGCTGCGAATGGTCACGGTGTTCTCCAGACGTCAGGCGCGCGAGCCGTACCGGACGACTCCGGGAGGCTCAGCGGCGCACGGGTGGGCGGGACGGACGGCCGAACGCCGTGCGCGTACTGGGAGGCTCATTGAGCATCGGACGCCCCCCTTCCCCTCGCCTGGACAACCACCGGCTATTACATCACCGGACGCCGCCCGCGACCAGTCAGTCGCCGACCGCGTCCCGGGCCCGCAGCACGATGAGCGGATCGGGCTCGTGCACCACCGAGTTGTCGCGGCCCTCGTAGTCGAACTGGTACAGGAAGGCTCGCATCGCGTTCAGGCGCGCCCGCTTCTTGTCGTTGCTCCGGATCGTCATCCACGGGGCGTGGTCGGTGTCCGTCGCGGCGAACATGGCCTCCTTGGCGGTGGTGTAGTCCTCCCACCGGTCCAGCGACTCCAGATCCATGGGCGACAGCTTCCAGCGCCGCACCGGATCGATCTGCCGGATCGCGAACCGGGTGCGCTGCTCGCGCTGTGTCACCGAGAACCAGAACTTCGTGAGGTGGATGCCGGACTCGATCAGCATCCGCTCGAACTCGGGGGCCTGCTTCATGAACGTCGCGTAGTCCTTGGGGCTGCAGAAGCCCATGACCCGCTCCACGCCCGCGCGGTTGTACCAGGAGCGATCGAACAGGACCATCTCTCCCGACGTCGGGAAGTGCTGGATGTAGCGCTGGAAGTACCACTGCCCCTGCTCGGTGGTGGTGGGCTTGTTGAGCGCCACCACGCGCGCCGCGCGGGGATTCAGGTGCTCGGTGAAGCGCTTGATCGTGCCGCCCTTGCCCGCCGCGTCGCGGCCCTCGAAGAGGAGGATGTGCCGGATGCCGTGATCCTGGCCCCAGTACTGCAGCTTCAACAACTCGATCTGGAGGCGGTACTTCTCCTCCTCGTACTCCTCGCGACCCATGAGCTCGTCGTAGGGGTAGTCCTGACGCCACGTCTCGACCGCGCGGCCGCCCGGATCGATGAGCTCGGGATCCGGGCCATGGCTTTCGGAGACGGTGTAGCCCTCGAGGACGAGTTTGTCGATGAACTCGCGCAGGTTCTCGCGCTGCGCAGGCGCATCCTCGAGGATCTCGTGCAGTTCGAGAGGCTCCACGCGTTGCTCCTTCGGACGAGTAGGTGCCGCCAGCCTAGCGTCGGCCCGCGCCCGTAGAGTAGGAATCGTGACTGACCGATTGGTGTGGATCGATTGCGAGATGACAGGCCTCGACCTGACCCGGGACGCCCTGGTCGAGGTCGCGGTGTTGGTGACCGACGGCCAGTTGAACGTCCTCGGCGAGGGTGTCGACATCGTCATCGCGCCGTCGTCGGAGCAGCTCGCCGGCATGAACGACTTCGTGCGCGATATGCACACCCGATCCGGATTGCTCGACCTGCTCGCGTCCGGCACGGCGATGGCGGACGCCGAGGCCCAGGCCCTGTCCTACATCCGGCAGCACGTCCCCGAGGCCCGCACGGCACCGCTCGCCGGCAACACCATCGGCACCGACCGGGCGTTCTTGGCCCGGGACATGCCCGAGTTGGAGGGGTTCGTCCACTACCGCAACGTCGACGTCAGCTCGATCAAGGAGCTCGCCCGCCGCTGGTATCCCCGAGCGTTCTACGGCTCCCCCGCGAAGAGCGGCCACCACCGGGCGCTGTCCGACATCCGCGAATCCATCGAGGAGCTGCGCTACTACCGCGAGGCCATCTTCGTCCCGCCCCCCGGACCCTCGGCCGAGGATCTCCTCGCCCTCGCGTCCCGTCACGGCGGCTCGCTCACTCAGGCGCCGGTCCCGCAGGGGTGATTTCGCGCGCGGACGCCGTACGCGGTAGTATCTCTCCGCCGATCCCCCGCGTGGGGATGCGCATGGTGGGTATAGCTCAGTTGGTAGAGCGTCTGGTTGTGGTCCAGGATGTCGCGGGTTCGAGTCCCGTTACTCACCCCA
>CAYZXQ010000074.1:0-10897 GCA_964482465.1 uncultured Nigerium sp. | reverse complement strand
GCCGCGGCTGCGCCCGCAGCGATCGCGGGGGCGGCGTCCTACACCGTCACCGGCATGACCTGCGGCCACTGCGTCAAGGCGGTCATCGAGGAGGTTTCCGCGATCCCCGGCGTCACCGGCGTGACGGTCGACCTCGAGTCCGGCGCGATGCAGGTCACCTCGGACGCCCCCATCGACTTCGACCGCATCGTCGAGGCCGTCGCCGAGGCCGGCGACTACACCGTCGAGTAACACCCGATCCGACCAGCCGGTCGACCCCCAGCGGCCCCGCCGCCCGGGTCGGCCGGCTCCCGGCCCCGTCCGCGGGGACCCCCACAACTGCATCGCACCTCCTTCCGCGGCCAGCCCGTCCGTCCCGAGCGACCCACACGCTGGCCACCCGAACCCAGGAGAAACCCGTGTCCACGACACACCTGCCCGCGGCGTCGCCGACGTCCGCGCGGGCGTCCGTCGACCTCGACATCACCGGCATGACGTGCGCATCCTGCGCCGCCCGCGTCGAAAAGGCCCTGGACGCCCTCCCCGGCGTCTCGGCGTCCGTCAACTACGCCACCGAACGAGCCCACATCCTCGCCCCCATCGCCCTCGACGTCGCGGCCCTCGTGCGCGCCGTCCAGGCCACCGGCTACGGCGCCTCAGTCCCCGACGCGGACGCCCCCGGCGCCGACCGGCTCGCCGAACGCGCCCACGATCTCGGACGCGACCTCGCGCTCGCCGCCGTCCTCGCCGTGCCCGTCATCGCCCTCGCCATGGTGCCCGCCTGGCAGTTTCCGGGCTGGCAGTGGGTCTCGCTCGCGCTCGCAACCCCCGTGTACGTGTGGTCCGGAAGCCGCTTCCACCGGTCCGCGTGGGTCAACCTGCGCCACAAGTCCGCCACCATGGACACCCTCGTCAGCCTCGGGACCACCGCCGGCTACCTGTGGTCGCTCTACGCCCTGATCGGCGGCGGCGCCGGCGCGATCGGCTACACCCACCCGTTCACGTTCGCCCTCGCCCGCCACGACACCATGGCGTCGATCTACTTCGAGGCGGTCGTCGGCATCATCGCGTTCCTGCTTGCCGGACGCTGGTTCGAGGCTCGCGCCCGCTCCCGGGCCGGCGAGGCGATCCGCGCGCTGCTCACGCTGGGGGCCTCCAACGCCACCGTGCTGCGCGACGGAGCCGAGACGCGCGTCCCCATCGACCGGGTGCGGGTCGGCGACGAGTTCGTCGTCCGTCCGGGGGAGAAGATCGCCACCGACGGCGTGGTCGTCGCCGGGGCGTCCGCCGTCGACGAATCGATGGTGACCGGTGAGGCGGTGCCCGTCGACAAGGCCGTCGGCGATGCGGTCGTCGGCGCGACCATCAACGCCAACGGACGCCTCGTCGTCCGCGCCACCGGCGTCGGCGCCGATACCCAACTCGCCCGCATGGCGCGCCTCGTGGAGGAGGCCCAGACCGGCAAGGCGCCCGTCCAGGCGCTCGCCGACCGCGTCTCCGGCGTCTTCGTGCCGACCGTGCTCGTCGTGGCGATGGCGACCCTGCTCGCCTGGCTGGCGGCCGGCGAGACGTTCTCATTCGCCGCCACCGCCGCGGTCGCCGTGCTCATCATCGCCTGCCCGTGCGCGCTCGGCCTCGCCACCCCCACCGCCCTGCTCGTCGGCACCGGACGCGGCGCCCAACTCGGCATCGTGATCCGCGGCCCCGAGGTGCTCGAGCGCACCCGGACCGTCGACACGGTCCTCCTCGACAAGACCGGCACCGTCACCACCGGACGCCTCGCCCTGGTCGCCGTCAGCGCCTTCGGCCTGCCTGAGGCGGACCTCCTGCGGCTGGCCGGGGCCGTCGAGGCGGCGTCCGAACACCCGCTCGCCCGGGCGGTCGCGGACGCCGCCCGCGCCGCCGGTCCGCTGCCGCCGGTCGAGGGCTTCGCCAACCTGCCGGGGGCGGGCGTCCGCGGGGTGGTCGAGGGCAGGACGGTCGCCGTCGGACGTCCCGACTACGCCTCGAAGGCGGTCGCGGACGCCGAAGCCCGCGGCCACACCCCCGTCGTCGTGCGGATCGACGGGCGCGCGGCCGGCGTCCTCGAACTCGCCGACACGGTGAAGCGGGGGGCGTCCGACGCCCTCGCGGAGCTGCGGCGGCTCGGGCTGACGCCCGTCCTGCTGACCGGCGACCACGAGCGCGCCGCCCGCGCCGTCGCGGACGCGGTGGGCATCGACGACGTGATCGCCGGCGTCCGGCCCGAGGGCAAGGTCGCCGCGGTTGCCGCCCGCCAGCGGCGCGGTGAGGTGGTCGCCATGGTCGGGGACGGCGTCAACGACGCGGCCGCACTCGCGGCGTCCGACCTCGGGCTCGCCCTGGGGACCGGCACGGACGCCGCCATCCAGGCAGCGGACGTCACCCTCATGCGCGGCGACCTCATGCTGGCCGCGGACGCCGTCCGGCTGTCGCGGGCGACGCTGCGGACCATCCGCCAGAACCTGTTCTGGGCATTCGCCTACAACGTCGCGGCGATCCCTGTGGCGGCGTTCGGCCTGCTCACGCCCATGATCGCGGGCGCGGCGATGGCGTTCAGCTCGGTGTTCGTGGTGTCGAACAGCCTGCGGTTGCGGCTGTTCGCGCCGACCCGGACGGGCACCGCCTAGCGGTGCTCGATGGTCATGCGCTCGGGCACCGTCCGTCCGGCCGCGAGATCCTCGTAGAGCGCGACCATCGCGCGCGCCTGGTCGTCGATGCCGTACCACGACGCCATCTCGCGCGACCGTGCGGACGCCCGCGCGCGGAACGTCGGATCCTCCAGGCGGCGCAGCATCGTGACCAACTGCCGGGCCAGCGACTCCGCGGTGGGGCGCGCCACGAGGGCGTTGACCCCCTCGTCCACCACGAGCCGCAGTTCGGCGTCCACGGTCACGATCGGCAGCCCGGCGTGGGCGGCCTCGTGCAGGACCAGCGCCTGGGTGTCGGTCAGCGACGGGAACACGAACACGTCGGCCGACTCCAGGTAGGCGCCCACCCGCTCGCGAGGGACCTGACCCACCAGCGTCACGCCGCCCCTGCGGCGAGCCCGGGCGAGCTTCTGCTTGAGCACCGGCGCCTTGCGCCAATCGCCCACCACCATGAGTTCGGCGTTCGGAATCTCCTCCCGGACCCACTCGAACGCCTCCAGCAGCAGCGGAATGCCCTTTTCGGGGGCGATCCGGCCGACGTAGATGATGCGCGGACCGAGCGCGGGCGGCAGGGGCTGCGCGACGGGCAGCGGGTCGACGCCGTTGGGCTCGGTGCGGATGCGCGAGTCGGGCGCCAGTTCGCGGACGCGGAAGGCCGTCTTGTCGGAGGGGGTGGTCACCAGGTCGGCGGCCTCCAGCATGTCCCGGGCGGCGTTGATCAAGTGGCGGCGCGACATGCCGCGGCGCCAGCGCCGGGGCTTCATCCAGCGGCGCATGTCGGCCAGGCTCGGCCGCTTCATGCCGCGGGTGCTGAGCTTGACCAGCCGGTAGTACGCGTCGAGGAATGGCGTCAGGTGCGCGTAGTGGTCCGCGTACGCCTCGAAGTCGGTGTGCCAGGTGACCAGCAACGGCACCTGGCATTGGTCCGCGGCCCACACCCCGAGCATCCCGACCGACCCCAGCCCCTGCACCGCGATGACGTCCGGCGGGTTGCGCTCGAACTCCTCCAGTGCCCGTTCGAACCCGCGCCCGCTGGCCACCGCCATCGGCAGCCCGGGGATGGGGATGGCGGGCAGGCGGTACTCCGAGCGTCCGGGGACGCCGCGGTAGGGGTTCGGTCCGTTCGCCTGGGGTGCGACCACGAGCACCTCGTGCCCCTGCTTGAGCAGTTCGCCCTCGAGGAAATGCACCGCGTAGAGCAGCCCCGAGTGTCCCGGACCGTAGTTGTCCGTGAACAGCCCCACGCGCAGCGGACGCGCGGGGGGTTCGGACGCCGTCGGCTCGGCCTGGGGGGCGGTGTCGGACGCCGCGGGTGCGGCCGCGTCGGCGTCCGGAGCAGGGGTGGACGGGGCGCTCGGAGCGTCCGGAGCGTCAGACGGGGTGGTGTCCAGCGGCAGGGCCGACTCCTCGGGCATCGCACGACCTTTCCTCGGCGGGCACTCCGTTGGAGTCTAGCGGCGGTCCTGCTCGCGCGGACGGCGCCCGCCACACGACCCGGCTGTTGCGTTTCTTTCGCTGTGGGCAGCCTGAGGGCGTGACCGGGCAGGCCCGCGTCAGCGCGCTGTCAAGGGCGGTCGCGGACGCCGCTGGCCCCGGTCAGTGGGTGTGCGGGCCGTAGCGGAGCTTCGCCTGCTCGATGGCGCGCAGGTACCCGGACCGCTCGACGGCGTTCGCGTCGGCGTCCGCGGGCACGGCGAGCAGCCCCCGGATGTCCGCGACGGAGGCGAACTCCTTGCGGGTCAGCCAGTCCGCCAGGCCCTCCAGCAGGACGCCCGCGTACGCGGGCCCGTGCCGCAGCAGCGCCGCCGTAGTCATCACGGCGTCCGCCCCCGCGAGCAGGTACTTGACCACATCGTCGGGGGTCTCCACCCCGGACGAACCCGCCAGCGAGGCGGTGGTGTGCCGGCGCAGCGCCGCCAGCCACGTGCGGGGCAGCCGACCCTCGTGGGGCGTGGACAGCTCGAACCCGGAGGTGACGTCGAGGGACTCCACGTCGATGTCCGGCACGAGGAACCGGTTGAACAGCACCAGGCCGTCCGCGCCCGCCTCGATGAGTTCGAGCGCGACGTGCCCCGGCGACGAGAACGCGGGGCTCATCTTGACCGACACCGGGATCGACACCGCGGCCCGCACCGTGCGGACGATCTCCAGGTGCCGGGCCACGACGTCCGCGCCGGCGGTGTGGACATCGCCCGGGACGAAGTAGATGTTGAGTTCGAGGGCCGCGGCGCCGGCGTCCGCCAGCTCGCGGGCGAACTCGGTCCAGCCGCCTAGGTCGGCGCCGTTGAGGCTCGCGATGATCGGGACGTCCACCGCCTTGGCCGCCCGCTCCACCAGCGACAGGTACCCGTACGCGGCGCTCTTGGTGGTGATCGGCGTCGTCGGGAAGTAGTCGAGGGCCTCGGCGAAGCTGTTCTCGTGCTCCTCGACGAGGGCGATCTCGCGGCGGACCTCCTGGCGGAGCTGCTCCTCGAACAGCGAGTGCATCACGATCGCCGCGACGCCGCCGTCGGCCACGGCGCGGACGCCGTCGACGGTCCCCACGAGGGGGCCGGCCGAGGCCACCAGCGGGTTCGGGAGGTCGAGCCCGAGGTAGGTGGTGGAGAGGTCCATGCTCACTCCTTCGCGTCGGCCGCGAAGTCCGCTGCCCCGCGGCTGGCCATCTGCTCGTAGTCGCGCCAGCGACGGTCGACCTGGCGCTGCCCGAATTCCAGCATCTTCTCGGCCGACTCGGGGTCGCTGTTCTTCAGCATGCGGAACCGCAGCTCGTTGTCGTGGTAGGCCCGCAGCGGGAACCGCGGCCGCGGGCTGTCGAGCTGGAACGGGTTCTGGCCCGCCATCCGCAGCACCGGGTTGAACCGCATCAGCGGCCAGTGTCCCGAGTTCACCGCCAGGTACTGCTGCCGCAGGCCCTTGCGCATGTCGATGCCGTGGGCGATGCAGTGGCTGTAGGCCAGGATCAGCGACGGACCGTCGTAGGCCTCCGCCTCGCGGAAGGCCTTGAGCGTCTGCTGCGGGTCGGCGCCCATCGCCACGCGGGCGACGTAGACGTTGCCGTAGGCGATGGCCTGCATCGCCAGGTCCTTGCTGTTGGTCTCCTTGCCGGCAGCAGCGAACTTCGCCACGGCGCCCATGGGGGTGGCCTTGGACGCCTGCCCGCCGGTGTTGCTGTAGACCTCCGTGTCCAGGACCAGCACGTTGACGTTGCGGCCCGACGCCAGCACGTGGTCGAGGCCACCCGACCCGATGTCGAACGCCCAGCCGTCGCCGCCGACGATCCAGACCGAGCGCCGCAGCAGGTGATCGCACACGCTGCGCAGGTCCGCGACGGGCGCGGTCTGCTCCATGGCGTCCAGCCTGGCCTTGAGGTCGTCGACCTCGAAACGGAGGTGCGACAGATCCGACTCGTAGCTCTGCGGGTAGGTGAGCAGGCGGTCCACGAGCTCGTCGCCGAGCTCCGGACGGAGCTGGTCCAGCCGCGTCCGCGCCAGGTCGGTGTGGAGGTCGGCGGCCAGCCGCAGCCCCAGGCCGAACTCGGCGTTGTCCTCGAACAGCGAGTTCGACCACGCCGGACCCCGGCCGTACTTGTTGCGGCTCCACGGCGTGGTGGGCAGGTTGCCGCCGTAGATCGAGCTGCAGCCCGTCGCGTTGGCCACGGTGGCGCGGCCGCCGAAGAGCTGACTGAGGAGCTTGAGGTAGGGGGTCTCGCCGCAGCCGGAGCAGGCACCCGAGAACTCGAACAGCGGCTCCAGGTACTGGACGCCGCGGACGTTCGCGAAGTCCACCCGGCTGCGCTTGTTGATCGGGATCTGCTCGAAGAAGGCCACGTTGGTCCGGGTGGGCTCGCGGTCGGCGACCGCCTCCAGGTTGATGGCCTTGCGGTTGGGGGCCTGGACCGGCTTCACCGGACACGCCTCCACGCACAGGCCGCAGCCGGTGCAGTCCTCGGCGTACACCTGGAGGGTGTAGCGGGAGTTGGGCAGGCCGGCCGCGTTCAGCTCCGCCGTCTGGAAGGTCTCCGGGGCGCCCTCCAGCGCGCTGGAGGGGTAGTACTTGGCGCGCAGGACGGCGTGCGGACACACGAACGCGCAGTTCCCGCACTGGATGCACGCCTCGGGGTCCCACACCGCGACGATGTCGGAGATGTTTCGCTTCTCGTACCGGGTCGTGGCCGAGGGGTAGGTGCCGTCCACCGGCAGCGCCGAGACCGGCAGGTCGTCGCCCTCGTCCACGAGCATCTTCGCGGTCACGTCCCGGACGAACGCCGGCGCATCCGCCGGCACCGCGGCGAGCCGCTGCCGATCGCCGCGGGGGGCGTCCGGAACCTCCACGCGATGCAACTGGGCGATCGAGGCGTCCACGGCCGCGATGTTCTTCGCGACCACGTCCGGCCCACGGCGTCCGTAGGTCTTCTCGATGGACTCCTTCACCGCGGCGATGGCCGCCTCACGCGGCATCACCTTGCTGATGGCGAAGAAGCACGTCTGCAGGACGGTGTTGGTCCGGTTGCCCATGCCCGCAGCGCGCGCGACCGCGTTGGCGTTGATCGTGTAGAGCTCGATGCCCAGCTCGATGATGCGCTCCTGCATCGGGACGGGCAACTGCGCGAACACCTCCTCGGGGGCGAACAGGCTGTTGAGCAGAACGACCGTCCCGCGGCGGGCGAACTTGAGCACGTCGACGCGCTCCAGGATCGACCAGTGGTGGACGCCGATGAACCCGGCGGCGTTCACCAGGTAGGGCGCCGTGATGGGCTGCGGACCAAAACGCAGGTGGCTGACGGTCCGCGAGCCGGACTTCTTGGAGTCGTAGACGAAGTAGCCCTGCGCGTAGGTGTCCGGCTGGTGGCCCAGGATCTTGATCGTGTTCTTGTTGGCGCCCACCGTGCCGTCGGAGCCGATGCCGTAGAACACCGCCCGCAGGGTCTCGGGGGATTCGACGTCGAGGTCGGCGGGGTAGTCCAGCGACAGCATCGTCACGTCGTCGGTGATGCCGACGGTGAACCGCGGGCGCGGGCTGGGCAGGGACAGCTCGTCGAAGATGCCCACCACCATGCCGGGGGTGAATTCCTTGCTCGACAAGCCGTAACGTCCGCCGATGACCATCGGGAGCCCGGGGCGGCGTCCGGACGCCGCGGCCTCGGCCAGGGCGGAGGTGACGTCGAGGAAGAGCGGCTCGCCGCCGGCGCCGGGCTCCTTGGTCCGGTCGAGGACGGCGATCCGGGTGGCGGACGCGGGGATCGCGGCCAGCACCTCTTCGGTCGGGAACGGCCGGTACAGGCGGAGCTGCACGACGCCCACCTTGCGGCCGGCGGCGTTGAGGTGGTCGACGGCCTGCGCGGCGGTCTGGGCGCCCGAGCCCATCAGGATGACGACCTGCTCGGCGTCCGGAGCCCCGTGGTACTCGACCAGCCGGTAGGAGCGTCCGGTGCGGGCGGCGAACTCGTCCATGCACTCGGCGACGATGCCCGGGACGGCCGTATAGAACGGGTTGACGGTCTCGCGCGACTGGAAGTAGGTGTCGGGGTTCTGCGCCGTGCCGCGGATGTAGGGGTTCTCGGGCGACAGCGCGCGCCGCCGGTGGTCGCGTATCAGCTCCACCGGCACCAGCGCCCGCAGGTCGTCGTCGGAGAGCATGTCGAGGCTGTTGAGCTCGTGCGAGGTGCGGAACCCGTCGAAGAAGTGCAGGAACGGCACCCGGCTGCGCAATGTCGCCATCTGCGCCACGCACGCCATGTCGTGGCTCTCCTGGACCGACGCCGAGCTGAGCAGCGCGAACCCGGTCTGCCGGACGGCCATGACGTCTTGGTGGTCGCCGAAGATGCTGAGGCCCTGGGCGGCCAGCGAGCGCGCGGCCACGTGGAACACCGTCGAGGTCAGCTCGCCGGCGATCTTGTACATGTTGGGGATCATCAACAGCAGGCCCTGGGACGCCGTGAACGTCGTCGACATGGCCCCGCCCTGCAGCGCGCCGTGCAGCGCACCGGCCGCGCCGCCCTCGGACTGCATCTCGATGACGGTCGGCACCACACCGCAGATGTTGGTCAGGCCGCGGGACGCCCACTCGTCGGCCAGCTCGGCCATCGTCGAGGACGGCGTGATCGGGTAGATCGAGCACAGCTCGTTGAGGCGGTAGGCGACCGACGCCGCGGCCTCGTTGCCGTCGATGATCTCGCGCTTCGGGTTCGTCATGGTTCGTGCCTTCCTCAGCGCTCGGCGATCATCTCGATGGCGTGGACGGGGCACTGCTCGTAGCAGGTCCCGCAGCCGGTGCACTTCTCGTAGTCGTAGCGGTAGCGGGCGCCCTTGCCGAGCTTGATGACCGCGTCCTCGGGGCAGGAGCCCAGACAGCCGTCGCACTCGATGCAGTTGCCGCAGCTCAGGCAGCGCCACGCCTCGGTGACGGCCTCGGTCGTGGTCAGGCCGCCGACGACCTCGTCGAAGTTGCGGCGCTCGGTCACGTGGAGTTCGGGCTGGCTGTGGCGGCGGTTGTCGCCGAAGTACCAGACATTCAGCTTATCGAAGCTGGCCAGGTCGTGCTTGGGGCGTTCGGTGAACGCGTTGCGGTTCAGCCAGGCGTCGATGCTGCGCGCGGCGCGCTTGCCGTGGCCGACGCCGACGGTGACAGTCCGCTCCGAGGGCACCGCGTCGCCGCCTGCGAAAATGCCCGGGACGTCCGTCATGAGCGTCCGCGGATCGACCTGCACCACGTCGTGGTCGAACCGCATGCCCGGGATCTTGCGCAGGAAGTTGGAGTCGGTCTCCTGGCCCAGCGCCAGGATCACCGTGTCGGCCTGGAGCGTCTCGTACCGGCCGGTACCGCGCGCGCGTCCGGACTCGTCCAGCTCCATGATCTCGACCTGGAGTTCGCCCTCATCGACGGACTGGATCGTCCGCAGCCAGTGCATCCGGACGCCCTCCGCCTCGGCCTCCTCGCGCTCCTCGACGTGGGCGGGCATCTGGTCGGCCGTACGCCGGTAGACGACGATCGACTCTTCGGCGCCCAGCCGGTGGGCGACGCGGGCGGCGTCCATGGCCGTGTTGCCGCCGCCGTAGACGGCGACGCGGCGTCCGATCACGGGACGCTCGCCCGAGGCGACATCGCGCAGGAACGACACCGCGTCGACGATGCGGCCGGCGTCGCGGGTGGGGATGTCCACGCGCTTGGACAGGTGCGCGCCGATCGCCACGAACACGGCGTCGAAGTTGCCCTCGGCCTGCTCGGCCATGAGGTCCTGGATCATCACGCCGGTCGTGATCGTGACCCCGAGCTCGACCAGACGGGCCACCTCGCCGTCGATGATGTCGCGGGGCAGCCGGTACTCGGGGATGCCGTAGCGCATCATGCCGCCGGGCAGTTCGGAGCCGTCGCGGATCTCGACCTCGTGGCCGCGCATGGCGAGGTGGTAGGCCGCCGACAGCCCGGACGGTCCGGCGCCGATGACGAGGACGCGGCGTCCGGACTTCGCCCTCGGCTTGGTGAACTGCCAGCCCTGCTCGAGGGCGAGGTCGCCGAGGTAGCGCTCGACGGAGTGGATGGATACCGCGCCGTCCAGCTCGATGCGGTTGCACGCCGTCTCGCAGGGGTGGTAACAGACGCGGCCGTGGATGGCCGGGAACGGGTTGTTGGAGGTGA
This sequence comes from uncultured Nigerium sp., assembly GCA_964482465.1. Taxonomy (GTDB): domain Bacteria; phylum Actinomycetota; class Actinomycetes; order Propionibacteriales; family Propionibacteriaceae; genus Propioniciclava. The sequence goes on along the minus strand of CAYZXQ010000074.1, from coordinate 614 downwards.
GCTCGCGCCAGGCGGCCTCGGGCTGGTCGGCCTTGACCAGCCGCAGCCACTCCTGGATGTTTTCTCCCGCCGGGCACGCGTTGTTGCAGGGGGGCAACAGGTCGACGTACACGGGCATCCGCGAGCGCACCGGTCCGACGCGTCCGCCGCCTTGGGCGAGGTCGGGCAATTGGGTCATGTCCTTGGGATTGACAGTCATCATCGGCCTTACGTCGTCGACTCCGGGCGCGCTCGCCCGCAGGTCACGATACCCCTGCCGGGAGGGGTACTTCGACGCGGGGCGGGTAGGTGGGGCAGCGGAGGTGTCCCCGCTAGTCGCACGGCGTCCGCGGACGGGCCGGGTCCGGGTCGGCGGGTGGGGGACGGGTTCCTCGCGTGCGGTGTCCAGGAGCGTCCGGACGCCGCCGGTGCGGGCTCGCCGGGTGGGGGAGAGCATGGCGAGGGGCCGGACGCTGCGGGTGCCGTGGGCGGGTCGGTGGGGGCCGAGGGGTCGGGGTCGGCGAGGGGTCGGGGTCGGCGAGGGGTCGGGGCGGCGGGGGGCGCTGGGGTCCGGGGGGGTGGGGCGAGCGTGGGGTTGGGGTAGGGGGGGGCGGGGGGGGGGGGGGGGGGGGGGG
>CAYZXQ010000073.1:7842-11388 GCA_964482465.1 uncultured Nigerium sp. | reverse complement strand
AGCATTAATCAGCGGTTCCCTAGCTGACGCGACCGCTGCGGCCAGGGCGTGCCCGCGGTGCTCGAAGGGTCCGGGGCGGGGGTGTCGGTGATCCGCCGAACCCGAGCGGGTGCCCTTTGAGCCTGCGGTGCAGGGCGCCGGAGGGCGCAGCGGCTGTTTCGGCCGCCTCGGGCGGGGTGTTGGTTGTCCTGCGGTGCGGGGCGACTGGTGTGGTCGGACGTGTCGGCGCGGTCGTTCCGGCGGACCCGAGCGGGGCGCGGGCGTCCCACACCCGGCGCGCCCTCCGGACATCGCGTCTCAACGCGAGAGGATGGACAATGCCGTCACAGACAGAGGGGGAATCATGACCGGAATCGACCGCAGGAGCGTCCTGCTGGGGGCGCTCGGTGCCGCTGGCGTTGCGCTGACGGGGTGCTCCGCGCCGTCGCCGTCCCCGGCCCCCTCATCCGCCGCGAGCCGGACGCCCACGGCGTCCGCCTCGACGCCGATCGTCCCGGACGTGCCACGCTGGCCGCTGACCGGCCGCCCCTTGACCGATCCGGCGGCGGCGCGCCGGGCGGTGGTCGCGGTGAAGGTCCCGGACAACAAGAACGAGCACCCGCAGCTGGGCATCAACGATGCCGACGTGGTGTTCGTGGAGTTGGAGGGCTACCCGGACGCGTTGGGCCAGAGCGCCACGCGCCTGGTGCCGGTGTTTCACTCCACGTACGCGCCAGCGGTGGCGCCGGTGCGGTCGATGCGTCCCGTGGACGTGCCGCTGCTGTCGCCGATGAGCGGCGTCATCGGCAGCACCGGCGCGTCGGGATGGGTGGTGAACTACATCGCCAGTTTCTCGGAGTTCGTGGACGGCGATCACACCTACATGGCGTCGAAGGCGACGGGCTCGTACTCGCTCGACCAGTCGCGCGTGCGCACCTACCAGGGCAAGAAGTACTACGACCGTGCGGTCGTGTGTCATCCGGAGGCGCTGGCGAAGCAGCCGACGCGCTTCGCCTCCGGACCGTCGCGGCTGTACTTCCCGTTCGCCCGGACCGACGCCGAGGTGTCGACGGCGTCCGGCCGTCCGGCGCCCACAGTCCGGGTGCCGTGGAAGAAGGGCAGCACCTACGACATGGTCTACACGTGGGATGCCAAGTCGAGCACCTACCTGCGCAGCATGCCGTGGGGGCCCCATGTGCTCGCCGACAAGGCGCGGGTCACGACGGACAACATCCTGGTGATCCGGGCCACGCAACGCACGGCCAAGCTCTTCGATGGCGACGGCGAGGCGGATCCGGTCCACGACATCATCAATTCCAACGGCACGTTCGTGTATGCCCACGGAGGCACGTACGTCACCGGCACGTGGACGAAGGGCGCGGTCCAGGAGCCGTTCGCCTTCGTCCTGGACGACGGTCGCCCGCTGGCCATGGCCCCCGGACGGACCTTCGTCGAGCTGCCGAAGCTCGATGCCGACGTGCGTTTCGTGTAGCGGCGAGCCGCCCCAGGGTGGGTATGAGCGGGGTGAAGGCCCTTAGCCGCTTTTCGTTCCCGAAATGGGCCTCAATTCAGGGTGCTGAGCGGATCGAGAAGCGGGAAAAGGCCTTCGTGGCTCCCTAACCCACCCGCCGGCGGCTCCCGTCGCCCGGTTTTGCGTGGGCGAGGGGGTTCGCGGCCGTCGCCTTTCGTGTCACAGTGGGACATGGCCACGCTCGCGTTCACGTTCCCGCCCGTTCCGGTCGCGCAACCGCTGGTGCTGCTCGCACCCTTCCCCTTCGACGCCCGCATCTGGGCGGGGGTCGCGGCGGCCCTCGACGGGCGCGCGATCACGGTCGACCCGCCGGGGTTCGGGGCGTCGCCGCTGCTGCCCGAGGCGACGCTGGAGGCCTACGCCGCCGCGGTGGTGGCGGGGTTGGACGCCGCGGGTGTCGACCGCTTCTCGGTCGCGGGCAACTCGATGGGTGGCTACGCGGCGCTCGCCGTGGCCGCTGCGGTGCCCGAGCGCCTCGCAGGCATCGGGCTCGTGGGGACCAAGGCCTCCGCGGACAACGACGAAGCCCGTGCCAACCGCCTCGCCATGGCCGACCGCGCGGAGGGCGGGGCGCCGGCGTCGGAGTTGGTCGCTCCGATGCTCGAACGTCTGCTGGGGGCGCACACCCGCGCGGAGTCTCCCGAACTGGAGGAGCGCGTCGCCGAGTGGCTGGGATCGGCGCCCACGGACGGAATCGCGTGGGCACAACGGGCGATGGCCACCCGACCCGACCGGCTGGACGTCCTGCGCGGGCTATCCGTGCCCGCCGTCGTGGTGCACGGCGTGGCGGACCCGATGATGTCGGAGTCGGACGCCTGGGCCATGGCCGAAGCGCTCGGTGTCGACATCACTCTCGTGGACAGCGGTCATCTGGTTCCGTTCGAGGCCCCGGACGCCGTCGCTGCGGCTCTGCGCGCGTTGGTCTGAGGCCGCCGGTTCCCGCTGTCCGCGGGCGACGGTCGTCCCAGGATCTGCACAGCGCACGTCGCCCACCGGACCGCCCGGGCTGTCATCGCCGCCTCCCGGTCGGCCTGCGTGGTCACCCTGCGGCACTGATACGAGGTCGTCCGGCACTCGACTTTGGCGACCATGGTGATGCTGAGATCTGCGTCCATGGCACAGGCCTTGGAGGAGGTAATCAACGCAGCCTGCTGCCCTGGGGGGCAATCCAGAGCGGCAGTTCGGGTTGGATTCGCCACCAGGAAGGTTACGAGCACTAGCGCGATGGGAAGAAGGCGTGCCCTCAGCATGCGGCAACTTCCCTTCCTTGCAGATCCGCGATCTTGAGTAGTCCTGCGTCTCGTTCGAAGAAGTAGACGGCACGAATGGCCCGTCCCGAGCCGACGACGGCTTCTCCCTTCTTGACCTGGACGTGAGTGCCGTCGATACACGCTTCCAGGGCCACCACGGAGGCGGCTTTCGTTGTCCCAGCCGATCGCTTCGTCCAGGAGAGAGTGGTGTCGCCGATGCCTCCCGAGAACCCCTGTTCGCGTAGCGCGGCATAGGCCGACACCTTCTTCTCCAGCATGGGTCCCACGATGAGTGTCTTCATGAGGTCGCTGGGGGCGGCTTCGGTGCTGTGGAAGGTGATGCGGCTGTCTTCGGCGATGAAGGCGCGGAGGACGCGTTCGGCTTCGGTGTAGGCGGCTTCTTTCGCTTGCATTTGGGTGAAGTCGTGTTCGGTGCACTGGTAGTCGGTGCCGCCGGTTTCGGGGGTGCAGCGGAAGGTCGGTATGGGGGTGGGGGTGGGTGTGGTGGCCGGAGCGCATCCGGCGAGGGCGAGCAGCGTGGTGGCTAGGGCGAGTGCGGGGATGCGCATGGGTCCTCCCGGGGTGGTTGTCGCCATCCTGCCACGGGCTTGGGCTTCTTCCGCAGCGTCCCGGGACTTGTCCACACCCTCGTGGGCGCACAGAAGCGCCCGCCACGGTGAGTGCGAGCGGCGCCGTCGAGCGTCGGTGCCGGGCGCGACGAGTCCATCCGGCCGTTCCCTCGTCGGGACGGCCGGGTGACGCTCACGCCTTTGTGTCCCACACGAC
>CAYZXQ010000073.1:0-7742 GCA_964482465.1 uncultured Nigerium sp. | reverse complement strand
GTCGGGACGGCCGGGTGACGCTCACGCCTTTGTGTCCCACACGACAGGCCCGGAGAGGGCCGGGCCCCGCAGTCGGGACGCCCGGGTGACGCCCACGCCTTGATGTCAACGCCCCGGACCTGTCAGGGTGCCCCGGGACGCCCCACCCCAGGACCCTCCATCCCCCGACGACCGCCCGCGCGGGATCAGCCGTTGGCGGCGTCGTAGGCCGCCCGGACGTCCGCGGGCAACCATCCGCCGCGCGCGGACACCGCGAATCCCTGCGCCAGCGCCCACGCTCGAATCTCCGCGGTGGACGTCACCCGCGGCGGCAGCTCCGGACCGCTCGCGAGGTCGGCGACGCGCTCGCGGACGTCCTCGGCGTCCGCGAGCTCCGACAGGCACGCGCCGAAGAACCGATAGGTCCACTGCTGCGCCAGCGCGCGGGTCTCGGCAAAGATGATCGGCACCCCCGGGAACCTCGCCTGCGCCTCGGCGATCGCGTCGGCGATCGTCGCCGGCCGTTGGTGGGTGAGCGCAAACACGGCGGAGTAGCGGTCCTCGACCACGAGCGCCGCGCGCGGCAGGTCGGCCAAGGCCGCCAGGACGTACCGCAGCTTGCCGCCGGTCACCGTGCTCACGAGGTCCGCCAACGACTTCCGCTCCACCGCCGCCAGGACCCGCCCGTCGCGCTCGACGGCGTAGTCCCCCGCGGGCAGCGGACGCCGGACGGTCGTGACCTGCTCGTCCCGGAACGTCCAGGCGTAACGCTCGTGGACGTCCACCACGATCTCGAAACTCGCCAACCCGGACGCCCGCGCCTGCGGCGTCCGCACCCCCGGACGCGCCTGCTTGGCGGTCCGCGCCGTCTGCCAGAAGATCGCCTCGCGGCCGCGCGCGGTGGTGAAGACGAACTGCGACCGGTTCTCGCGCCCGCGGTCGAGCACGAGGTCGATGGCCGCGCCCCGCTGCACGCACGAGCGCGTGGGCACCCGCTCGACCACGTCGGCGTCCGCGGGCCACTCGGCGCGGTGGCAGTAGACCTTGGCGGTCCGCGGCCAGGGCTCCTTCGCCTTCAGCACCACCGCCCGCCCAGGCAGCGGCACCCGCAGCAGGTAGGGCAGCGACGTCCCGGGCTCGGGGTTTGTCGCGATCAGGAAGTCCTCCGGCACGCCGCCAGCCTAGGACGTGCGCCGGCCCCCGGTGGACGTGCCGAGCCCCCGCGGGCATGATCGGTACCCCCGGATCCGCTCGAAAGGCACCCTGTGACCGTCCCCGTCATCGTCGGCGCGTACGCCGCCGTGCCCGCCGACCGGCCCGGACAGGAGGCGTTCTACGCTCACCTGCCCGCCTGGGTGACGGGCATCGAAATCCCTTACCGCGCCGCCCTCGACGCCGATCCCGCCTGGCTCGCCGCGCAGCTCCGCGGGCGCTTCGACCAGTCGGTCGTGACCGCCATCCCCGCCACCATGGGACGGCTAGCCGCCGATCCCCACTTCGGTCTGGCGTCTCCGGACGCCGCGGGTCGCGCCGCCGCGCTGGCCTTCGTCCGAGAGATCCTGGCCGCCGTCGACGCCCTGCACGCGGACGCCGGCGCTCGGCTCGTCCGGCGCCTCCAGGTGCACTCCGCCCCCACGGACCACGCCGATCGGGACGCCTTCGCCCGGTCCCTGGACGCGCTGCTCCCCGAGGTCGCGGACGCCGGCCTCGAGCTGGTCGTCGAGCACTGCGACGCGGGCTCCGGCGCCGGACCGGGCGAGAAGAGGTTCCTCGACCTCGCCGACGAGCTCGCGGCCGTCGCCGACACCCCGATCCGCATCACCGTCAACTGGGGACGCTCCGTCGTGGAGACCCACGACCCCGACACCCCCCGCCGGCACGTCGCGGCGTTGGTCGCTGCCGGTCGTCTCGGCGGTCTCATGTTCTCCGGCGCGGGCCCGGACGCCACGGTCTACGGCCCCGCCTGGGCGGACGCCCACCTTCCCCTCGCCCCGGACGAGCCCACGAGCTGGCTCACCGCCGCCCGCGTCGCGGCGTGCGTCGCCGCGGCGTCAGGACGCGAGACCTACCGCGGCATCAAGATCCAGGCCCCCGCCACGGCGTCCGTCGCCCAGCGGATCGCGATGATCGAACGGGTCCACGCGGCGATGGAGACCCCCGCGTCCGAGTCGCCCCACAGCGACTCTCGCCACACGGCCTAGGGAAACGCTGATCAATCAGCTGCGGCGGCCCGGATCGGCCAATCCGAACCCCCTCGATCTGGGCCCGCATGGTCAAGACGAGCCCACGATCTCGTGGTTATGGCTCATCTCGCCCGACCCGTCCTCCCCAAGAACAAGCATTGATCAGCGGTTCCCTAGTCGGCGCCCCTCATCGGCGTCACCTGGGACGAACCGCCCACACGCCGGCAGGTCAGAACGCTTTCACGCGCCCACGCGTGCACCCGCGCAGGGACCGGACGTGGCGAGCGGGGCCTCCGGGACTGCATCCAAGCACGCGCGCACCCGCGCAGGGACTGGACGCCGCGGCGTCCGGCACCGATCAGAAGACGACGACCTTCGCGCCGATGGGGGTGTTGGCGTAGAACCACTTGGCATCCTCGAGGCTGCCGACGTTCACGCAGCCGTGGCTGGACTTGGCGTAGCCCACGCTCCGGAACCCCGAGGAGTAGTGCACGTACATGTTCGGGTCGAACATGACCGAGTAGGGCATCGCTCCCGCGCCGTAGTTCTCCGAGGGCGGGCTGACCATCTTCTTGTACACGCTGTAGGTGCCGTTGGCGGTCGCGAAGACCCGCCACACCTTGGTCTTCGGATGGTCCGCCCAGCCGCCGAGCCGCACCGGGATCGCCTTCACGACGGTGCCGTCCTTGACGTAGGACAGCTTGCGGTGGGCCTGATCGACGCACAGGACGACGCCCTCGGTCTTGCAGGCGTCCGGGATGATCTCGGGGAGCGCGGGCAGCTTGGTCGCCAGCGCCAACCACGTCTGCTCGCCCACCCGCGCGTTGGCCGGCAGCCCGCGGGACCGCTGGTAGTTGAGGATCGCGTTCGCGCCCGCCACGGTGATCGACTTGGTGAGCGACCAGGGGTAGAAGCCCTCGTCCTTGAGGTGCTTGACGACCAGCGCCGCGCACGGGCCGCCCGAGCCCGGGGACACCGTCTGGCCCAAGCACGGCCCGAACTCGGCCTGCTGTTCGGGCGTCAGGGACGCGGCGCTGAGCGGGGGAGCGGTGCGCGAGGGAATGCCGGAGGTCGGCGTGGGGGTCGGGGTGGATGTGGTCGTGGGGCTCGGGGTCGCCGATGGCGTCTCGGACGGCGTGGGGCTGACCGACGCGGACGCCGACTCGCTCGGTGTCGCGGATTCACTCGGGGTCGGTGCGCCGGACGGTCCGGGCGTGCAGGCGGTCAAGAGCGCCGCTGCGGTCACCAAGCCCAGGGCCAGGCGTCCGGGGCGTCGCGTCCAGGCGGTCGTGGTCCGGGTGGCTGTGGTCATCGCGGTCCCCCTTCATGCGTCGGCGGTGGGGCCGCCCCGTGAACGCATGCGATTCAGGTGCCGAGTGTACCGGTGCTTCTCAACGGCCCCTTCCGGCGTCTCGCGTCCGCACGCGCTCAAGGGTCCGGCCGCCGCGCGAGAGGGTCCCCGCGGAGCCCGGACGCGGGCGTCCGTGCCCTCGCTACGAGGAGAGCGAGCGGGGGCGTCCGGGGGCGGAATCGATCGGTTGCATATACCCCCGGGGGTATATATCGTTGAGGTGTCAGCACCCGTCGGGGCGTGCCGCCCACACCTCACCGAGGAGACCTCATGCGCTTCACCCAGTACTACCTCGAGTGCCTCTCGCAGGCGTCCTACCTGGTCGGCGACGAGTCCACCGGACGAGCCGTCGTTGTCGATCCCCGCCGCGACATCGAGGAGTACCTCGCGGACGCCAGCGCCCAGGGACTGACGATCGAGGGCGTGATCCTCACGCATTTCCACGCGGACTTCGTGTCCGGGCACCTCGAACTCGCCGAGGCGACCGGCGCCTGGATCGGCTACGGCGATGTCGCGCAGCCCGAGTTCGAGTTCCGTCCGCTGGCCGACGGCGAGCGGATCGGCCTCGGCGACGTCACCCTCGAGATCATGGCCACGCCGGGTCACACGCCGGAGTCGATCAGCATCGTCGTCTATGAGCACGCCGACGACGAGGTGCCCTACGGCGTCCTCACCGGCGACGCGCTGTTCATCGGCGATGTCGGGCGTCCCGACCTGCTCGCGTCCATCGGCGTCAGCCAGGCGGAGTTGGCCTCGCAGCTCTACCACTCGATCCAGCACAAGCTCATGGGGCTGGCGGACGCCGTCCGCGTCTACCCCGCCCACGGCGCCGGGTCGGCGTGCGGCAAGAACCTGTCGGTCGAGCGGGTGTCCACGATCGGCCAGCAGCGGCTGTTCAACTACGCCTGCCAGCCCATGTCGGAGGAGGCGTTCGTCGACATCGTCACCGAGGGCCAGCCGTCCGCGCCCGCCTACTTCGTGCACGATGCGGTGGCCAACCGCCTGGATCGGCAGCTCCGTCCGGTCGGGTTGACGGTCCCGGGGCTGGACGCCGAGCAGGTGGCCGCCGCGCTGGCGTCCGGAGCCGTCATCCTCGATTCCCGCGACCCCATGGACTTCGCCGCCGGCCACTTGGCCGGGTCGATCAACGTCGGCTTCGGCGGGCGCATGGCCGAGACCGCGGGCATGGTGATCGAGCCGTCCACGCCGTTCGTGGTCGTCGCCGAGGACGGCCAGGAGCAGGAGACCGCCCTGCGCATGGCGCGTATCGGCTTCGACCACTGCATCGGCTACCTGCCGCAGGTCGAGCGCTACCTCGTCGAGCACCCCGAGGATTCCGAGCACGCCAGCCGGCTCACCGCCACGCAGATGTACGACGCGATCAAGGACGCCGATGTCCAGTTGGTCGACATCCGCAACGTGGGCGAGCTGGTGAACGGCGTCGTGGAGGGTGCCCGGCACATCCCGCTCGCCGAGCTCCCCCAGCGGTTCGCGGAGTTGGACGCCGCCCGTCCGGTCCTGCTGCACTGCGCCGGGGGCTACCGCTCCAGCGTGGGCGCGAGCTGGTTGCGGCTCCACGGCTTCACCGACGTCTCCGACGTCCTGGGGGGCTACAACGCCATCGCCGCCGTCTCCGCGTGAGTCCGTGCGTCCGGACCGTCCCGCGCAGGGACCGTCCGGGCGTGCGGCCTGGCGCCGGACGCACCCAATCGCAGCCCGCGGCGTCCGCGGCAACCCGCACATCACAGTTCTGCCGACCACCCATCCGACCTGAGAGGATTCCCTCGTGAAGACCATCAACGCCGCTGACTTCAAGGCGCAGTACACCCCCGAGTTCGTCATCGTGGACGTCCGGGAGCCCAGGGAATATGTCGACGGGCACGTCCCCGGCGCCGTGCTGATCCCGCTCGCGCAGTTGCCGATCCGCAAGGCCGAGGTGCCCAACGACGGGCCGGTCTACGTGATCTGCCACTCCGGCAACCGGAGCAAGGTGGGGGCGTCCGTGCTCGAGGCTGCGGGCTACGACGCGATCAGCGTCAACGGCGGGACGCAGGCCTGGATCATCCAGGGCGGTCCGGTCGTCACGGGGCGCGAACCCCGCTGATGGAACTCCTCTGGGTCGTCCCGCTCGGGCTGCTTGTCGGGCTGGCCCTGGGGAGCTTGGGCGGCGGCGGGTCGATTCTGACGGTCCCGGCGTTGGTGTACCTGCTCGGCCAGACCCCGCGGGCCGCGACAACCGGGTCGCTCATCATCGTCGGCTTGACCGCGCTGATCGGGGCGATTCCCCACTACCGCAAGGGCAACGTCCAGGTGGCGCGCGGCCTCGTGTTCGGCGTGCTCGGCGTGGTCGGCTCGATCATCGGTGCCCGCCTGGCCGCGGGCGTGGAGCCCACCGTCCTGTTGTCGGCGTTCTCGATGCTGATGTTCGTCGTCGCGTTCCTGATGTGGCGTCGCACGCGGCGGACGCCGGCGTCCGGCCCCGCGAGCCCCGCGGCGACGGACGAGGTGCCGTCGAGCCCCGCAACCCTCGCTGGGACGGAGGAGGCGGCGTCCGGTCACGCAACCCTGGCTGGGACGGACGAGGTGTCCAGCCCCGCGACCCTCGCTGGGACGGAGGAGGCGGCGTCCGGACGCGCCCCCGCGGGCTCGGCCGGCAAGCGCAGGCTGTCGCCGCAGGCATGGCGGGTGGTGCTGGCCGCGACGGGGGTCGGGCTGCTCACGGGGTTCTTCGGGGTGGGCGGCGGCTTCGCGGTCGTGCCCGCGCTGGTGCTGGTGCTGGGACTGCCGATGCCGAGAGCGGTCGGGACGTCCCTGCTGGTCATCTCGATCAACAGCGCCACGGCGCTCGCCGCGCGGCTGGGGAGCGGGGTGACGTTCGACTGGCCGGTGATCCTGGGGTTCTCGGTGTTCGCCGTCGTCGGGTCGCTGTTGGGTGCCCGCGTGACCCAGCGGGTGTCGCCGCGGAACCTCACCCTGGCGTTCGTCGTGATGCTGGTGCTCGTCGCGGGGTACATGGCGGCGATGAACGTCCCGGGGCTGTTCCGGTAGGTCCGGGGCGCGAACCCGTTGTCACGAGCGGGTCGAGGTTCACAGAGGCTTCACAGGCGCGCCGCTGGGAGCTTCACGGAGCGGCCGTAGCGTCAAGGTCAGAGATCGAGAGATTCCGACCAAGGAGGTCATCATGAACCGCACGTCCACGTCGGCCATCGCGCTAGGCATCTCCGGAGCCGTGGTGGGGACCATCGCCTTCGCGGGCCAGGCGCTCGCCGCACCGCCCGTCACGCCCGGACCGCGCTGGCCGGTGCCCGCGGCGTCCGCCACCCCCGCCGTCGCGACCGAGCGACTCGCGGCCGACCTCGCCTGGATGCGCGAGGAGGAGCGGCTCGCCCGCGACGTCTACGCGGCACTGGCGGCGAAGTACGACAACGCGCTGCCGTTCGCGAACATCGTCCGCTCGGAGCAGCAGCACTTCGACGCGGTGGGCGTCCTGCTCGCGCGGTACGGCGTCGCAGACCCCTCCCGCGACAAGCCCGCCGGCACCTACGCCGAGCCCGAGTTGCAGGAGATGTACGACCGCCTCATGGCCCAGGGCGGGAAGTCGCTCGCGGACGCCTACGGCGTCGGCATCGCCATCGAGCAGGCCGACATCGCGGATCTGAAGCGGGTGCAGGCCGAGACGTCCGAGCCGGACGTCAACCGGGTCTGGACCAACCTGCTGCGGGGCTCCGAGCAGCACTTGAAGGCGTTCGAGGCCGCAAAGTCCGGCGCACCGCTGACCCACACGGGCGCGGGCATGGGTCCGCGGTCCGGTGCCGGAGCCGGAGCCGGCGCCGGCTGGGGTGGCCAGGGGATGGGTCCGCGCCGGTAAGGAGGGTCCGGACGCCGTGGCTCAGCCCGGCAGATGATGTCCAGGTGGGCTCGGTTGCGAGGCAACCGGGCCCACTGCCCGGTTCGCGCCCAGGGTTGCGGAGGGGGACGCGGTCCCTGCCCAACTCGTGGATGAGGCGGGACTTCCGTCTCCAGCAGGGTCCTTCGACCTGGTGTACGGGGCATGACGCCGCGCTTCGAACGGGGTCTCAGGAGACAAGGGTTCGCCGGGCCAGGAGCGGCCCGCAATGCTCTGCTCAGCACACGGGTCAGTTCGAGGCCGCACGCCGGGCCGGATCGGCCATGCAGGCAGTAGGCAGCGCGTTCGCGAAGGAACCAACCGGAAAACCGAACCGGCCCCG